>JAUZQZ010000145.1 GCA_030950745.1 Mariprofundaceae bacterium | reverse complement strand
GGTGGATGAACGGCAATCCCACTTCGAGTCCATCTTCGGGATGGAATGAGGGGCATGGTGGTTCCATGTGCCGAAATTCCAGTTCGGAAATGGGCCGGAGTGGGGAAGTTGATCGCCGCCCATGAGTTTTGCAAGTGGCTCCATAAGCGAATTTACGGGATGGCGTGCTGGTTTGTTCCAAAAATTCCGGTGGCTTCAGGCCAGTTTCCCAGAAGTCTGGATTTCCGCATGCCGTGTTCATTCCTGATTTGCAGATTCCCTCCAATCTCCCCGTTCGGATGCAGGAAGGCATTGCCGGTGATTTGCTTTGCTCCGGTTTCCAGTTGCATGCGTGTGAACTGCAAAACCCTGCGCTCCAGATTGAAACGTGTGGTGAAACGAGAAAATGGGATCATCTCACTTGTTTTCATACGCAACCCTCCGACAGAAATTGTCAGTTTCTTATCAACGGGTTGCCAGTAACCATGTTGAATCTCGATGTCTCCATTGCCCCGCCAGGGCGATTTCGTATGCCAGGGAAGTTTGCCCTCCAGATTGGCGTTCAGATACATGTAGCCATCCAGTTTGGCGCCAAGAGCTTCGGAGAGTCCGCGAAGTTTGTTAAGCCGGACAATGGCCATACGCACAGGTCCGGAAAAACGGACGGATTCGGGAGAGAGAACGAGTGACATCTTTGGACTCTGGATGCTGCCGCCAGCCAGTTTCCCACGGATCTTTTTAAGTGTGATGTGGTTGCCTCTGGTGCGATATGCTCCATGCAGTCCACCCCATGTGTTTCCCATCCAGTCCAGGTTAATGTTGCGCAAATACCCATGCAATTCGGCCTGACCTAGCCATGCGGGCAATGCATCACCTTGCTTCCATGATAGCGTGGCATCCTGCAGATTTATGTTGCCTTGTTTGGAAAACAGGTTGATGGCACCATCCAGACGCGCATGTTGCCCGGTGGTTTCCCAATACAAATTCTGCGTGGAAAGCGTGCCATCCCGGATGTTAATCAGGCCGTCCCAAGTATTCCCCTTCGGGCCAAATGCATTGAGTTGCAGGTTTGCGCCGGATTTTGAGAACCAGTCCGTCACAGGGGTTCCTGCCACAGGTTGAACATGGCTGAAGCGGCCACGAATGGTGCCATGCCAGTCCTTCATGGTATCAGGAAGAATGATTCCATTCTGCTTCAGTTTTGCCAGATCAACCCGGATTTGTTTGGCTGAGACAGATTTGGTCTTCCCTTGCCCGATCACCCATTGTATTTGTTCGGCATGACTGTCTCCAAGATCCATATTGTGGATAGAAAAAAGTGACCTGTTCCCACGCGTGTCAAGATGTGCCGTTATGTTGGCACGGACACCCTTTGGCTTTTCAAAAGCCTTGGCATAGATGAGCCGTGCCTGACTGCTATCAACTGAAAAACCAATCTTTCTGTGTCCGGAATTCATGGATACATAAATTTCAGCATTGAGGATGCCTTCACCCCGAACATCGGGAGCCATTCCATTCAATTTAAGTAAAATATTGGCGAATGGAACCCACCCGTTGGCCATGTTTCTGATACGTGCATTAAGGTTCCATTCCTGAGCTGACCTGTGGAGCTTCTCCAATACAATATCACCGCTTTCTTCAGCCGGTTGAAGGTGAATGTTTTCCAGTTCAAAATGTCCGGGAACACGGTAAAGGGCATTCGGTATGGAGATTGTGGTATCGGGTACGGAAATATCCGACCATGAAACATGATGTGAAGCCAGCTTTCCCATGGTTGACCATTGCCCGTTTTTCCATGAAACCGATACTTTCGTATCCAGTGTTCCCTTGATCGGAATATTCAGATTTATCGCTTTCAAAATCAGTGGAATCTCTGCGTTACGGGTATCGATCCCGAAATTACAGCCCTTACCATGGGTGCATTCTCCTGAGGTTGAAAACATGGCGTTTCGTCCAATTCGAAGAAATGCATCATGCCAGTTTAATCGCTGTAACCCCGTGCCTTTCACCTTACCACGCCAGGTGACGGGAGGCATGTTCTTAAGGCTGGCATGAATTTCTGCGTCCCCAAACAGGCTCCATTCCCGGTTGGTATTCGCATCAAAGGTGAGTGAGGTCTCAAAGCTTTCATAAGCGAGTTGAGGGAGCGCCAGTCCTGCGAGGGAGACGGGCAAACCGTTCAGGAGAATATGCCTGGCCTTCAGTTTTCCAAAAGCCGATCTGCGTCCCTGTGCATCATACCGGATACGTCCCTGTGTTGTCAGATCTCCACCAAAAAGTTTACTTTGTAATTCCCATGTCATTTCCCGTTCTCTGCTGATTCGACGAACAGTGGCATCAAAGCCTTGTGCGGCAATTTTTCCAGTTATTCGAATACGGCCTTGTCGTATGCGTACCCATTCCAATGGTTTCGACAAGGCTATCATGGCGAGTTTTTTCATTTGTGGCGGTTTGGAAAAATCCAGTACAGGACGGATAATTTCGGCAGATTTTATGCTGGTTTTCCCCTGCAACAGATGCCATACCGATAGTCCCAGACGTATGTTATCCGCATGCAGATGCCATGCCTGTTTCTCAGACTGAATATCCACATCCTGAATGCGCAGGCTAAGGCCCTGGAACAGACTTAAGGATGCCGATCCGACTTGAATTTTCTGGCCGGACCATTGTTGTAATTGTGATTGAACGGAGGCGCTGAGTTTGCCGGGGTCAAGACGCAGGAACAACACGCCGGATATGGCAAGCAGCAGGATCAGACTGGCGACCAGAGCGTTGCGCCACCAGCGAGTCATTAGCTTTTCAGCAACACTTTCAGGCGCTGGTTGACCAGCCCAGGGTTGGCCTTGCCCCGGCTGACTTTCATGACCTGTCCGACAAAGAACCCAAACAGTTTGTCCTTGCCACCCCGAAATGCGGCAAGCTGATCGGGGTTTGCTTCCAGAACCTGCTGAATCATCGCATCAATCACGCCTGTGTCCGAAACCTGCTTCAGGCCTTTTTCTTCGATGACGGTATCGGTATCGTGGCCGGTTTCCAGCATGGTATCCAGCACGTCCTTGGCAATTTTTCCGGAAATGGTGTTGTCTGCGATACGGTCCAGCAATGAGGCCAGAGATTCCGGTGAAACCGGAGAGTCCGTGATGCCACAGTCGGCTTCATTAAGCCGGCCAAGCAACTCATTGGCCAGCCAGTTGGCACAACGCTTGGGATCAGCAGGGTGGGCTGCGGCCAGAGATTCATACCATGCCGCCAGTTCGCGCGTCTGGGTTAACACATCCGCATCGTAGACGGATAATCCGTATTCCGTTTCAAAACGCTTGCGCAACTGGCCCGGCAATTCCGGCATGCCAGCCTTGATGGCATTCACTTCTTCCTGTGAAATACGCAAGGGTGGTAAATCAGGCTCAGGGAAATACCGGTAATCGTTCGCTTCTTCCTTGCTGCGCATGGATCGGGTCTCGCCTTTGGCCGAATCAAACAAACGGGATTCCAAAGCGACTTTACCGCCATCTTCGATCAGTTCAATCTGACGACCCACTTCATAATCAATGGCCTGCTTGATGAAGCGGAACGAGTTCATGTTTTTCAGTTCGGCGCGTGTGCCAAACGGGGTGCCCGGATGATGAACGGATACATTGGCATCGCAACGGAATTGTCCCTTCTCCATATTGGCGTCGGAAACGTCCAGAAACAACACGAGCTGATGCAATTGTTTCAGATAGGCGATGGCTTCATCCGCCGAACGCATGTCCGGCTCGGACACAATCTCCATCAGCGGTACGCCCGCTCGATTCAGATCAATATGGGATATGCCATCTAAACCTTCATGCATGGATTTCCCGGCATCATCTTCCATGTGGATACGTGTAATGCCGAGACGCTTTTCCCCATCGCCTGACGGGATGTCCAGATACCCGTGTTCCACAATCGGTACCGGCAACTGGGTGATTTGATAACCCTTGGGAAGATCGGGATAGAAATAGTTTTTGCGGTCAAACTTTGATTCCAGATTGATGGTGGCATGGATCGCCAGACCCGTTAGAACCGCTTTCTGCACCGCTTCTATATTCAGTATCGGCAATTGCCCCGGCATGCCGAGGCAGACCGGACACGTCTGTGTGTTGGGTTCCGCACCAAATTCAGTGGAGCAACCGCAGAAGGCCTTGGTGGCGGTATTCATTTGCACATGGACTTCCAGTCCGATGACGACTTCCCAACTCATGCGGCATCTCCTTGTCCATCAAAGTCCGCAGGTGTTCTTGCATGCCAATCCGTAGCTGCTTCATAGGCTGATGCAGCGGATAAAAGAATATCCTCACGCCATGCAGGTGCAATCCATTGCAGCCCAACGGGAAGGCCGCCCGCAAAACCACAGGGCTGCGAAAGCCCTGGTAAACCGGCCAGATTCAATGCGATGGTGAAAATGTCTGACAAGTACATGGTGAGTGGGTCATCGGTTTTTTCACCGATGCGGAAGGCCGGAACAGGGGATGTTGGCGTGGCAATTACGTCCACTTGTTTAAACGCATCAAGAAAATCCTGACGGATCAGGGTTCGGACCTGTTGCGCTTTTTTATAGTAGGCATCGTAGTAACCCGAGGATAGTGCGAATGCGCCGGTTAGAATACGGCGTTTAACCTCCGCGCCAAAGCCTTCGTCACGGCTACGCGTGTACATGTCGAGCAAATCTTCCGGATTTTTGCAGCGATGACCGAAACGCACGCCATCGTAGCGTGCAAGATTAGCGGAGGCCTCCGACGGGGCAATCACGTAATAAGTCGCCACGGCATATTCGGTATGCGGCAGCGAAATATCGACAATTTCCGCACCCATGTTCTCACATTGTTTCAGCGCTGTTTCGACTGCTTCGCGAACGTCCGCATCCATGCCGTCAACGAAATACTCCCTGGGTTTGCCGATCTTCATACCCTTCATGTCCGCAGGGTTGCACGCACCCAGCCAGTCCACGACAGGCGCATCGGCGACGGATGTAGCATCGCCGGAATCATGCCCGGAGATGACCGCAGTGATCATGGCGGTGTCCCTCACGGTCCGGGTCATCGGGCCGGCCTGATCCAGTGATGAAGCAAAGGCAATAATACCACGCCGGGAAACACGCCCATACGTCGGTTTTAGCCCTGTAATACCACACACCGCAGCAGGTTGGCGGATGGAGCCACCGGTGTCGGTGCCCAGTGCTGCCGGGACAAGGCCGGCTGCAACAGCCGAAGCCGAACCGCCGGAGGAACCACCGGGAATGCAATCGGTGTTCCACGGATTGCGGCAGGGGCCATAAGCGGAGGTTTCGGTGGAAGAACCCATGGCGAATTCATCCATATTGGTCTTGCCCAGAAGCACGGCGCCGGCTTTCTTAAGCTGTGTAATGACATGCGCATCGTAGGGAGCATGAAAGCCTTTCAGAATATTCGAACAGCATGTGGTCGGGCCGTCCTGCGTACAAAAAATATCTTTCACCGCAATCGGGAGGCCTTCCAGGGGCCGTGCATCATGTTTTGTGCGGAAGGCATCAGAGGCATCAGCCTGGGCCAGCACCTGCGCGGGATCGATGTGCACGAAGGCATTCAATGTGCCATTGTGGGTGTCAATACGCTCCAGAACATTTTGCGTAATCTCACGGGCGGAGATTTCTCCGGTATCCAGGCGGGATTTCATATCGGACAGGGTTGAGAATGGCATTATTCAATCACCTTCGGTACAACGTATAGCCCGGATTCGATTTTCGGCGCGGGCTTTTGCAGCGCTTCACGGCGATTCGTATTGGTGACCACGTCGGCACGCAACGGCATGGCCGCATCGTGTGGATGAGCTGTTTCAACTACGCCTTCGGTGTCCACTTCCTGTAACTGATCGACATAACCGAGAATGTTGGAGAGTTGTGGCCCCAGCTCGTTTGCTTCTGCATCGGTCAGGCGGATGCGGGCCAGCATTGCCACTTTCTGTACATCAATATCCATACGGTTTGCCCCTAACCGAGGTTATTCATAAATTGTCGTGATGATTGCGCAGAAACTTTGTTCGTAACGGATTCCAGGGAAGAAGACCGTAGCCATGCATACGGACGACCGACGAGGGATTCGGTGCGGACAAAGGAACCAGCCAAGGGCGCGGCAACATTTATGAATAGTCCGGGTTAAATTTTAAGAGGGTGAAGCATAGTCGTAAATAAGAAAAACGGAAGGCTTGGCAGGCAAGGTGCATCAAATGAGACATCCCAACCTGACGGAAATTGAATTTACAACAGTTTTGGGGCTTGATCTCTCAGATGGTGGTGCGCTTGGATGTTGAATCCGCTCATCCACCCAGAGTTTTGCAAGTGGCTCAATTAGCGTCGCATAAAATAAATTCCTTAAAATTTGATACTGGTGTCCAGCATCTCCATTCCTTTTTGGGCTTGTTTCTTCCATGGCAAAGCTTCCCATGCAACCCGAAGGTCATCGGGCCGATGGTCGGATAGTACCTCTATCAGGGATTCTGCCTGCCAGATGTCTTTTCTGCGTTTGGCATCGTCTGTCGGTGGCCTGCGTGTGGCAACGATTAACTTGTGGAATGCATAACGGGCGGGCTGAGGCACATTGACCAGAACGCCATATCTGGTCAGCACGGCAGATTGTTCCGGAGCCTCGATGAGGTAATCAAGAAAACGCAATTCATCCGCATACACGCCCATGCCGCCAAGCTTAACGGGAGCTTCCTTGCCCTTGCCTCTTTTTGGCGTAAGGAAGTCAATCTTGATTCTGGGTTTCTTCAGAGCGAATGATGAAGCTGGATGCCTGTGATTCAGGGATGGAACCTCCATGAACCCTGCCTTGATAAGTTTATTATGAACCTGGACAGGATCGCTTCCCGCCACATGAAAATCCCTTCCAATATCAACATCCATGGTATGCGTAAGTTTGGATGTCCAGGTCACTCCAAGCATGTTCCCAATAGCCGCAAAAGCATGAGAACCTATTAACACGCCATTTTGTTTCCGGAAGACACCTATAGCATCAAGAAGCTCAATGGTGGATGCCATGGTTCTGTCAGGCGAGTTTGCTCCCCCCTGGATGAGCATGGAGCATAATTTAGCCCGGTTTTGTAAGCGTTCTTTGATACTCCCCCTGGATACGCCCAGATAAAATTGCATGGGTTTTCCCATATAGGAAATCCGATGGTAATCGTACGCATGTCCTTTGATCTCTTTAGTGACGACGGAACCACTTGATGGAATGTCAGAATCGACGCGAAGTCGCTCGACTAATTCACTATAGAGGGTGGTCACGGTGAAGTCCAGTTCATCCATATATCCCACGATAAGAGGTTAGGTACAATAATGCAATAAATATACCTAACGCATTCGCCTAAAAACCACAGATTGCAGAGCAAAGCGGCAGGTTGCTGCAATAGAATTCAGCATAAGTTGACTGCTCCTTCTTTCTCCAATGCGTGAACGTCGGTAGTTGGCCGGTTTGAGACAATCAGCAACTTATTTTTGTTATTGTTGCAGTGAGGTGCCAGCTTTAATTGCATTTGCCTACGGGATTAGTCCAATGGCCTGCCGGTATCATTGCGATCCGCGCAGATAATGAGCCACTTGCAAAACTCATGAGCGGCAATCGGCTTCCCCACTTCGGCCCATTTCCGAGCTGGAATTTCGGTCCATGGAACCACCATGCACCTCATTCCACCCCGAAAATGGACTCAAAGTGGGATTGCCGCTCATC
>JAUZQZ010000144.1 GCA_030950745.1 Mariprofundaceae bacterium | reverse complement strand
CTTACAAATTGCCTGTCGAATGTGAAAAATGAATCCTGTGTATTGGATGCGGAAAGATGCAATACATCGGAAAAATCCAACCCATGTTTGTGCCATATTAAAGCATCCGCTATCTGTCTTGGATGGGCGACATGAACCTGTGGCAACCCAAGCAGCCGGCCCAAAGCATCATTGATGTCCGGGCCGGAAAACTCGTAGGCATAGCGCAATACCCACTCCGTTTCGAGTATGACCGTATCTGTAATAAAAATATTATTGTGCTCAAACAGTGCCAGTGCTTTGCGCATTTGTAGGTCATCATCACAGGTTAAAATACGAACGAGTATATTGGTATCGACTGAAATCATGAGCGCCGGGCCTGGACACCCTTTCCGATTGCTTCCTTCATTTGTTCCACAGTCTTGGCTGCTCCGGAATAGGGGAGTGAGCCAAGCACATCATCCATCGAAGTCTGCCTGAAAGGACTTTTGGTTTTCAGCAATACGCCATCTTCCATGTCAATCACTTCAAGTTCCTGGCCTGTTTCCCAGCAATGCGCCTTGCGTACAGGCTTGGGGATAATCAATTGACCTTTACTGGATAATCTTGCCGTACTCATCAAAATCTCCTTCAATACTGTAAGAATAAAGTAAGATAATTAATCCGGGATAGCCTGTCAATTTTCCGAAATCACACGCTCAGAATTCGTACACTCAGAATTCGTATTAACAGCCCCCACATGCTGTGCTAATCTTGCGCACATCAATTTTGTAAGTGAGGATTCCAATGGCTTTTGTTGTTACCGAGTTGTGTAAAGATTGCGTGGATACGGCATGCGTATCCGTTTGTCCCGTGGACTGTTTTTATCAACCCAAAGAACCAGGTGAAAAATACCCCAATATGCTGTACATCTCGCCTGAGGAGTGTATTGACTGCGCCGTATGCGAGCCGGAATGTCCCTGGGAGGCCATTTATCCCGAGGAGGACGTGCCGGAAGTATTCGCGAGCGATATTCCGCTCAATGAGGCATGCGACACCGATCGGGATGGCTTTGAACTGGCCGAAGTCATTGAGCATGAGCCGCCCTCCGCTGAAGAAGTAGCGGAGAAAAAGGCCAAGTACGGTCTTTAATACCTGTCGGGCGGCGTTCATGCCGCCCTTCTTTTCCTTCCTGTGTTGACTGAATGTAAGCCGCGCCCGGCCCTGATCGGCATGGAGCGATCTGACATGGTAGGGCTGTGCAGGTCTGCCGGTGTTAAACCGGTACACGCCGAAACATTATTGGCTCATGTGTTCCGCCATCACACACACGATATCCGTACCATTCCCGATCTGCCTCAAGCCCTTTATGGATGGCTTGAGCAGCATACGAAAACCCTTGAAATCAAACTGATCACCCAGCAAACCGCGAGTGATGGCACGTGTAAAATGTTGCTGGCCATGCCGGACGGGAAAGAAGTGGAAACCGTACTGATCCCGGGAAAGAACCGGCTAACACAATGTATTTCGACACAAATTGGCTGTGCGATGAACTGTTCCTTTTGTCTTACGGGTACAGCGGGGTTGACTCGTAATCTGAGCGCCGCCGAGATGGTTGCCCAGATTATAATTACCATGGATCATCATGACGAACGGGCGAGCAATCTCGTACTCATGGGTATGGGCGAACCCATGCATAACTATGAGGAAGTAGCGCGTTTCGTACGTATTGTCACCGATATGAAAGGTATGGCCTTTTCGCCACGGCGGGTAACGGTCTCCACGGCAGGCCATGTGCCGGGAATCCAGCGCATGATTGCTGATCGGCTTCCCTGCAATCTGGCCCTGTCGCTTAATGCCACTAACGATGAAACACGCAACCGGATCATGCCGATCAACAAGCGTTGGCCCATTGCCGAAGTGTTATATTGGACGGGTGAGTTTGCCCGAATCACACATAAACGGATTCTGGTCGAATACGTCATGCTGGCAGGAATCAATGATACGGATATGGATGCAAAGCGTTTGATCCAAGTGCTCGAAGGTATGCCCTGCACCATCAACCTTTTACCCTTCAACACATACCCCGGAAGCCTCTACCTACGCCCGGAGTCCGCACGCATATCCGCCTTCCGGAGAATCCTTGCCGAGGCAGGCAAGGTGGTGGTCATACGCGAAAGCCGTGGCAGAGACATATCCGCCGCCTGCGGGCAATTATATACCTCAGCGAAGCACAATCAGCAAAAAAACCGGACAAAACGCTTAACGCAGAAAACTACAAACTGCTCAGATTATCTTTGGCAACAGAGTAACCCGGATTGATCCTGAGCGCCTCCTTAAACTCGACCCTGGCGCGATCACGATCATGCCGCGCGTTTCGGGTGTAGTAAGCCACGCCAAGATCATTGTGCACCCGTGCATCACCGGGACAAAGCTTCACGGCCTTTTCCAGATAGTACACCTTGTCATCGTTATTTTTGGTCTTGAGGGACCGATCAAAATATTCCTGCCCTTTCGTACAATTTTGCGTGACAAGCTTGCTACCACTGTTCACTTGTTGGGCCGGTTGATGCGCCGGTTGCCGGGCTGCAGCCTCTCTGCGACCGGTCTCTCTGGCCCGCTGCTCACTTTTATCCATCTGATTACCAATAATATAACCGCCGATAGCGCCAATCGCAGCACCCTTGCCTGATCCACCCGAGCGGTCCACGGCATGCCCGATACCCGCACCGATACCGGCGCCAAGCAATGCACCCATCACGCCCTTGTTGCCAGCCATGGAAGGAGCGGCGAACATCAACACGCCAAGCAATGTCAGCCATACTTTACGCATCATCATGTCCTCCTTTTATCATCCTGTTATTAGTATGGATGGCAACTGGAACATTACATTCGCTCCTCCATAAATATGGGAGCATGATGTCTATCTGGTGCTACGGGGAGGGATACGCGCACCCTCGTAACGCAACGGGGAATTACGCTTGGGCTTGATACGGGCACCCTCATAGCGTCCCGTGTTTCCACGGGTTTTATCGGTGGAAAATTCACCATTAGCCACCTGCCCACCCAATTTTTTCGATATGCGGAGGAACGTCATGCTGTTCCCACGCCATGCTTTTCCCGGCAGGGCTTGCGCCTGTGTGCGCGTAGAGGCAACACGGTCTCTGGCTGCCGGATGATCGGCAAAGAATCCCGCCAGAAGATCACGGTTGCCGGATTCCAGCTTCACCAGATTTTGCAGAAACCGGCTCATGGACACGGGATCGAAACCTGTGCGGTAGAGTAGCTTCACACCGCGCCGGTCGGCATCCGCCTCGGCCTGACGCGAGTATTTCGTCAACTGCCCCTGTGCCAGCAATCTACCGGCAATCAGCGCCGCATTACCTCCGCCGCCGCGCCCGACAATAGCACTCAACACGCCCAGACCAAGCTGATAGCGCATCGCTTTTTCAATCCGCGCTTTGTGATGACGACCTTCAACGTGTCCGATTTCGTGCGCGATAACACTTGCCAGTTCCGCCTCGGAGCCTGCAATCCCGAGCACTTTGCTGTGTATGTAGATAAATCCCCCCGGCAGGGCAAAAGCGTTGATGCGCTTGTCCTGAATCACACGGAACCGCCAGGGAAGATTTGGCCGTGCGCTGGCACGGGCCAGCTCCATGCCCAGTTTCGAGACATAATCCTGTACTTCCGGGTCGCGCAACATTTGTACTTTCTGCTCGACCTGAGCTGCGGCCTGCCGACCAATCTTGATCTCGTCCTGCTCGCTTAGCGAAAACATCCCTGCTTGCACGTTCTGTATACCAGAGAAGAAGAGTAATGTTGCTGCAAGAATAAGCTGAAAATAACGCGAGCTTCCCATCTGTTTGCTCCAATACATCATTGGTCGCCGCCAGCAGCTTCATTTTACACCCTGTTACCGTCAGGACAGCAACAGGGAAAGCCTGCGGCTGATACCCATGTGATAGCGTATCAATAACGTTCCGATCAAGGCACTGACAATGACATAAGCGACAATCGTGTTGTAAAAACTGATTCCCCATGACTGCCCCAGCGTGAGTGCGGCCACAACCAAAGCAAACTCTCCACGGGGTACAAGCAGTAAACCAAGCCTCACAGCCGATTCTTTGGACATAGATTGTGATCTGCCTCCCAAGTATCCGCCCAACATTTTGGCAAGGCTTGTGACCAGCACCAGAGGAATCGCCACACCAAGATTATCTATCAACAGGCGCCAGTCTGCACCCGCGCCAATTGCCGCAAAAAAACCAACGGCCAGAAGTTCTCGGTGTGGCACAAGCAAGGCCTCGATCTTTTTCCGGCTATCACTCTCGGACACCACCATACCAACCAGCAGCGCCCCGACGGCAGCGGAAATGCCGGAAGATTCGCCGATTCCGGCAATCAGGCATACCAGCGCAAGGCTGACCAGCAGGGTCAAATCCTTTTCGGGCTGATTCAGCCAGCGTGAAACCAGCCCAATCCGGGCAAGCACAACAAACAATCCCAACAGTAACAACCCTGCAAGCAGAGTTGCAGCGATTCCGCCTGCCAATTCAAGCGATCCGGCACCAAGCATCACAACGCATAAAGGAAGCAGCAAGGCCATGACCAAATCCTCAACCACCAGAATTCCCAGACACCATTCAGCTTCCGGCAATACAATCAACTTGTAATCCATCAAACCCTTGGCAATGATGGCGGAAGAAGAAGCATAGGCAGCCAGCGCAAAACAAATAGCGGCAACAATGGGCATACCCAGAGCAAAAGCCGCAATAACCGCCAGTGGTATATTGATAACCGCATCCCAGAATGCCGGCTTAATCAGACCCTTGAAACGATTTCTCAGACTTCCGGGTGAAAATTCCAGGCCTACAAAAAACAGAATCAACATGGAACCAAGCGTCATTAATACATGCAGAAATGTTTCAGGGATCTCGAATACTGCACCCAGTATAACGCCGCCCAGAAGATAGCCGGGAATTGTAGAGAACCGCAATCGAAGCCCCAGCCCGCCTGTAATAGCCAGAAACCCCAAGGCTGCCGCCAGGCCCAGCAGCCATCCACCGGCACCCTGAATATCAATCATGATGACTTCTTACGAAGTCATCAGAGCGCCCATGAATGGGCGCGCAAATCAAGGACTTGCAGCGCAAGTTGTTGATTTGTAAGAAAAGTGAAAATCGCACTTTTCGCTTTCCGTGGAGTAAAAAGGCCATGGACGGACTTTCTACGACTTCATCAATCATGATCCTGGATCGTTCGCGACAGCACCTCCCGATCCTTGTCCGGTCCCATCAGATAAAGAATATCCGCCGTTTTCACCGCATGCCCGTCAGGCGATTCTATGGAATCTTCTGAAACAGTTGTAACCGCCGCAACAAATGCGGCCCCCCTTTTCAGTGATGCGGCATCGGCCCCCAGCACGGGAGAGCCAGCCGGTACCACAACACATGTGGCTTGCGGCATCCGCGCATCTTCCTCCATGTCTTTGCCTGACGGAAAGGCTGATCCCAGTGCTTCCGCTTCTTCCGGCGCCAACCGGACAGCAGAAGTAGGAAACTCCTCCCCTTTGGGGGTCAGGTAGATTTCATATTCGCCACTATTGTAGGCAATAATGGAAATACGCCCACCATCGCTTGCCTCCAGCCAGAGCTTCCGGCCCACACCGGGAAGATTGGCTTCATTGATCGCGCTCATGTATCCAGCATAGCTGTAATCATATGATTAGCCTACTGTCTGTTTTGCCGCACGTTTATGTCCGGAAGCGCCGGATACATCTCCGGATACTCCAGCGCCCCTGGAATCAACATGGTAATTCCAACCAGTCCAGGCAAGCCGGAGGGAATGATTTCACTCTCCAGCCATGAGCCGTTTTTGACCGTAATTTTTCCTGTGTCTTCCAAACATGAAGAATATAACGCAATAGCAGATATCAGAAAAAAACCGCCCCACTATCCGGATATAGCGTGGGCGGCTTCAGGAACAAAGATAAAGACGGCCTTCAGTTATCCAGAATCGACTCCAGTCTTTCCAGATCGTTGATGACCCGCCAGGTTCCGCCGCCGGCTTCCACCTTTTTCCGCCATTCCTCCAGACGGTCCATGTACTCTCTGGGATCGATGTTGTCGCTTCTAAGCTTG
>JAUZQZ010000143.1 GCA_030950745.1 Mariprofundaceae bacterium | reverse complement strand
ATGGAGTCCGGCGATCTGGACCTTACGCGACCGGTAGGTGAACTGATGCATCGGTCGCCGCAAACCATTGCTGCCGATCATCTGGCCTCCGAGGCGGTACGTTTGATGGAAGACAAGGAAATTACCGCCGTATTCGTTCTGGATGAAAACGGCAAACCGGCAGGCGTCGTGCATTTGCACGACCTGCTGAGGACAGGTGTGGCATGAGCGGTTACGCATGAAGAGATCATTCCAGACATTTCCGTTGAAGAAAGCATGCGGTATCCGCATGCTGATTCTGGATGTGGATGGCGTAATGACGGCAGGCTCCATCTTTATGGACAATACCGGTGATGAAATGAAGGCGTTCAACGTGCGGGACGGGCACGGCATCAAATTGCTGCAACGTGCAGGCATTCGGGTTGGCATCCTTACCGGACGCACGTCTGGCGTGGTCAAAAGCCGGGCGACAGACCTGGGTATTGAGCATGTGGTGCAGGGCAGCCTGAACAAGATGGAAGGATTGGAGGCGCTATTATCCGGCACAGGATTGCTTGCGGAAAACTGTGCCTGCATGGGAGATGATGTGCTTGATCTTCCACCTATGCGGCATTGTGCGCTGGGGTTTGCACCGAATGATGCACACCCGTCGGTGCTGAAACATGCGGATTGGGTTTCCGGCTTTGATGGCGGGCATGGTGCGGTGCGGCAGGTGGCGGAAGGGTTGATTCTGGCCAACGATGTATGGGATCAGGTGATTCAGGAGCCTTATGGCGTTTCTCCCACCGATTGTGGCTGGACTGTTTAACCTACTTTATGGCGTGGATTAAGTGGGGGTTTTTGGGCCTTGCGTTGGCAAGCATGGCCGCTGCCGTGATCCTGATGTGGCAGGCGCAACAGGCAAAGTTGCCGTTGTCCGGGACGCCTGTTGCAGGAAAGATACCGCAGACGCATGTGGATAAACCTCTGATTGTTGAGCGGAAAGCCGGACATACTGTATGGCGGTTAAAGGCAGCAAAGGCGGAACAGCAATTAACAGGTACTATGCATTTGCTGGAACCCGAACTTGAACTGTTTACCGAGTCCGGGGAAAGTATACCGATGACAGGAAAGGAAGCATGGTTTAACCCGTTGTCCAAACAGGTACGATTCAAGGGGGATGTGGAGGTACGGTATGGAGAATGGCGCTTGTACAGCGATAGCATGCGTTACGACCAGCAAAAAGGTGCGGTGATGATTCCCGGGCCATTTCGTATCGAAGGAAAAACCACGCATGTCCGTGGTAAAAATCTGACAGCGTGGCGTGCCGCGCAACATGTGCGAGTGGAAAATGGAGTATGGATTGAGGATACACGACCCATAAATATGAAGGGGATTCCATGATTCGCGGTTTTATATATGTTGTTGCCAGTGTATTGGTCGTTGTTTTGTCAGTCGTGTATCCGGCATGGGCCGGGCCGGTGACAGTACAAGCCGATCATCTGGATATATGGCATAATAAACAGCAGGCGCTGTTTACCGGTAACGTTCACCTGAAACGCGATGATTTTGAGTTATTTTGTGACAAATTAAAGGTCTTTTATACTGAAGGTAGCGGCATTGAACGTGCCGAAGCGACAGGACATGTTCGTATGCAACAGGGAGACAGGCATGGCCGTGCAGATAGTGCAAAGCTGGATAACAAACGTCAGATACTGACGCTTAGCGGGCACGCCGAAATGGAACAGCCCGGTGGACACATCGAAGGTGAGACCATTATTCACAATATCCAAAAGAAGACCACAGAAGTGAGGCAGGGGAAAGATGGCCGGGTGAAACTGCGTATTGATACGGATTCGACAGGTAAGGGGTCCGGCAAGGCGCCGTTGGGATTATTGCCTTGAGTGAAGTCCATCATTTGTCCGCCGGAAATTTAAGTAAATCCTATCGCAAAAACCGGGTGGTGCATGCGGTCGGACTGGATGTGTATTCGGGCGAGTGTGTGGGCTTGCTTGGCCCCAATGGTGCAGGCAAGACGACCTGCTTTTATATGGTTTGCGGGCTGGTGAATTGTGATGAAGGATCGATTACTCTGGACGGCGAAGATATTACACATTTGGCGATGTACTTAAGAGCCCGCCGTGGTATTGGCTATCTGCCACAGGAAGCGAGCATTTTCCGTAAGCTGACAGTGCGGGAAAATCTGTTGGGTATTTTTGAAACACTGGACATCCCGCAGGAAGAGATTGAGGAACGACTCGAATATCTGTTGCTGGAACTGGGTATTGAAGGTGTTCAGCATCAGAAGGCATATACATTATCCGGCGGTCAACGGCGGCGTACCGAGATTGCCCGGGCGCTGGTGACACAGCCGAGATTTCTGTTGCTGGATGAGCCCTTTGCCGGTGTGGACCCGATCGCGGTGGAGGATATCCAGGCTATTATCGGCGATTTAAAAGCACGTGGCATCGGTATTTTAATTACTGATCATAATGTGCGCGATACCCTGTCTATCTGTGACCGGGCGTATCTGATGAACGCAGGTGAAATTCTGGTGCAGGGCACTCCGGATGATATCGTTGCGCATCCGGATGCACGCAGGCTGTATCTGGGTGACAACTTTAGCATGTGATGTGTGAAGGAGAACACAGATTGAGTGTGATCAGGGTGCAACAATGGCGAACATGAGTGATTTTGAACACGGGATCGTGGTAGCCATGACGGGTGCTTCGGGTGCTGCCTACGGTTTGCGCATGATAGAGCGGTTGGGCAAGGCCGACATACGTCAACATGTTTTGATTTCGGATGCTGCACGTGTGGTGCTCAAGCAGGAGTTGGATGTTATCCTGCCCGAATCACCGGAACAGATGGGCGCTTTTCTGGCGGAGTATCTGGATGTGGGTACGGAGGATCTGCGTGGCTATGCGCTGGATGACTGGTTTTCTCCCGCAGCGTCAGGCTCGGCGGGTATCCGGCACATGGTGATTGCTCCCTGCTCCATGGGAACGTTAGCACGGATAGCCACCGGCGCTTCGGATAACCTCATTGAACGAGCCGCCGATGTAATGATTAAGGAAGGCGGACGGTTGATTCTGATGCCCAGAGAAACACCCCTTTCGTCCATTCACCTTGAGCACATGCTTAAACTGGCACGTATGGGCGTGCATATCATCCCGGCGATGCCGGGTTTTTACCACCGGCCGGAGAGTATTGCAGAGTTGGTGGATTTTATGGTGGACAGACTTATGTCTCACCTTGGCATTAAGAACGAGGGAGGTAAACGATGGGGCGGATAGTTTTCCTGCTTGCCACTATGACATTAAGCGGCTGTGTTGCCATGACGACCGTGGCAGCCATACCGGGGGCACTGATCGGAGGAGCAGTGGGGTATTTTCAGGCTCAGGAAGAGAGCCTTCCGGTCAGTATGCAAATATCGTTGGCATCAGTGCAGCAGGGGCTTCACCGGATGGATTTGGCCGTGGATGTACTGGAACCTGTTAAAGAAGGCTATGCGATTGAATTCGGCAATGAGAAGCTGGATGGTATCATCGAATTGAAACGCCAGACCCCCAAACTGACGACTGTTTCATTTATTGTACACCACGGAGTGAGCCGCCAGAAATCTGTTGAGCAGGCGATCATGAAGGCAGTACGTAAGGAATCTGAGCGAAGGAGCGTACAAAATTTTAATTTTCGAGGTTACCACTATATTCGTATCAAACCGTCAATCAAGACGGAGCGTATTGGCTGGTACAGGCCAGGAGCCATACTGGAGGCTAGCAAATCCAGAAAGGAAGGTTGGCTCAGAATCAAGATGCCATCCAAGAAATGGGGTTATTTAAAAGGATCTTTGCCAAAAGAACACGGATGATCAGATTTGAGCATTGCTTTAAGTATGATAAATTCGTAAAAATACATCATCGTACCGAGCCACTTGCAAAACTCTGGGCCGAAGTGGGGAAGCCGATTGCCGCTCATGCGTTTTGCAAGTGGCTCGTACCCATAGGCGGATTTTTTACGATTCCATCAAGCATGGTGTCTGGTAGGTTAGGGCTGCGAAAACAATAACATCCAGATTATGTGTAGGATCTAAGTCCAGATTCAAGGCGTAGAAGAGGGTGCATATCATTGATACGTAACTGATTTTGCAATACAGAAGCTGGGTTTAGAGACCAGCAGAATTGGATGATTTATTGTTTCCGCAGCCCTTACATTCAGTTTCAGGAGGATAATATGGCATTGGAGCAAGCAATACTGGATGATATTTCGGAAAAAATAGCCGGAGGCTTGCGCTTACTCGGCAGTGTAAAGGAAGAGGCGCAATCACAGGTTAAAACTATCGTGGAAAGCGCACTTGACGGGCTGGATGTGGTGACAAACGAACGCATGCAAGTGGCTGAAGCTTTGCTTGTGAAAGCACGCGAGAAAATCAGCGAAATGGAAGCGCGTATCGTGGCGCTGGAAGCGAAGAGGTGAGGAGAAAGGGGGCAGGCGTAAGGCGTGGAGTCAGGGGCAATCTTCAATGCTTTACATCTGACATCTCACTCTTCACTCCTTACGCACCATCCCTCACGCCTCACTCTCTGCTCTTCACCCCTTACCTCTAATCATGTTGGCGCGTTTGCCGAGTGCGGCGTTACGTGGCTTGAATGCGGAGCCGGTGGATGTGGAGGTGGATTTATCGCGCGGGTTACCCGCATGGAACATGGTGGGGTTGCCGGAGGCTGCCGTGCGCGAGGCGCGGGATCGGGTGCGTTCGGCGCTCTTAAACTCCGGCTTTGAATTCCCGTTAAGACATATCACGGTGAATCTGGCACCTGCGAATAAACGTAAGGATGGCTCTCATTTTGATCTTCCCGTGGCCATTGGGTTATTGGTGGCCAGCGGCCAGATTAAAATGAAGCGGGATGTATCCAGGGACATCGAGACTACCACAGAAAACGACCTCCCCTTTGTGCTGGGGGAGTTGGCACTGGATGGGCGGCTGAATCCCGTTCCCGGCATACTGCCGCTGGCCATGCATGCGCGGGACAAGGGATTTTCCTGCCTGATTGTTCCCGAGGACAATGCCGGAGAAGCTGCGCTTGTGGAAGGACTTGACGTATTTCCAGCTGCCAATCTGTTGCAGGTTGCACGACACCTGAGCGGAAGGGATTTACTGGTGGCTTCATCGAATCAGGCTTTATCGGATCAAACCAGTCCGTCTTCCGAACGGGCCGCGAATATGCTGGATCTGTCCGACATCCGAGGCCAATTACAAGCGCGCCGCGCGCTGGAGATTGCTGCTGCCGGAGGTCATCACATACTGATGAGCGGGCCACCCGGCGTGGGCAAGAGCATGCTGGCCAAGCGTCTTCCCGGCATCCTTCCGCCGTTAACGCTGGCGCAACGTCTGGAGGTTGCCCGCATCTATAGTGTATCCGGGGATGGCAGCCGAACGTTGACGGATACCATGCCACCCTTTCGCTCCCCTCATCACTCGGCTTCGGATGTCGCCATGATTGGCGGTGGCAGCACGCCGCGCCCGGGTGAAGTGTCCCGCGCCGATTTTGGCGTATTATTTTTGGATGAGCTACCGGAGTTCAAGCGTCAGGTGTTGGAGGTATTGCGCCAGCCGCTGGAAGACGGACGCGTGTGCATTGCCCGCGCGGCGGATACGCTGGAATTTCCGGCCCGCTTTCAATTGATGGCCGCCATGAATCCCTGTCCCTGCGGTTACTTGGGGCATCCGGTTCGCGCCTGCCGTTGCTCACCTTCCCAGATCAGGCGATATAGACAGCGTATTTCGGGGCCTTTGCTGGACCGCTTTGATTTGCACGTTCATGTGCCGCCGGTGGACAAAGAGGAACTGGCGGGCATGCGACCGGGAGAGTCTTCCGCGCGGGTCGCCGAGCGAGTGAAGGTGGCTCGGGAGCGCCAATATACGCGATTGGGTGAAGGATGCGTGAACGCACGCATGAGCCAGAAGCAAATCGAGCAACATGCAAAACCGGACACGGGGGGCGCACAATTGCTGGATACAGCGATGGAGCGCTTTTCCCTTTCCGCCCGCAGTTATCACCGTATTCTTAAGGTGGCGCGCACCATTGCCGATTTGTCAGGGGTGGAATCCGTAGCGTCTGCTTATATTGCGGAGGCATTGCAATACCGCAGCGAGCAAACCACCCAATTGTAATGGCTGACTGAATGGGTATTCTTGTATTATGCCGGTAATTGATCGAATTGGTGCATGGCGCGTTCTGTTCTATGCAAATGACCATACGCCAATGCATGTGCATATGATTCTGAAAGGTGAGAACAGAGGTGCGAAGATATGGCTGGAAAACATATCTTTAGCCAAAAACCAAATGCTTAGGCCGCATGAGATAAAAGAGGCTTTACGTATGGTAGAATCGAACAAAGACAAGTATAAGGAGGTATGGCATGGGTTCTTTGGCGATTGATGATGGAGTGTACAGAGCCCTTGATGTGGTAATCAAGGGAGGCGAGATTGATTTAACTCTCATGAACGGGAGAAAGGTAATTGCACCGCTTTGGCTGTTTTCGGAACTTGCCGGCATGAATGATAATGAGCTTGCTGATGTTGAACTTATTGAGGGAGGTACAGGCATACTTGTCGGTGATAAAGAAGCAGTCAGCGTACGGAGAATAACTGGCATGGATGCTGATAGTCCGCCCCCAACCAAAACCAAGAAAACCAAAACCAATGGGGTCAGACTCGATTGATCTCCGCACCTGCACGATATTTCTTTGATTTTCTATCGCCACCCTTCGCTTTCGGCTTCGTCTGCCTTGCCGTCAGCGCTTCAATCTCTTCTTTGAACCGATCCGGTCCCAAAACCCATGATTTATTTGTTGCCTCTCTGATTTTCTCCATCTCACGCGCATCAATATGGCAGTCAAACAATGTCCGGTACTGGCTGCACCGCACGTCATCATCTTTATCCAATGCCAGATACCGCTCATGCGGCGTAATCAGATCATTCTTCTCCCCAACAGCATTGCAAGCATAACTCGACCACGGATAATCAGCAGGATGCCCCACCATACCGGCCCGCACAGGATTCAACTCGATATAACGATAGCACGTCAATAGATAAGCTTCAGAATCCAGCAGCGTCGCCTTGTAACGGCCTTCCCACAATGTTCCGGTTCGTTTGTATTGATAGTTGAAATATTGAACATAATACCTGCCTACCGACTGCATCACTTTGCTGATGCCGTCTTCTCTCCGGGGTGTCATCAAAAGATGGACATGATTGGTCATCAGCACATAAGCATGGAGTTCACAATCAAAACGGACGCAGGCATCACCTAACTTTTCCAGATAAAACCTGTAATCATCATCCGAAACAAAAATAACCTCGCGATTATTACCGCGCTGAATCACATGTTGGGGTTGTCCGGGCAAAACAAATCGTGGCTGGCGGCTCATACTCCCTCCTGATCTTTGACGAAGAAGAGAGTATGGCAGCACTTTAGATTAAATCAATCGAGTCTGACCCCATTGATCTTATTTTTGAAGACGACCAGGATCGCCGAATGTTTCTGGATACCTTGAGTGATGTGATCGCTCAGATGCGATGGAAGTGCTATGGCTATTGCCTGATGGATAATCACTATCATCTGATTATCGAGACCCCGGAAGCCAACCTCTCCAGGGGAATGCGCCAACTCAACGGCGTTTTCACGCAAAACAGCAATCGTCGCCATGGCCGCTGCGGTCATCTGTTTCAGGGTAGGTTCAAATCCATTGTTGTTGCTGCGGACGTCTATCTTCTGGAACTGTCCCGTTATGTGGTTCTGAACCCGGTTCGGGCAGGCATGGTAGCCGATCCAGCCGATTGGCTCTGGAGTAGTTATTGGAAACCAATGAACCAATGGGGTCAGACTCGATTGATCTCCGCACCTGCACGATATTTCTTTGATTTTCTATCGCCACCCTTCGCTTTCGGCTTCGTCTGCCTTGCCGTCAGCG
>JAUZQZ010000142.1 GCA_030950745.1 Mariprofundaceae bacterium | reverse complement strand
CGTTCGCCATATCATACTGCAGTACAACGCGGATTCAACTCGTAAGTGCAACTTTGTTGAACGTTTGAAAGAGCAAGCTGCGGTAGCAGCCTTGCGCTTTTCAGACACGACTCATCAAAAGAGCAAGAATGAACTACACGCAGCTTAGCCAGGAGCAACGGTATCAGATTGGCATTCCCAAGACAGCAGGACATAAGAGCCACTTGCAAAAATCATGAGCGGCAATCAACTTCCCCACTCCGGCCCATTTCCGAACTGGAATTTCGGCACATGGAACCACCATGCCCCTCATTCCATCCCGAAGATGGACTCAAAGTGGGATTGCCGCTCATCCACCCAGAGTTTTGCAAGTGGCTCGAAGGGTTCTTTAATACCAGCACCCAACTCACTGGAGTTGCTCTTGGTAGTTGAATCCGCGCAATATATTAAGGCCTGTAACCACCAGAAATAAATTTAGAGCTTAATTTGCGAATGTATTAGTAGCAATTCGTACCACCCATGATTCCCTGATATGGTAGAGTAAACACCACTTTCATCGCATGACTTCATGAAAAATCTGGGCTAGATTGCACCGCCTGATTTGAAGGCGTGCAGGAGTAAGCGACATCATGTTTAAAGTTCTGACCAAAGTATTCGGTAGCCGCAATGAACGGATTCTGAAAGAAATGTATCCTGTTGTGGACAAGATCAATGCCCTCGAAGGGCAGATACAAGCCCTGTCCGATGAAGAGCTGACAGCAAAAACGGGGGCATTCAAGGAACGCGTGAGCCAGGGTGAGAGCCTGGACAACCTGCTGCCGGAAGCCTTCGCCGTAGCCCGTGAAGCCAGCCACCGCGTGCTTGGCATGCGTCACTTCGATGTGCAGCTCATCGGCGGGATGATTCTACACGATGGCATGATCTCCGAGATGAAAACCGGCGAAGGCAAAACGTTGATGGCCACCCTGTCGGTATATCTGAACGCCCTTTCGGGCAAGGGTGTGCACGTGGTCACGGTCAACGATTATCTTGCCAGCCGCGATGCCGAATGGATGGGGCGTTTATACCATTTTCTGGGATTGAGCACCGGTGTGATTGTGCACGGGCTGGAGAATGATGCTCGCCGGGACGCCTATGCCGCTGATATCACCTACGGCACCAATAACGAGTTCGGTTTCGATTATCTTCGCAACAATATGGCCTTTAGCAAGGAGGAACTGGCACAGCGTGAATTGAATTTTGCCATCGTTGACGAGGTGGACTCCATCCTGGTTGACGAGGCGCGCACACCGCTGATTATTTCCGGCCCCGCCGAACAGGCAGGCGACCTGTATCAAAAAGCAGACGCCATCATCAAACAACTGGATGCCAGCGACTTTGAGAAGGATGAAAAGGACAAGGCTGTTTCCTACACCGAGAAAGGCATGGAGCATGTAGAGGAACTGTTCCGCACCGAAGGGCTGATGCCCGATGGCAACCTCTATGATCCGGAAAACGTCAACCTCATGCATGCGGCCACCCAGTGCCTGCGCGCCAATACCCTGTTCACCCGCGAAGTGGATTACATCGTTCGCAACGATGAAGTCGTTATTATTGATGAATTTACCGGCCGCATGATGCCGGGACGGCGCTATTCCGATGGGCAGCATCAGGCCCTGGAAGCCAAGGAAGGCGTAACGGTGCAGCCGGAAAATCAAACGCTGGCAAGCGTCACCTTCCAGAATTATTTCCGCATGTACAACAAACTTGCGGGCATGACCGGCACGGCCGACACCGAAGCTGAAGAATTCCAGAAAATCTATAACCTGGAAGTGGTTATCGTACCAACAAACCAGCCGATGATCCGCGACGATAAAGCAGACCTTATTTATCGTGATCAGGAAGATAAATATGAGGCCATCCTCAAAGACATCATCTCCACCCATCAGACCGGCCAGCCGATTCTGGTGGGTACCACTTCGATCGAAAAATCGGAACATATTTCCGACTTACTGGAAAAGCAGGATGTCCCGCACGAAGTGCTCAATGCCAAGCATCATGAACGCGAAGCGGAAATCGTGATGCAGGCAGGCCGCAAGGGTGCGATCACCATCGCCACCAACATGGCCGGGCGTGGCACGGATATCATGCTGGGCGGTAATCCGGATATGCTGATAGCACAAGAACCGGGCAAATTATCTGACGATGATCGGGAGAAAAAAACAGAAGAAATCCGCGCCATGTGCAAAGCGGAGCATGTAGAGGTCGTTGAGGCAGGCGGCCTGCACATCATCGGTACGGAACGGCACGAATCCCGCCGTATCGACAACCAGTTGCGTGGTCGTTCGGGACGTCAGGGCGACCCCGGTTCAACACGCTTTTATCTGTCGCTGGAAGACGATCTCATGCGTATTTTTGGTGGTGAGAAGATGCAGGCCATGCTGACCAAAATGGGCTTTGAAAAAGGTGAGGCCATTGAGCATCCATGGGTTACCAAAGCCATTGAGAACTCCCAAAAGAAGGTGGAAGGCCGCAACTTCGATATTCGCAAACAGTTATTGGAATATGACGATGTGATGAACCAGCAGCGTGATGTAATTTATTCACAGCGCCACGAATTGCTGGAGGCCGATGACGTGCGTGATGTCATTGAAGACATGCGCCGTGACTTTGTAATCACGCTGGTGGATCGTCATATGCCGGCACAGTCTTATGCCGATAACTGGGATATTCAGGGGCTGCATGACGAACTGCTGGAGCGGCTAATGCTGGATGCACAGGTGCAGGCGTGGGTGGACAATGACGACGTAGAAGATGCGGGCGGCATGGTGGATCGTATCTGTACTGCGCTGGCCGATATGATGATGGAAAAAGAAGCCATTGTTGGCGAAGAACAGATGCGGGGGTTCGAAAAGTTTCTGGTTTTACAGATGCTGGACCAGCACTGGAAAGACCACCTGTTGGCCATGGACCACCTGCGCCAGAGCGTGGGTTTACGCGGCTATGCACAGCAGCAACCGCTGCAGGAATACAAACGTGAATCATTCGAAATGTTTGCCACCATGCTCGGACGTATCCGGATGGAAACCATGCTGGCACTGCATCATGTGCAGGTGGAGCAACCGGTTCCTGTTGAGGAGCCCCGCCAGACTACACCCATGCAATTCAGCCATGGAGACGAGGTAGAAGAAGAAACGCCGCAAACCTATCGGCGTACCCAGCCCAAGGTGGGCCGCAATGATCCATGTCCCTGTGGTTCAGGCAAGAAATACAAACAGTGCCACGGCAAACGAACTTGATGATATTCACCACAAAGACACAAAGACGCAAAGAAGACAAAGGCCCAACTGTAGAGACTCGGATATCTCAATTTATACAGAGGTTGCCTGAAACAACGTCTTCCTTCGTGCCTTTGTGTCTTCGTGGTTAATTTTAATGGCTGTCAATCCACCCCGGCTCGACCCGCCACTGCCCGTTCCGGGATTCAACATCGGTACGGCATCGTGCGGTGTTAAATCACCGGAACTCAAAGGCAAACGCCAGGATTTAGCACTTATAATGGCCGATGTAGACTGCCATGCAGCGGGTGTATTCACGCAGAATCGTTTTCGTGCCGCATGCGTGGATATGGGACAGGCCACCATCAAAACAAACAGTGAAAACATTCGTTGCATTGTCGCCAACAGCGGTAATGCCAATGCAGGCGTCGGCGAGATGGAACGGGTGTGGTCGCAACAACTGATTGAGGCCGGGGCAGAAGCCGCAAACGTTGATGCTGACAACGTTCTCTCCGCCTCCACAGGTGTCAT
Organism: Mariprofundaceae bacterium; assembly: GCA_030950745.1. GTDB lineage: Bacteria > Pseudomonadota > Zetaproteobacteria > Mariprofundales > Mariprofundaceae > JAUZQZ01. Next base: position 1,147 of record JAUZQZ010000142.1, on the reverse strand, counting down.
CGGTACGCCATTTCCCATTGAACGCATCCGCGAAGGCATGCAACAAGCCATCGATTCGCTTAATCCCGGAAACTGGGAAATGGCTGCCAATGCGATTCGCACCACGGACACCTTCGCCAAGTGGACATCCCGAAAAATTGGCGATTACACCATCACCGGCATCGCCAAGGGCAGCGGTATGATTCACCCAAACATGGCCACCATGCTGGCCTTTATCGTCACCGATGCGCCGCTGACGCATGCGCAACTGCAACCGATGCTGAAGCGTGTTGCAGACCGCTCGTTCAACTGTGTTTCCATAGATGGCGATACGTCCACCAACGACACGCTTTACCTGCTCTCCTCCGGCATCGGCCTGGGACATACACCGCTAACGCATACGGATGAGTTTGAGGCAGCACTGACCGAAGTGTGTGTGGAACTGGCACAAATGATCGTGCGCGACGGCGAAGGCGTCTCCAAATTCGTCACCATTGAAGTCACGGGCGCGGCCAGCGAAGCGGATGCACGCACCGTCGGTCGCGCGATTGCTGTTTCACCGCTGGTCAAAACCGCTTTCGCCGGTAGTGACGCCAACTGGGGACGCATATTGTCGGCCATCGGCAACGCTGGCGTGGAGATTGACCGCAACCGTATTGCCCTGGCTGCCAACGATGTGCGCATGCTGGAAAACGGTAACCTTCTGTCCGATTATCGCGACGAAGATGGCATGGCCGTGTTTGCGCAAGACGAATTCACGCTGCATGTGGATTTGGGCCTTGGGGGTGCCTCTGCCACGGTCTGGACCGGTGATCTGACGCATGAATATATTCGCATTAACGCGGAGTACCGAACATAAACCATGCTTGTGCGGAATATTGAATCTCCGCACTATCTATTATGGCGCATATACGTGTATTTGCCTGCAAATGGATAACCGCTTGTGTTTGACAACAACGATAGAGCTTCGTATTTTGTATGAATGATGATTGTATGGAGACACTCAGCATGCTGAAACGACAAAAGATATTTATACCGAGCCACTTGCAAAAGTCTGAAGCAAATTGAGGGATAAAATCCTGGCCGTTGGATTTATCGGTTCAATTTTGTTCTACCTGCGCGTTTTTTTCCAAGTGGCGTCATTTCCCGGTATTTTTCGGTTTTCAGG
>JAUZQZ010000141.1 GCA_030950745.1 Mariprofundaceae bacterium | reverse complement strand
CGGCAATCGGCTTCCCCACTTCGGCCCATTTCCGAGCTGGAATTTCGGTCCATGGAACCACCATGCACCTCATTCCACCCCGAAAATGGACTCAAAGTGGGATTGCCGCTCATCCACCCAGAGTTTTGCAAGTGGCTCACTGGTACAATTTAATGTCAATGGGGATTTTTGCAACATTTTGACGTAAATCAAGGTAATGTGGTTCAAACATCTCCAGATTTCGGGCATGGGATTGGCGAGGAAGTGCAGTTTAGTGACGCCGACTAAACGATATAAGCATTTAAAGTCATTTCATTTTGAAATCAGCATTACCGTGTTTAGATGACACGGTAAGTTACAAATGTATTAAAAACAATAGAACCATTAAAGAATAGTCCGTATACGCGGATATTATAATAAGAGAGGAGTTTTTTTTATGTATATCAGGAAGTATTTATATCAGGGCATGCTATTTATGGCGTCCGTTTTTCTCTTTGGCCAAATTGCTCAAGCCGTAGAGATTAAGCTCAGCGGTGAGCTTCGGCCACGTTTTGAGTACGCGAACAATGCACTCAGTTCAGGTACCAAAAGCCCGCTGAAAAGTGATACAAGAACGTTCACAACAACACGCACCCGTATTGGTGTGAAAGCCATTGTAGATAGTGAAACATCCGGCTTTATTCAGATTCAGGATGTACGCACATGGGGCGGAGCAACGCCAACCGGAGCACCACCATCCATCACTCAGACCGGCACCAGTGTTTCGGCCAGTGGTCTGGATATTCATCAGGCCTATATCGACCTGAAAAACATACTGGACACGGGTCTGGCCCTGAAGATTGGCCGACAGGAACTGGTTTTTGATGAACACAGGTTGATCGGTAACATCGGATGGATTCAGCAAGGGCAGACCTTTGATGCCGTACGTGGCTATTATGGGCTGACCGACGCTCTGAGCGTGACCGCTTTTTCCGCCAAGACAGTAGCATTTGTCACCCACCCGACGCTTTCCGCTACTATTCCGGCAAATTTGGCAGGTGGTCAGGGTTTTGAATCAAGCTTCAGCGGCGTGCGTCTTAACTACTCGCTCGGCGGTAAGGATCGCATTACGCCATATTTCTACCATGCACTTAATGCATCCCGTACGGGCAAGAATGGCGCGGCTTTAACTCCCGATGTTGCCCAACGTCTTGACTACGTGGGTGCGTATGTCCTCAAGCATATTGATCGTTTCCGTATCCGTCTGGACGGTGCTTATCAGTTTGGTAATATTAACGCTACTGTTGATACACAGGCCTACATGCTGACCGCAAATATCAGCACCAATGTGGCCATTGCCAAAGGTGCCAATATCATGTTGTGGTTCGATTACCTTTCCGGTGATGACGGAAGTGACCTTACATCGAATAAGACCTTCATCACACCGTACGCCACCAACCATGCCTACTATGGTTTCATGGATAACTTCCTGAACATTCCATCACAGGGTTTAATGGATGCGGCTGTCAAGGTATGGATAAAGCCGACGAAGAAGCTGAAGATCAAAGTGGATGGCCACTGGTTCCGCAGTACGGAATCCACAACAGCCATTTCCAGCAAGGATCTCGGCAAGGAAATTGATGTCACGGGTATCTATCCGCTGGCCAAGAACACCAAGCTGGTACTCGGCTACAGCCATTATTTTGCTGGCGACGTGCTTGCACAGAAATCCGGCCATAACCTGCAGGATGGTAACTGGGCCTATGCCATGATGGATTTCAAGTTCTAAGAACTATTGCAACAACTGAAGAAAAAGCAGCCCGAACCCTGTGGTTCGGGCTGTTTCTTTATGTGGGATGCTGCCAACCGTTGATTGGTGCTGCATTAACCGGATCATCCACATTGCAAAGGATTGTTCCTATATTCTGACTGTGGAGGTACGCATGCTGCCAGTTGTTACGAAAGGTCTGAAGCAACCGGTGCTGGCGCTGTTTTCGGATGTACATCGCCCGTTTTTTCTCGGTGGCGGTATTTTCGCCATCGTATCCATCAGCCTGTGGCTTTTGAATCTAACGGGTATCACGCCATATGCATGGGTGGCCGTACAGAAACAGATTCATATGACACAAATGATTTATTTCTTTTTCCCGTTCTTCTTTTTTGGGTTCTTACTCACCATTTTTCCCCGTCTGCTGAGCGTTCCGGCGGTCCCTTTCCACATGATTGTATTATTGTTTCTACTTTATTTTAGCGGTGCAGTCACGTTCACCGTTGGTATTTATGCGGGTGCAGCATGGGTTTGTACCGGTGTGTTGCTTGCTGCTCTGAGCTTCGCCCTGCTTACTTTCTGGCTACTGCGTATTTTCCGACAATCCACCTACCCACACAAATTTGTGCCGGCCTTCATGCTGGCCGGTATCATTTTTGGCCTCATCGGTATGCTAATGCTGGTTTATTTTGCTTTTACTGCCAATGCTGTATCAGGACGTATTGCCGAGGCCATCGGGCTGTACGGGTTTTTGCTACCTACCATTTATGCTGTCAGCTATCGCATGGTACCGATATTCACTGCTGCTACTGGCCACGATGTAACGCGTGATCGTTATGGTCTGCCACTGGTGTTCGTTTTCTCGCTGCTACGCATGTTCCTGACCGCTGCTGACCTTTACGAATTCTATTGGCTGGCCGATATCGGACTATTTTGCGTGATCACCCATCAGCTTTGGCGATGGCGTATCTGGCAGCCAAAGGCTTATGTAATCCAGGCTATTTTGCACTGGGCTATGGCATGGTTGCCGCTGGCATTTTTACTGGCCGCTGTAACCAGTTTTGCTGCATGGCTGACGGGCGAGCGCTGGCTCGTCATTGAGCAGGCGGCCCTCCACGCCCTCGTTATCGGGGGCTTCGGCACGCTCCTGCTGGGCATGGTAACGCGCGTCACCCTTGGGCATGCCGGTTTTTCTGTCATAACCGATCGCTATACAACCATGCTGTTTTACGGGTTCCAGCTGATACCCGTGATGCGAGTCGGCAGTGGTTTGCTGGGAGAAGCCTTGCCGCAGTTTTCCATAGCCGGGATATATATGGCGGGGCTTGCCTGGGTCGTATTTTTTATATTGTGGGGCTGGCGCTATCTGCCCATATATTTGAAAGGGCTGCCCTGATCTGAGCGAATCCGGTATCATGGGCGCATGGCGATTCGTGAGATACTAACCTATCCGGATCGGGTTCTGCGGCAGCATGCCCGGCCTGCCGTCGACCCCGCCAGCGATGAAGTCCGGCAACTCGTACAGGATTTGGCGGATACGATGTATGACGCACCCGGTGTGGGTCTGGCGGCACCACAGATCGGTGTGTTGTTACGCGTGGCTGTGACGGATACCCGTTGGCGCGAGGAGGATGAAAGTCCGGATCTGAAGGTTTGGATCAACCCGGAGATTTCACGGCGTGAGGGCGAAGCTGTTTTTGAGGAGGGATGCCTTTCCGTACCTGGCATCTATGAGGAAATCAAGCGTGCAGCCTCTATCACAGCCAGTTGGTATGACATGGAGGGCAACCGCCATACGGCTGATTTTGAAGGTTTTTCAGCGGTGGCCCTGCAGCATGAATTCGACCATCTGGATGGCCGTCTGTTTATCGACCTGCTGCCGCCCATCAGGCGGCAATTACTCAAGAAGCGTTTGCGGAAACAGAAAAAACAGCAGATGCAGTCCACCTGAAACATTCCATGCGTATCGTCTTTGCCGGAACCCCCGGATTCTCCATACCGTGTTTGCAGGCGCTTTCGAATGCCGATGGTATGGAAGTTGTTGGCGTGGTATCCCAGCCCGATCGCAGATCAGGTCGCGGTATGAGGCTTACGCCATCGCCGGTAAAACAGGCCGCACTGGATGCCGGTATTGATACCATCACGCCGGAGAATCTGTGGAATGATGCGGAGTCTCTGGCATGGCTGGAAGCAAAAAAGGCCGACATGCTGGTGGTGGTGGCTTTCGGTATGATTCTGCCGAAGCCATGGTTGGACGCGCCAGCTATTGCGCCAGTCAATGTCCACGCGTCACTGCTGCCGCGCTGGCGCGGTGCGGCTCCCATCGAACGGGCACTGCTGGCGGGCGATACGAAAACGGGCGTATGCATCATGCATATGGAAGAAGGGCTGGATACCGGCGGCGTTTATGCATCGCAACGTCTCCCTATTACCCAGGTAGCAACAGGTCCGGATTTGTGGGCCGCGTTAGCTCCGATGGGAGCACAACTACTGGTCGATACGTTGCCGAAGATTGCCGCCGGGTCATTAAAGATGGTTCCACAGGATGATGCGAAAGCTACCTATGCTGCAAAACTGAGCTCTGATGAACGCATCATTGACTGGAGGCTGTCCGCCGATGCAATTGACCGACAGGTGCGCTGCTTCTCACCAAAACCCGGTGCCCGCGCCCGCCTTAACGGGAAATGGCTCAAAATTATTCGTGGCACCCCTCTGCAGAACGGGCTAATCCGCAAGGCCGGCGCACTGGCACATACTGACAGCTTGGATGTCGCCTGTGGCAAGGGGACGCTTTACCGTGTGTTTACGGTGCAGCCGGAAGGAAAGAAAGTGATGCCGGCGGAAGCATTTCTGCGCGGCAATTCGATCACACCCGGGCAGTGTTTTGATGTTAACGATGCAAAGTAATAAAGACGTGTTCGGCATAGACGCTGGAGATGCCCGGTGCTTGAGCCAGTTGTTCGCGGCTGGCTTTTTTTACGCCTTCGATACCGCCGAAGTGCTTCAACAGGGCTGAACGCCTGGCCGGGCCGATACCGGGGATACCCTCCAGTTGTGAGGTGAACATGCTCTTTTTCTTACGTTTTCGCATATAACTGCCGGCAAACCGGTGCGCCTCGTCGCGCACGCGGGCAATGAGCAGCAGGGCAGGGGAATGCCGCCCCGGTTTCAGCGATTTGGATGTCCACGCAGGCCACAGGGTTTCCTCGCCGAGCTTGCGACTGCTGCCCTTGGCAACACCCACCAGCTTGAGTTCATGCAGTCCGGCATCGGCGGCGCACGCCGTGGCAATGCCGAGTTGTCCGCGTCCGCCGTCGATTAGCATAATGTCGGGGCAGGGGATGGCGTCTTCGCTGATGGCGCGAAAGAATCGTGAAAGAACGGCGCGCATGGCTGCATAGTCATCACCGGCTGGCACATCATCACCATCTGAAATATCATCAAGTTTGTAGCGGCGGTAATGCTCCTTGTCCGGCCCCGCCCAGTTGGCATAGGTAATGGCAGCCACGGTCTGTTTGCCACCCAGATGGGCGTTGTCCACGGCAGCCATGGTTTGCGGTGTTTCATCCAGATCGAACAGCTCCGCCAACGCCTCGAAGGTCGCCTGCTGATTGCCGTGGCGGGATGATGCCTGCAACTGTTCACCGGCGTGTGCCACCTGATTCAGCCATTGCAGCCTTGGGCCACGTTTGGGGCACGACACCCCGGAACGGGTTTTGGGGGCAAGGAGCCCCAGCATGCGTTGTAATTCGTCCGCATCGCATGTTGATGCGCCGATCAGGATATGCCGGGGAGGCTCTTCACGCCGGTAACGCTCAATAAAAAATGATTGCAAAATTTCCAGATCGTCCGCATCCGTGGCCTGATCGATACGGATGCTGTGTGTGCCCAGATTTCGACCTGCGCGGCGAACTCCGATACTGGCAACCACACCTGTGGCATGCCTAATCAGGGCAATGGCATCGGCATAATCGGGAAGGTGTCCCCCTTCGGAACCGGCCAGCACACTGCGCAGTGCGCGCATCCGGTCGCGCAGACTCGCCGCCAGTTCATAATTCTGCTGGTCCGATGCCTGTTGCATCTCTTCTTTCCATTGACGGATGAGGTCAACGTTGCGTCCCGTAAGGAAGGTGCGCGCATCTTCCACCTGCCGTGCATATTCAGCCTTTGAAACCACGTCGCAACAGGGGGCGGAACAGCGTCCGATCTGATGCTGCATGCAGGGGCGCGACCGGTTGCGAAACACGGCATTTTCACAATCGCGGATACGGAAAATCTTCTGCATGATATGCAGTGTGTCGTGAACTGCTCCGGCATGAGGAAAAGGTCCGAAGTATTCACCGGGTTCGCTTCGATTACCACGGTAAAGCCGCAGGCGCGGGTAAGGCTCATCGGTGAGCAGGATATAGGGGTAGGACTTGGAATCCTTGAGCAATACGTTGTAGCGCGGCTTGAGTTGCTTGATGAGATTGTGCTCAAGAATCAGCGCTTCGGCTTCGGAAGGGGTGACGCTGAAATTCAGGTCGCGAATCTGCTGCACCATGGCAACGGTACGGGGTGAATCCGGTTTGCGCTGAAAGTAACTGGATATGCGTTTTTTTAAATTTCGCGCCTTGCCCACATAAAGCACCTTGTGCTTGCCATCGAGCATGCGATACACCCCCGGCTCACGCGGCAGGGTGGTCAAATCAATCGGCGGCTGACTCCACATGGCTGTATGATTGTTTCTGATCGGTTTGACCGCAAGGAGGAGCATACTGTTCCGCATACAGGCAATGTTGCTGTAACGGACAATTCTCGCATTGCGGTGTGGCGCGGCAATGCCGCTTGGCGTGCTCCACGATCAGGGCATGGAATTCCTTGAACAGAGGTAAACTGCGGGGCAGACGGGCATGAAAGTAGTGTTGTGTGGATTTGTAGTCCACATCTTGCGGCAGGTTGCCGAGGCGGTGGAAAATACGGCGTGTATAGGCATCGACGACAAAAATGGGTTTATCAAGGGCATAGAGGAGAATGGAATCCGCCGTTTCCGGACCGATACCCGGCACGGTAAGCAGCTTTTTACGCAGGCTGGACATGGGCCACTTCTTCAGCCCGGATTCATCTCCCTGACGGAAATAAAACAGACTCATGGCTTGCAAATAACGTGATTTCTGGCGGAAGAAGCCCGATGGACGGATACATTCAGCCAGTTGCGCCCGGTTACTGGTACAAATACTTTCCGCATCCAGCAAGTTCGCCTGCTTCAGGTTGGAGATAGCCATCTCGACGTTCTCCCAGCGTGTGTTCTGCGTCAGAATAGCACCGACCATGACCTCAAAAGAAGTGTCGGCAGGCCACCAGTGACGCTGACCGTAAGCGGTCAGCAGTTGCCGGTAGATTTGCAATGGTCCTTGCCGATTGCCGCTCATGAGTTTTGCAAGTGGCTCCATAAACTGGTTATTTTTGAAATGGAAGGCTAATTTAGGCGCTTACTTTCGGGTTCCGGGATAATTCTTTCCTGCTTTCTTCAACTGGCGTAGCTCTCCAGCCTTGAGCGGACGTGTAGCGCCTTTGGGTAAATCTCCCAGTTGTAATGAAGCGAAACTTACCCGGATCAGCCTGCGCACCGTATGGCCGCATGCCTCCAGCGTGCGCCGTACTTCATGCCAGCGGCCACGCCGGATGGTGACGGTGATCCAGCTATGTCCCTTTGTTTCGGAATCTACGATCACATCCCACGCATCACTTTTTTCATCCCGGCCAATATCGAGACCGCCAAACTGAAGTTTTTCCAGCTCCTCCGTCTCCAGTTGGCCGGTGATGCGAACGCGATAGCAACGCGGAATCTTCGCGCCGGGGTGTGTCAGGGTGCGGGCCAGATCACCGTCATCGGTGAGTAACAACAACCCTTCGCTATCCATATCCAGACGGCCAATAGACTGTACATTGGCGGCGACATCCAGTTCGCTGTAAATCAATGGTCTGCCCCGATCATCTCTGCGGGAGCACAACAGTCCGCGCGGTTTGTGATACAGGATATAGGTGTATTCGCTGACGGGTTCAACCGCCTTTCCATCCGCCAGTACAGTATCACCGGATTTCACCCTGCGCCCCATATCCTGCACCGTTTCACCATTGATACGGATGCGCCCGGCGGCAATCCATCGGTCGGCCTCACGCCGCGAGCACAGGCCCGTTTTAGCGAGATAACGATTCAGCCTTTCCCCAGTGTTTCGGGACGAAGTCCCGGGTTCAGGCTTCGGCGGTTTCGTTTTCTTCGACAGTTTCGGTTTTCTTGGTTTCAATAGTGGTTTCGACTTCATATTTATCCATGAGTTCAGTAATGTCCGGCAGATCACCCAGCGTATTCAGGCCAAAATCCACCAGAAAGGCTTTGCCGGTGCCATACAAGTGCGGTCTGCCCGGAACTTCCTTGCGTCCCAGCACCTTGATCCATCCACGCTCCTGCAGCGCGGCGACCATGGAACTGGAGACTTTCACGCCACGTAATGCTTCGATTTCCGCACGGGTGGCCGGTTGGCGGTAGGCGATAATAGCCAGCGTTTCGAGCATGGAACGCGACAGTCTCGGTGGCCGTGTTTTCCATAATTGCTGTACAATACTTGCGAATTCAGGTGCGCTACGGAACTGCCAACCTCCGGCTACCTCCCGCAAGTGGATGCCACGCCCGTTGTAGTGCGCCTGAAGCTCGCTCAATGCCTGCCGGATATCGGCAGATGCCGCACCCTCAAGCAGGTCGCGCAGCTTCTGGATGGAGACAGGCTCATCGCTGGCAAAAACAAGCGCCTCAATACGCGATAACAGGCTCATGCGGCCCCTTCGCCGGCAGATATTTCGCTAGCTCTGGCCTTCGGTAAAATACTGATAGATCCAAAACAGACGTCCTGCACCACGGTGATAGCCTGCTCGCGCCACAGTTCGAGAATGGCAAGAAAGGTAATAACAATGATTTCCCGACCCGGCCGATCCAGCAATTCTTCCAGCATTATGCCACCTTTTTTCAGGCGTTCAAGCACAAAGGTCATTTGCTCGCGTACACTCATCGTATCCATAAATACGTGCTGCCGCACTTCTCCGCCTACGCGTTTAAGCACCTGACGAAAAGCCAGCAGTAATCCATCCAGATCGGGTTCAGGCAGTGGGCGCTCAATTTCGCCTGCTTCAGGAAATACGGAGCGTACGAAGATGTCGCGTTCCAAACGGGGGTATTCGTTTAATTCCTCGGCGGCGGCACGGTATTGTTCGTACGCAAGCAGTTGAGCCACCAGCTCGGCACGCGGGTCGATGATCTCGCCTTCCTCGTCCAGCTCCGGACGTGGTAACAGCATTCGGCTCTTGATCTGGGTCAGGGTGCTGGCCATAACCAGATAATCTCCGGCGAATTCAAGGTCCAGTGGCTGTTGTGCATCAAGGATTTCCAGATATTGCACCGTCAGGTTGGCGATGGGGATATCAAAGATATCCATTTTCTGGTCACGAATCAGATGCAGCAATACATCCAGCGGTCCTTCAAAGGTATCGAGGCGTACGGAGGGAGACAATGCAGTGTCTGTTCCGGTCTCTGAAGCCTGAACTCCGGTAGTCATACGCGGTATCCCATCTTCAATGTGCGGCGAACCTTGTCCATGGTGCGTTCAGCCTCAATGCGGGCGCGTTCATTTCCGGCCCGAACAACATCGCGCACATCATCCATATGCGCGGCAATATCGGTGCGGCGATCACGGATGGGCTGCAACTCTTCTTCCAGATGGTTGAGCAGCACCTTTTTACAATCCAGGCACCCGATTCCGGCGCTCGTACAACCTTCATGCACCCACTTACGCTCGTCTTCCGTGGAATAAATCCGGTGAAAATCCCATACCGGGCACTTTTCCGGCGTTCCGGGGTCGTCACGGCGCACGCGCGCAGGATCCGTCGGCATGGTTTTTACTTTCTTTTCCGTGACTTTCCATGTTTCGGATAGTTCGATGGTGTTGTTGTACGACTTGCTCATCTTGCGCCCGTCCAGCCCCGGTAATTTGGCCGCGGGCATCAGCAGGGATTCCGGTTCGGGAAATAATGGCTGATCCGGCTTGCGGTAGAGATGGTTGAAACGGCGGGCGACTTCACGCGTCAATTCCACATGTGGCACCTGATCTTCACCCACCGGAACCGCATCGGCACGATATATCAGAATATCTGCCGCCTGCAGCAGTGGATAGCCGAGGAAACCGTAGGTTCCCAGATCCTTTTCACGCAACTGTTCAATCTGATCCTTGTACGTCGGTACGCGCTCCAGCCATGGCAGGGGTGTGATAAACGAAAACAGCAAGTGTAATTCAGCGTGTTGCGGCACCTCGGATTGAATGAATACCACACATTTTTCGGGATCAATACCGACGGCAAGCCAGTCCACCAGCATGTCCCAGATGGTATCCTTGACGATGCCCGGGTTGGCGTAATCCGTAGTCAGGGCATGCCAGTCGGCGGCAAAGAAGAAGCATTGATGCTCATGCTGGAGCTTGAGCCAGTTTTCCAGCACACCTTTCATATGTCCCAAATGCAGGCGTCCGGTGGGGCGCATGCCGGACAAAATCCGCATGGGTTTGTCCTGATTGTTTTCGGAAGTCATTAAGCCTTCATCCCCTTGTTTGCCTGTAACGACTCAGGCACTCCGTCTTTTGCTCCATAGCGGCGTTGCTGCGATGCTCGAATCCTCACATATAATCGCTATATGCTCTGGTTCTGCGCTTCTCGCGCCTTGCTATGAAGCAAAATCCAGAACATCTGAGTAGTTACTCTGATTACTTATGATGCGAACGATAGCAAAGCAGCAGGCCAATGGCGAAATATGTTGAATCCGCCATTGACGTGGTGCGGACGCCAACTAAAATGCGCGCTCCGATTCAAGTGGTTATTTGTATTTTCATGGCGCTTTAGCTCAGCTGGTTAGAGCAGCGGAATCATAATCCGCGTGTCCGGGGTTCGAGTCCCTGAAGCGCCACCATATAAGGCCCTGTTTATACAGGGCTTTTTCTTTTCCACCCCAATTTTGTGACCGATTTGTGACATACGGGCGATTATTTTTTGCCCTGCTAATGGGTCATGGTCAGGCATATAACGCCCATATTTTTGCAACACCATATTCATATTGGTGTGGCCCATCTGTCGGGCAATCCACGCCGGATTTTCACCGGCAGAAAGAAGCATCGAGGCATAAGTGTGGCGGGTCTGGTAGGGGTTGCGATATCAATGATTGCAATGAACTGATCATTATTCATAAATGCCTCACAAATGAAAAGGTGAACGAATGATGGCCGCATGTAGTGGTAACTGGCAAGCCCCTAATGCAGTGTGGATGAGAGAAACGGCACATATTGTCAGGATGTTTGTATTAAGGATTTACATTCTTTATTCCAGATTCCAGAATGCGGAATAAGCGAGGTTATTATGGAACTTAAACCACAAGATATCTATGTTGCATTGAAGCTGGTTGTCATCAAGAACGAACCATGGCCGATGCAAAAGATTGGCGAATCACTGGGCTTGAGTGCATCTAGGGTGCATGATTCTATTCATCGTTTGATTAAAGCGAATCTGATTCGCAAAGATAAGGGCTACAGGCCGGTGGTAGCCAATCTGAAAGAATTTCTGGTGTATGGTATCCGATTTGTATTTGTACCCGAAATTGGCGAGCCATCCAGAGGGATGCCGACCGGATCATTTGCACCACCGCTCAATGCCGAGTTTGTCGAATCAAAGGATCAGGCTTATGTTTGGCCCGATGCAGAGGGCGAAGTCAGGGGTATTTCTTTTTCTCCGTTGCATAAGTCAGCCCCTGTAGCGGCCCGAAATGATCAGCAAATGTACGAGTTGCTTGCTATGGTGGATGCCATCCGCGGCGGGCGTGCTCGTGAACGAAACATGGCAATTGAACAGCTTTCTAAAAGGTTGTCTTCACAATGAGGCGAAGTGATCCAAATATTGAAATGCTGCAACTTGCAGCATCCGGTCTGGGCACGATAGTTGATGAAGTAGTATTCTTGGGCGGTTGCGCGGCGGGTTTGTTGATTACTGATCCGGCAGCCCCGCCGACAAGGGAAACAAAAGATGTTGATGTGATCGTCGAGGTGACGAGCCGGCGCGACTACCATTTATTGTCAGAAAAGCTACGAGCCAGAGATTTTCACGAAGATTTGAGCGATGGGGCGCCTCTATGCCGGTGGGTCTATAGAAATGTGAAAGTAGATGTTATGCCGACAGAGTATTCGATTCTTGGGTTTAGCAATCGCTGGTATCCGGAAGCGATGCAAATGGCAGAGGCAATCCATCTGCCTGATGGCGCGTTGATTCGTATGGTTACCGCGCCGTTCTTTCTGGCCACCAAGCTGGAAGCGTTTTATGGACGTGGAAATGGCGACTATATGGCTAGCCATGATCTTGAGGACTTGATTGCAGTGCTGGATGGCAGGACGCAGGTTGTGGATGAGGTTTCCCAGTCGGGTGTGATCTGTAAATACTTGGCTCAAGAGTTTGACCGATTATTAAGCCTGGACGAATTTTATGATACTCTTCCTTGCCATCTGCCTTCAGATGCAGCAAGCCAGAAAAGGATTGAGATCATCTTAAAGCGCATGCTGGATATACGGGATTCTGGAATGACAGCTAACAGGGAAGAAGGGTAGTGTGATTGACATCAACAGGCGGTTAAATCAGTGGTTCGACTTTTTGGTGTATTAGACAAGCCTATAGGGAAGTAATCGAATGTCTGACTGCTGGTTTGAACTGTAATTCGAACGTAAGGAATTTTTTTTATGGATGAACTTGCTTTTTGCATCAAAATACTTAATAGTTTTTTTAGCCAACAAAAGACCGCGAAATTAATTTCAATGATTGATAAAAATGATTTTTCGGGTTGGGAAAAATGGTTTCAGATTGAACTGGCATATAATTTAAGTATGAATCCAAAGATTGCTGCCTTCAATATTGAAGAA
>JAUZQZ010000140.1 GCA_030950745.1 Mariprofundaceae bacterium | reverse complement strand
CCGCCTGACCCTTTGCCGCCAAAACCTTTGTGATCGCCGCCGTTAGCGTCGTCTTGCCATGGTCAACGTGGCCAATCGTGCCAATGTTGACGTGTGGTTTGTTACGCTCAAATTTCTCTTTCGACATGATCTGTCTCCTTATCCAAAACTAAACTCATGGCAACCATGACCAAACCTGCTTCAATCTGTTCATCACAGGCCACATCCATAAGGTGGAGCCCAAGACGGGAATTGAACCCGTGACCTCTTCCTTACCAAGGAAGTGCTCTACCCCTGAGCTACTTGGGCCTGTGCACTCGGCCTTCCGGTTCTCTTATCGCCCGGTTACCCCCTCCAAACTGGAGCGGGTGGCGGGAATCGAACCCGCATCATCAGCTTGGAAGGCTGAGGTTCTACCATTGTACCACACCCGCTTTGGCTCCAGGCCCAGCCCAATCCCCGGCATCATCCATAGGCTCAATATGGTGGAGAGGGATGGATTCGAACCATCGAAGGCTGAGCCAGCAGATTTACAGTCTGCCCCCTTTGACCGCTCGGGAACCTCTCCTCAACCCGCGCTCTCGGTTTTGGAAGGCGCGCGATTGTCCTCAAACGACAGCCGCTGTCAACAGCTTTCCGCCATTCTCCACACCAAAACGGCAAATGGAGTCCAAACGGGAGTACAGATGGAGCCGGCGATCCGATTCGAACGGACGACCTGCTGATTACAAATCAGCTGCTCTACCAGCTGAGCTACACCGGCCAGATGGGGCGCCGCATCATACGGAGCAATTGTGGGAACTCAAGTGATTTTAATATCCGCAGAAAATCCGGAGGTGGACCCGGCTGTACAAGGCGCTTTAAATATCCCTATGACTCGTACAATCAGGCAAACGTATCAAGTAACGTGCCGGCTCTCTCTACCGGTCGAAAACTCCCCCGCCCCGAATAGCCCGTAAAATCTTCGGATGCCGCAGTCCGGGCATTGCCAAAACCGCTGTTTTCCAAAGAAACTGGGGGATGAACTGCCTCAGCAGTCACAGCATGATTCCGGTTAATCATCCACAACGGTTGTACAGGCAGAGGAGATGACAATGTCACAGCTTGTGGCCCGTCAATACGGAGTGCAAAACCGATCGTTATATTTATTGGTTCAACACCGGCATTGATTCACACCGACATCCTGCGCACGCATCAAAACCCGTGCCTTCTGCTCTGGCAGCCTCAAGGCTTCCGAGTTTCTTCAATTGCACAAAACTCTTGTTCAGGCCCGCGCACATGTTCACGGCTTCGTCGTCATTTATCATATTCCCATCAAATCACTCATCCTGTTCGATCCGGCAAACTTCCATATACAGAATATCTATGGAGAGATTGTCGGAATGTCCCGACGCGTAATTCGCACATCCCGGACACCCAGAATGTGCTTTGCAACCTTTTTCAAGGCAATGCGCACGTGTTCGGTAACCATACGGCTTGATAACAATTTGTCTGCCGCATGGTATTTCGTCCGTTCAAACGCACGCTTGGCTGCTTTTCTTGCTTCCTCGCCACTTATCGCGTCAAGCCTCGCCCAGCCGACTTCGGTTTCCATCTCAAAACGGGTAACGCTCGTCGCCACGTTCAGCACCGTCACCTTGTCTACAGCGATATACAATATGCCGTCTTTCACTCTCATCAGGTGCAAATTGGCAGGAGTAACACCATAATAAACACGGATGGGCGCTCGAATACGCACCTCGGTCTTGCCGCGCGGCAGTGACAGGCCGAGGATATTAACAAAGGCATGACTACCCCAGCGCTGCTCATGCATGGTGCTTACATAGCCCGCCTGAATCGCTGCACTTTGTCCAATCCTGATCAGACGATCATCGAATTCCTGCTCTATCCGCCAGCTATGCAGCGGGGGATAAAACAGCAGAACTGCCATCCCAACAAGGGCAACGGATAATAATATACGGGCAATCCAGCGAATCATCCGGAAGTCATATCATAACAGGATGGAAAAGAAGTGACGATGGACACATTTAATTTTTGTATTGCTGTTGATATTGGACGGTTGCAACCGTCCAATGGCTCGTGGAGGGATTCGAATATATGGATGCATTTTACAACATCCTTTTCAGATAAAAGAATACTAAGGAATAGTGCATGAGCGACCACCCACTCTGGAAAACCCTGTTTCACGGTGACAGTGACTGGATCAGGAATGGCACGGACCTGTGCAATGGCAATCCGCTGTTTGCTGACATGCCCGCCAAGGCCATCCGCTGGCTGGTGTCACGTATGCATCCCCGTAGCTACGAGAAAGGGGAACGTATCTTTGAGATGGGCAATCCGGGTGCCGGTGCGGTGTTGTTGTTGGCAGGCGAAATCTCCATCATGGCCGACCAGGTTGAACTGGCGCATCTGAAACGTGGTGACTTGTTTGGTGAAGTGGCGCTTGTGACCGGCCAGCCCCGAACGGCCGAAGCCGTAGCGCTGACGGATTGCGATGTACTCTTCTTTCTGCGCTCGGATCTGAAAGAGTGGATGGAAAGCAGACCAAAACAAGCTTCCCGTTTGCTGATAAATCTGTCGGAAATGCTGGCGCAACGCCTGCTGGAAGCCAACCGGCAGCTTGCCGCCAGGGATCCGGCATGAACCCGTCGTTGCTAAGCCTGCTGGCGCATCCGGTGTCCCGCGCCACGGGGGCCTTTCTCGCCATACTGCTCCTGATTCTTCTGTTTCTTATCATGACATGGCCCATCCTGCTTACACTGGCAGTATCAATCATGTTGTACGCAGCCATGTCGCCCACAGTGAACATACTGATCCGCCGAAACGTTACACCATCCGGTTCCGTCGCCATTACCATGGCCATCATCGTGCCGATTCTGCTGGGTACGGGTGCGTTCCTGTTTCCGCTGATTACTGCTCAGGTGCATCAGTTTTCCCTCAGGACCGGCTCGGTGGATGAGCGCCTCATAGCACTGCTATCCCATCTGAATGTATGGGTGCAGGCATATTTCGATTTTAGCTTCAATCCGGAACAGATGGCCGAATCACTGATCAACAGCATCAGCATGCGGGCCAGAGTAGTCAGCATATCCATGGCTTCCTATTTCAACGACGTCGCCTTCTCGTTATTGCTGATTCCGCTGATCACTTTTTTCCTTCTGCGCGATTTCAAAACACTACGCAACAAGGCCATGCAACTCTTACCCAATCGCTATTTCGAACTGGGATGGCTGGTCTATAACAGCACCGCCGATCAGTTGCAAAGTTATGTCCGGGGTATCTCCATCCAGGCCTTCATCATGGGCACGATTTGCACCATCGGGTTCTGGGCGTTCGGCATTGATTACGCGCCCTTGCTGGGCATGCTCACCGCGCTGCTGAACCTAATCCCGTTTTTCGGCATTTCACTGGCCAAGATACCGCCGATCCTTGTGGTACTCCTCTCCGACCAGCCGGACCTTCTTTCGGCGGGCCTGGCACTGGGAGTGGTATTTGCCGCTCAGGCCGTGGATTCCCTCTTTGTGCTGCCGCATATCGTAGCTAAATCCGCCAATCTGCACCCATTAACGGTCATGCTGAGTGTTGCACTTGCCGGTTACCATTTTGGCTTTTTTGGACTAATTCTGGTGGTTCCAATTCTGTTTTCGATGAAGGTCATGTACACCGAGCTTCTGACCGGCATGCGCCACTTCAGCCCAAAAATTGTGTATCATGAAAAAGGTTAATAGCGTATTACGGTCAGTCGCTTAGCTGTGTGAAAATCAGGAAATAGAACGCAGGGCAGCAATCACCGCGCCCTGCTTCGCCGGGTCACAAATACGTTGTGACGGCATTTTGGTTTTGGCTTTTGCATTGCCGGTAAATTTCCTGAGGGCTTTTTTGGAATTACATAACCACTCGCGTAAATGCGCTTCATCCCAGTTCCAGTTATTACCGTTAATATATTTAATAAATTTGTATCTGAAATTGGGAAATGAACCAGCCTTACGGTTGAATACGCCCGGGATGCCGTTACCTTTACCCAATCCCGGTCCTACTTTGGTTTTTGCGGCCAGGCTGTGGCAGGCCGCGCACTTGTTTAAAACCTTCATATCAACCTTGATCGGTACGGGTTCTTTTATGGCAGGGGCTGACGCCTCCATCTTGGGAGGAGCAGTAATGGCTTTTAGTGTAGGTTTGGACACGACCCGGCGGGCAGTGTTTTCCGACACAGGAGATGTTGGCTTGGCAGTGTGGGCTGTATCAGGCAACTTTTTTACAACCGTCCGAGCGACAGGAACGGGTGTTTTTGTAGCAGGATGAATCTTTGTTTGCCGGGCTGTCTCCTGCACTGTGGTGGTTGCTTCGGGCACGACGGACACCTGTCCTGTTTGTGCCTGGCATGCAGTCATGCCGGTTCCTATCATGATGATGGTGATGCATTTCCAGTGATTCATTGAGTTCTCCTGCTAGCCCGCACGCACCAGTTTAAGACCTGTTCACATAAAATCCAAGCATCACGCTACTGCCCGAAATGAGGCAAGGCGGTGATGCTTGGATTTTATGTGAACAGGCTCTAGCAACATATAAGTGATGGGGCCTATTTTGAATGTTGTTCAGCGTCATGCCATGCATGCAGG
>JAUZQZ010000014.1 GCA_030950745.1 Mariprofundaceae bacterium | reverse complement strand
TATTCGCCGAACGTTCCCGTTATGTCCGCGACCGTATACTGCCCGTATTTGAAAAATTACATGCACCATTATCGCTGGACGTTGTTCCCGTAATCGAATCAGGCTACAACCCATATGCCTTTTCATCCGCAGGAGCCATGGGCCTGTGGCAATTGATGCCGGGAACAGCACGTATGCTCAAAATACGTGCGCCTCACGGCATCAATGCCCGTCGTAACGTGGAGCAGGGAACAGACGGTGCGGTACGGTACTTGCTGAAAATGAAGGCACGTTTCGGTAATTGGCCGCTGGCCTTTGCCGCCTACCATCGCGGTCCGGGTAATATTGCACGTGCCATTCGTCACCACCCATGGCAGCCATCAGATGGCCTGGACCATTTGCCCGTACCTTTAATTACCCGCACTTATGTCCGTAGCATTCTGGGCCTTTCGGCACTGCTTCAGCGTGGTGTATTCCGTTTTCCGGAGCCATGGCCCACACATGCACTGGAACTACAGGCGCCGGTCGATATCAACCTGCTTACCCGGGCCGCAGGTATCAGTCGCGGTGAACTGTTCCGCTTTAATCCAGGCCTGGATCATAGCCAATATTTTAATTCGCCCGTGACACTGTACGCACCCGAGACCATGCATGATCGTATGCGGATATCAGCTTCCGAAGCAGTTCCGGCACATATTCGCATTCGCATTCGTTCCGGCGACAACCTGTGGACGCTGGCAAAAAAATATCGCACCACACTGCGGCACTTGAAGCACATCAACCCACAGATGAACACGCTGTTGCGACCTGGACGGTCATTACTGGTCCCGGCCAAACGCTTTAATGCCGTTTACCCCTTATCCAACCCCATGCTGGCAAAGGGAAGACGCATTCACTACCGTGTTCGCGGTGGCGACAACCTGTGGAATATCGCCAAACGTTTTGGCACTACGGCCAGAGCTATTGCACGCGCCAACAGCCTGCGCCAGACAGCCATGCTGCATCCGGGAGACCGCTTGTGGATTCTGGCCCGCATTCGTCCCTCCTAGGAAGCCTGACAGGCTCCTAACCCAAACTATTTATAAATACTGCCGCTTCCTTGCCTGTTCCATTGTCCGTAACGAAATCCTCGTCCCCCAGGGGATACCCTCTTGCGCAAGCGCAATTCACCTGATCGGTTATCCGTATGCATAGCTACGCCATGTTTTCTCGGAATCTTTTGCAACCAAAGGTTATGCAGCATATTCTGACGAGCCTGCTTCTGGTCGGATATTTAGCTGGCTGTTCCGGCCTTGAAACCTCCGGTCAGAATCAAGCCGCTGAAACAACCATAGAAAATAATGTTTCGCCAAGTGTCCCGGCAAGAGGCGACAGACTGGTATCTGCCAGCATTGGTGATGCCAGCAATCTGATTCCGATGATCGCAGGCGATGCCGCCAGCCACGCCATTGCGGGGCTGATGTATCTTTCGCTGCTTAAATATGACAAGGATCTCAATCTGACCGGACAGCTGGCAAAGTCATGGGTTGTGTCGAAGGATAACCTCACCATCGCCTTCCATCTGCGTCCAAACCTTCATTGGACCGATGGCAAACCCTTTACGTCTGCTGACTGCGCTTTTACCCTGAACCTGATTCAGGACAAGCATACGCAAAGTGCCTACAAATCCGATTATATCAAGGTCACATCCATCGATACCCCCGATGCAGCAACATTTATCGTCCATTATGCGGAACCCTTCTCGCCCGCCATGTCTTCGTGGGCATCACTGGATATCCTGCCCAAACACATCTTTGAACATGAAGACATCATGACCACGAAACTTGCACGGCATCCGAAGGCGACCATTGGCCCGTATCGCCTGGCAGACTGGCAATCACAACAGTCCATCCTGATGCGCGCCAACCCCGGCTATTTTGACGGTCCGGTATGGATTACGGAGAGATTGACCCGCATTATCCCCGACCCTGCAACACAATTTTTGGAACTGTCCGCAGGGAAACTGGATTCCATAGGGCTGTCGCCCATCCAATACACCCGCCTGTTCAATACCAAACCGCAGTTAAAAGCAAATTACAATCGCTACAAATATCTGGATTTTGTCTATACCTATCTGGGATTCAATCTAAAACGCCCGCTATTTGCCGACCGCCGCGTCCGTGAAGCCATAGCCTATGCCATCAACCGTCAGGAAATCGTAGATGGCGTACTACTGGGACTGGGAAAAGTCATTGCCAGTCCATATAAACCGGGAACAAAATGGGTCAACAAACAGTTACATCCCCGTCCCTACGATCCGGATAAGGCAAGAAAAATTTTACGCTCCGCCGGCTGGAGCGACCATGATGGTGATGGTATTCTGGATAAGAACGGGCGATCCTTTTCCTTCATCATCCTCACCAATAACGGCAACACGCAACGTGCCAATACTGCCATCATCATCCAGCAGCGGTTAAAAGCTATTGGTATCGAAGTGAAGGTGCGGCTGGTGGAATGGTCGGCCTTTATCGGGCACTTTATTAATACCCGAAATTTCGATGCAGTCATTCTGGGGTGGTCGCTTTCGCCTGAGCCGGATCAGTACAGTATCTGGCATTCCTCACAAACAGGCAAACGCCAGTTTAACTTTCTTTCGTACAGCAATGCGAAAGTAGACCACGCATTGGTCGAAGCCCGAAGAATATTCAATGAAGACAAGCGCAAACAACTGTATGATGTGATGCAGAAAGAAATTTACCAGGATGTACCCATGGTGTTTCTTTATGCTCCATACTCGCTACCCGTTTATCACAAACGTATTCACGGCATCAAACCGGCGCCAGCCGGTATTGGCTACAACAGCGAACACTGGTTCGTGCCGAAGGGTGAACAGAAATATCAGGTCTCCATTCAACCATAGAACTCAAACAGGATTGAACCACGAAGACACCAAGTAAATTCACACACATCAATTCTGAACAGGTTTGTCCTGTTTGTATTCCTTTGTGACTTTGTGGTGAAATACTAATCACAATCAGGGCAAGTATTTCCGCCATGTTCCGGTTGCAACGTCGCATGGACAATCCCCTCGTCTCGCAGACCTGAAAGCAATTGGGGCAGTACCTCCGGCCACTCCGCCATGTTTCGAATACACACATGCGCTGATAGCGCCAACCGCTCATCCGGCAACGTCCAAACATGTGCATGATGTATGCTTTTTACACCATCAATGGTGACCATACACGCCTTTAGCACGTCCATATCCACCGAGGCGGGTGCAGCCTCCATAATCTGTAACGTCGTATCACGTACCAGCCGCCAACCGCCCCATACCAGAATCAGCGTCACCACGAGGGAAAGGATCGGATCAATCGGCATCCAGCCCGTCGACACAATGACAATCCCGGCCACAATAGCCGCCACCGATCCCAGCATATCCCCGAACACATGCCAGTAAACAGCACGTGTATTCAAATCGTGGCCGCCACGAAACCATCTGAGAATAACGATATTGACCACCAGCCCGGCCGTGGCAACGCTCAACATCAGCGCGCCTTGCACATGCGGTGGCGAATGAATACGCCCCACGGCCTCCCATGCAATCCACCCGGCGACAAACCACAGGCCAAATCCATTCACTTGCGCCGCGAGAACACGCGCCCGACCATAGCCGTAGCTCATGCCCGCATGTGCGGGACGGGCGGCAATCTGCCCCGCCAACGCCGCCAACCCAAGCGCGGCCACATCAGAAACCATATGGACAGCATCGGCCAGCAAAGCCAGCGAACCGGAAATCCAGCCACCGGCCAGCTCTACCACGGCAAACACCGCTGTCAAAACCAGTGCCGCGTTCAGCTTGTGCTGTGAATGTTCATGGTGCTCATGCATA
>JAUZQZ010000139.1 GCA_030950745.1 Mariprofundaceae bacterium | reverse complement strand
ATATATTTTCAAAAGCATAGCTCAAGTACAAGAACACGCTACCCAATGGTTATGGACGTACAATAATGAGCGACCTAATATGGCCATCGGTGGCATTACGCCAATTCAAAAGTTGGTGTTAGCTGCCTAACCTCTACTTTTAACTTCGGTTATAAATGGGGGATTACCGGACGGCTTTTTGATTATTGCATTAAAACTCTGCTACACTACGCCCTGTAGAAAGGTGGTTGTGTAAATAGAGCGTATTCAAGCTTTTATGCAGTTTGCCGATACAAAACAAATGTCCTTGAGCGCATAGGAGAAGCGCTTCTGACCAAGAGGTTCAATCAAGAGGATGAATATGGATATTCAGGTTGAAGTTAAACTTCAGGTGTGTATTGAAAAAACAGAAACGGGTTACACCGCATCTTGCGAACGCCTTGGCATATATGCTGAAGCTTCTTCAAAGAAAAAAGCGGAGAAGAGCATCCGCAATGCATTGTCCCTTTTTCTTGAAACATGCATGGAGATGGGAACATTTCACGAAGTGCTGACATCCAGTGGATTCAAACATTCAGTCACCCGACGTAAAAAACCGGGTGCGGAGATGATTTGTGAAAATATGAGGGTTCCTGTGGAACTTCTGGCATCAAAGCATGGCAAGCAAGCTTACGCCTGTTAGCTGGAAAACCTTAAAGAAGATTGCCGAGCATCTGGGTTTTTCTTATGTCAGGACAAAAGGCGACCATATGGCTTTTAATAAGCCGGGCGCCCTCCGGCCTATCATTATCCCCAAGTATCCAACCATTAACGATCCGCGTATTGTGAAGAGTTTTATTAGCACTGCGGGAATCACACAAGAAGAATTTCTCAAGCTGAAAGATACTCTCTAACGTTTTTGCCATCTTCGCCATGATCACAGAGACAGGTCATGGATTCCATTGAAGAAATGACTCCAGTAATGCCAGACCCGCAGCCTGACTTTTTTCCGGATGAAACTGTACGCTAATGATATTGTCCCGGCCTATGGCGCAGGCAAAACGGATATCGCCATAACCGCACTGCGCCAGCGTATGGGTTTCATCATCGGGGACGCAATAGTAGGAATGGACAAAGTAACATTGCTGGTTTCCGAGCGCTTCCAGCACCGGATGAGCTTGCTCTGGCAACAGCACGTCATTCCAGCCCATGTGGGGAATCTTGAGACCTTTGGCCGGAAGCGTCCGTGGAAAACAAATAACGTCACCCGGGATCATGTCCAGACCTTTGTATTCGCCGAACTCAAATGAACGGCTTAAAAGCACTTGCATTCCCAGACAGATGCCCAGAAATGGCGTTCCAGCAGCGCAACGTTCCTTGATGGCTTCATCAAGTCCACTCTGATGCAGGGCGCCGATACAATCACGAAAAGCTCCAACACCGGGTAATACGATGCGGTCGCAATCTTTCAGTTGTTCCGGTGTTTTGACAAGACGGATCCGCCCGCCAGCGCGCTCAATCGCTTTGGTAACGGAATGCAGGTTGCCCATGCCATAATCAATCAATGCGATCATAGTCGAATATTTACCACAGAGTCACAAAGTCACAAAGAAAAACTATTATCTTCTTTGTCTCTTTGTGGTTACAACGCACCCTTGGTGGAAGGGATACCGGAAACGCGTTCATCTTTTTCCACCGCCATGCGCAGCGCCCGGCCAAAAGCCTTAAATGCCGTTTCAATCATATGATGATTGTTACCGCCCCGAATTGCATCAATGTGAAGCGTGATTTTCCCATGATTCACAATGGCCTGGAAGAATTCCCTGAACAGATCCACGTCAAAGTTTCCCACACGCTCCTTGGGGAAGGGGATGTGGTATTCCATACCCGGACGGCCTGATAAATCCAGTACTACGCGCGATAACGCTTCATCCAGCGGTACATAGGCATGGCCGTAGCGACGGATGCCTGCCTTGTCACCCAGAGCGTCATGAAGCGCTTCACCGAAACAGATGCCAATATCTTCCACGGTGTGGTGGTCATCAATTTCCCGGTCGCCCCTGGCTTCAATGGTTAAATCAACCAGACCGTGACGCGATACCTGCTCCAGCATGTGATCCAGAAACGGAATGGATGTGTTGATACTGGAAACACCACTGCCATCCAGATTCAGTTTCAGTTCAATATCCGTTTCCTTGGTGGTACGAGTGATGGATGCGTTGCGGTTAGCTGCTTGTTTCACCAATAATCTCCTTCAAGCTTGCGATGAATTGGGTGTTTTCTTCGGGCATGCCGATGGTGACGCGCAAACAGTTCTCCAGCAAGCCTCCCGCAGCATGCAGGTTTTTGACCAGAATACCGCGTTGTTTTAGCGCTTCAAATGTAGCATCTGCGTTTGGGACGCGCAGCAATATAAAGTTGGTTTGTGAAGGGAATACCTCGATATGATCCATAGACATCATCGTAGCCAACATCCGGCTACGATTAGAACGAATCTTTTTTACCTGCTCTTCGAACACATCGAAATGCTCCAGAAAGAAACGGGCCGAAGCCTGTCCCGGACTGCTGATATTATAGGGCAGGCGCACCTTGTTCAGTTGGGCGATGGTATCCGGGTGGCCGAGCGCATATCCCAGCCTTAAACCGGCCATGCCCAATTTTGAATAAGTGCGCAACACAATCACGTGCGGGGCAATCATATCGGTATAACTTTCATCGGCGAAGGGGTTATAGGCCTCATCAATGATTAAAAGACCACGAAAATTATCCACGATTTGCCGAATCGTGTCGCGCGGCCACATATTGCCGGTGGGGTTGTTCGGGCAGGCCAGAAATGCGATGGCAGCTTTCTCTCTGGCACAAACACGCAGGAAAGCATCGGCATTGAGGCTGAAGTTTTTTCCCAGCGGGACGCTCGCTACAGGGCGTTTCAGCCACCGGGAAATAATTTCATACATGGCAAATGTCGGTTGAGGAATCGCACATGCGCCCTGATCAGCTGCGATCAATGCCATTTGTATAAGCTCATCCGAACCATTGCCCAAAAGCACCTGATCGGCTTGCAGGCCATCCCTGTCTGCAATGGCATGGCGAAGCTCGCCCATTTCCGTATCGGGATAGCGATTAATGTTTACACTGCGGATACGGTTGGCCCATTGATCCCTGAGCACATCCGGCAAGGGGTAGGGATTCTCCATCGCATCAAGCTTGATGAGCCCGCTCGCGTCCGGAACATGATAGGCGGCAAGCTGTTTGATGTCGTTGCGGATCATTCGGTGCTCTTCAAACGCAGCTCTATACTCAAGGCATGGGCATCAAGTCCTTCACGATGGGCCAGATGCGCGGCGGTGGGGCCCACCGCAAGCACGCCTTCATGATCAGCCCGAATGACACTGCTGCGCTTGGTGAAATCATATACGCCAAGCGCGGAGGAGAAACGCGCCGTGCGATTGGTTGGCAAAACATGATTGGGGCCGGCAACATAATCTCCCAGTGCTTCCGGCACGAAATGACCGAGAAAAATGGCGCCTGCATGCCGGATATAGGGTAACAATACGTCCGGATCCTCCAATGCCAGCTCCAGATGTTCCGGAGCAATACGATTCACTACATCCGCGGCACTGGCCAGATCAGGCACATGAATCAGGGCACCATGCGTTTCGGTGGACTTTCGTGCAATATCAGCGCGGGAAAGGGTGGTCAGGAGCGCCTCAATTTTGCTTGCCACGGCCTCAATTAATCTTTTATCGGTCGAAATGAAGATGCTCTGGGCAGCTTCGTCGTGTTCGGCCTGCGAGAGAAAATCCGCTGCCAGCCATTCCGGATTTCCACTATCGGCCACGACAACGATTTCCGAAGGACCTGCGATCATATCAATGCCGCAGATGCCAAATACCTGTTTCTTAGCAGCGGCAACATAGCGATTGCCGGGGCCAACGATTTTGTCCACGGCGGGAATCGTTTCCGTGCCGTGAGCCAGCGCGGCTACAGCCTGTGCACCACCAACGGCAAAGACACGCTGAACACCACTGATATGTGCGGCGGCCAAAACCAGGTCATTAATTTTATTGTCCGGTGTCGGGACCACCATGACAATATCTTCCACGCCGGCCACACGGGCTGGAATGGCGTTCATCAATACGGATGAAGGGTAGGCGGCCTTACCCCCCGGAACATAAAGACCGGCGCGATCCAGTGGCGTGATGCGTTGACCCAGCGTAAGGCCGGTATCATCGGTGAATTCCCAGTTTTCCTGGCGTTGATGTTCGTGATACGCGCGGATGCGCAACGAAGCCAGTTCCAGTGCTTCACGATCTTTATCGGTAAGGTGCGCCCATGCTTCTTCCATGCGTACCTTGGGGATTTCAATATCCGCAGGCGTGCAGTTCCAGCTGTCGAATTTCTGTGTATATTCACAAAGTGCAGCGTCGCCACGCTTGCGAACATCCTCAATGATGCCAGCTACGGTCTGTTGTACGTCTACACCTGTATCGGTTTCGCGTGATAACAGCGCATCGAGTTCTTCATTGAAATTGCTGCCGGAAGCATCCAGGCGTTTGATGTTCCTCACGAATCCTCATTCCTTATGGCTTTTGAAAAGGCATCTATCACCGGAGCAATAAGTGATTTGCGAGTTGCAAAACTGGCGGGGTTTACCACCAGACGACTGGAGATGTCATACAGCGTATCCTCTTCCACCAGGTTATTGGCCGCCAGCGTGCTTCCCGTCTCCACCAAATCGACAATCCGATCCGCCATGCCGACCAGTGGCGCCAGTTCCATGGAACCATACAGATGAATAATATCCGCATGCACGCCCTGTGCCATGTAATACTGCTCCGTAAGGTTGTCATATTTGGTGGCCACCCTGATACGGCTTCCGGCTTCCGGTTTGCCTCTGGCAACCAGTTCCGCAGGACCGGCAATGCATAATCGGCAGCGTCCGATACCAAGATCAAGCGGTTCATACACGTTGGGACGGGATTCGAGCAGCAAGTCGCGTCCAACGATGCCCATGTCGGCTGCGCCATGTTCGACATAGGTGCAAACATCAGCGGCGCGAATCAACAGGAATCGCACGCCTCCCGCAGCATCAATCATGAGTTTGCGGGTTGTATGCAAGTCCTCCTTTGGCATCAGCCCTGCGTGTTCCAGCAGTGGCAGCGTCTCGGAAAGTATGCGTCCTTTGGACAGTGCGATGATGAGGGGGGTACTAGCTTGTGGCAAGGCTTGGGCTCCGCAACAATTCAGGGGTGGGCGTTATACGTTCGATGGATGCACCGAGTGCTCTCAGCTTTTCTTCGATGCGTTCGTAGCCCCGGTCAATATGGTAAACACGGGAGATAGTGGTTTCACCCGTAGCGGCCAGCCCTGCCAGCACAAGGCTGGCTGATGCTCTCAAATCGGTGGCCATAACAGGGGCGCCGGACAGGGTTTCGATTCCGTCCACGACGGCCGCATTGCCGTTCAGCACAATATTGGCACCCATGCGGCGTAATTCCTGCACATGCATAAAGCGGTTCTCAAAAATAGTTTCACTGATCACACTGCTGCCGCTGGCGATACACATCAACGCCATAAACTGGGCCTGAAGGTCTGTGGGGAAGCCGGGGTGCGGGCTGGTCCGGATATTCACACCTTGTAATCGTTCACTGGCACTGCATCGCACCCAGCTCTCACCTGTTTCCACACTGGCGCCGGCTTCAGCCACCCGTGCGAGAAAAGCATCCAACATACCCGGGTCAACGTGTTTCACCGTTACCTCACCACCGGTAATCAATCCGGCGGCAAGATAGGTCGCAGCTTCGATTCTGTCGGCAATTACGGATACTTCAGCACCATTCAGCCTGTCCACACCCCGGATGCAAATGCACCCGCTGCCGTCTCCTTTAATATCCGCACCCATTTGTCGGAGGGAGTCGGCGAGATTGACCACCTCGGGTTCACGCGCTGCATTTTCCAGTATGGTTTCTCCATCGGCCAATGCTGCCGCCATCATCAGGTTCTCTGTTCCCGTCACTGTGACCGTGCCAAAAACGATGCGTGCTCCTTGCAGTTTCCCCTTTGTTTTCGCAACGACATAACCTTGCTCCACCCGGATTTCCGCACCCATGGCTTCCAGTCCTTTCAGGTGCATATCCATGGGTCTGGCACCAATGGCGCAACCGCCCGGGAGACTGACGCGGGCATGACCGAAACGGGCCAGAAGGGGACCAAGTACCAGGGCTGATGCACGCATGGTCTTGACCAGTTCATACGGTGCTTCAGGCAGGTGGCTTGTGGATGTATCCACACGCACCCGGCCTTTGTCATCCATGGATACATCCGCTCCCTGATTGGCCAGTAGCGTCATCATTGTGGTGATATCACGTAAATGGGGGATGCGGTGATAGATCATGGGGCCGTCTGCAAGAATACCTGCCGCCAACAACGGCAAGGCAGCATTTTTTGCACCACTGACCTCCACCGTACCGGAAAGTGGTCGGCCTCCCTGTATAATAATGCTATCCATTAAAACGCCTGATCATATCGCTGCGCAAGCTAACGGAAGCCTTTCAAACATGAAACATTCACTTCCTTGCTTTTCGCCTGTGTACATCCACAATCGGTGCCTGCATTGCAGTTTAATCTGACGCGGGGAGTGTATGTCCGTTTATACAGAACTTTCATATGATTATATCGCAAGCATCCTTGCCAAATATGCACTGGGCGCATGCAAGAGCTTTGAAGGCATTGCCGCAGGCATTGAAAATAGCAATTTCTTCATTGATACCGATTCCGGCCGCTATGTGCTGACGATTTTCGAGCGCATGAATGCCAGCGAATTACCTTATTTCATGCACTTGATGCGCCATCTTGCAGGGGAAGGAGTTCCGTGCCCGGATGTCATGCCGCGCCGGGATGATTCGTTGTTGTTTGAATTTGCAGGCAAGCAGGGGTGCATTGTTTCTTGCCTTTCGGGTCGCACATTGGAGATGCTACATGATGCTCAACTACGTTCTTCCGGTGCCGCTTTGGCGACGCTGCATATGGCCGGGGCTTCGTTTGACGAAACAAGGGAGAATCCGACCTGTTTTGCATGGTTGCAGGAGGCCGTCACGGCTGTGCTGGATGGAACCCGTGAACGTTACGGGGATGAAGCCGCAGATTTGTTACAGGATGAATTGCGGTTTCAACAATCGCGTACATGGGATAATTTGCCGCACGGTGTGATTCACGGTGATTTGTTCGTGGACAACATCCTGTTCGAGGGTGATGAAGTCTCTGGTATCATTGATTTTTATTATGCGCACGATGCGGCTTATGCCATGGATATTGCCATTTCACTGAATGCGCAGGCCATATGGTCTGGAGATGATGATCAGGGGCGTGTGCAGGCATTTCTTGACGGCTATCAGCAGGTGCGCACATTGAGTCAGACTGAAGAAAGCGCACTGCCCGGTTTGTTGCGTCTGGCTGCACTGCGCTTCTGGGTATCACGGCTCTACGATGCCCTGTTTCCGCGCGGCGGGACGATGACACAGACCAAGGATCCCGAGGAATATCGAAAAAAATTACTTTTGCATCGCCTGGCTTAAAAGGGGGAAACGTTAAATCTCCTGACCTTGGCGGTTTATTTCTTTTTCCGCTTTGGTATTTTTTTTCCAGCATTACCTGCTGAGCGATCATGTTCTGATTTCCTGCGATGTGGACGCCGGTCATCAGCTTGCATTGCTCCGGGGTTTTTCTTTATTCGTGATTTTCCACCAGGTTCATCTGAAAGCAGTGACGCATGGAGCTGCTGACCACATACCCACACCTGCCTTAATTCCTTGAAGATGGCTCTTGGCATGCCTTCCGGAAGATCGACCGTGCTGTGATCATCCATAATCTTCACATGTCCGATAAATTCATTCTCAAGGCCGAGTTCATTGGCAATCGCACCGACAATATTGCCCGGCTTTACACCGTGGGTATCGCCGACTTCCAGCCGGTAGCGTTCCATACCCCGTTCCGGCTTTGGTTCGTTTGATAATCGTGTTGCGGATCGTTCCCGCCCTGGTTTGCGATTTGGTTTGGTCTCATCATCTTCAAACTTTTTACGGGAGGACTTGCGCATACTCTTGCGCTTGTCTTCCGGCCCATCGAAGCGCGGATTGCGCTCGCTGCGCTGTGGCTTATGTTTTGGTTCATCTTTCAGCAGTAATGGTTTATCGCCCTGCATCATTTTGGCCAGTGCCGCAGCAATCTCGGTCGCCGGAACATCCTGCTCTTGCCTATATTGTTCGATAATACCGGTGAACAGCTCCATCCCCTCATCTGATTCCAGCGTATCGGTAATACGTTGCTTGAATTCGGCGATACGCTTGTCGTTGATGGCCTCGGTGGTCGGCATCTCGAACTGGTCGATCCGCTTTTTCGTCGCTCGCTCAATGGCATAGAGCATGCGCTTCTCACGCGGTGCGACAAACAGAATCGCATCACCTTCGCGACCGGCCCTGCCGGTGCGTCCGATGCGATGCACATAGGACTCGGTATCGTGCGGAATATCATAGTTAATGACATGCGAAATACGTGACACATCCAGTCCGCGCGCTGCCACATCGGTTGCCACCAGGATATCCAGCTGGCCTTTTCTCAGGCGGTTGACCGTCAACTCGCGCTGCTTCTGGGCAATATCGCCGTTCAGTGCCGTAGCCGCATAGCCGCGCGCTCCAAGTTTGTCCGCCAGTTCTTCGGTAGCGACTTTGGTGCGCACAAAGATGAGTACGGCATCAAACGGTTCGGCCTCAAGAATGCGGGTCAGCACATCCAGCTTATGCCTGCCGCTGACCATCCAGTAGCGTTGGCGAATGGTTTCGGCTGTTGTTTGCTTCACCTTGATTGTAATCTGCTCCGGGTTGTTCAACTGTTGCTCGGCGATTTTACGGATCGCCGGCGGCATGGTGGCCGAGAACAGTGCGATCTGACGATTCTCCGGCGTTTGTTCGAGAATCCACTGCACATCATCAATGAAGCCCATACGCAACATTTCATCGGCTTCGTCGAGAACCAGCGCCCGGAGTCCGTCCAGTTTCAATGTACGACGGCGCATATGATCCATCACCCGGCCTGGTGTGCCGACCACGACATGTACGCCGCGTTTGAGCTGACGCAACTGAATCTCGTAGCTCTGGCCACCGTAAATCGGCAGTACATGGAATCCTTTCATATGATGGGCATACGTCTGGAATGCCTCGGCAACCTGAATGGCCAACTCGCGTGTTGGCGTCAGCACCAGCAACTGCGGGAATTTCTGACTTAAATCAATACGGGAAAGCATGGGTAACGCGAATGCAGCGGTCTTGCCGGTGCCGGTCTGCGCCTGACCCACCACATCCCTGTTTTGCAAAAGAAGCGGAATGGTCTGCGCCTGAATGGGCGTGGGCGTTTCATAACCGACGTCTTCCAGTGCCTTGAGCAGCGGGGGAGCCAAATTCAGATCAGCGAATGTGGGCTGAGCATCTTTATTTTTTGTCATGCTTTGCACCTTCCTGGTTAATGGGCGGAAATCTTTTCAGTGATTAAACACGGAAAAGGGGATGATACTCTCTCATTGAATGTTCATGGAGCAAACAAGGGAAAAAGCACCCTATCAGACAGAGGAGTCGAATACCCTGTTATTTTGCCAACAGGGTATTCATCTTGCGTACAAAACCTGCCGGATCGTCCGGTAACGCGCCTTCGGCCAGCACGGCCTGATCGAACAGGATGCTGGCGAAATCAGCCATTTTCTCTTTCGAACGCATTTTTGCCAGACGTTTGACCAGATCATGTTCCGGATTGATCTCCAGAATAGGTTTTACATCCGGAACATCCTGACCGGCCTGTTTGAGAATCCGTTCAAAATTACCGCTGATATCGAACTGATCGGACACCAGACACGCAGGGGATTCGGTTAATCGATCCGTAGTACGGACATCCTTGACCTTTTCGCCCAGGAGTTCTTTGAGTTTCTTCACTGCGGGCTCGGCTGATTTGGCCGCTTCTTCATGTTCTTTTTTCTCTTCTTCGGCGTGTTCCCCGATGTTGGAAAGATCAAGCTCGCCCTTGGCGATGGATTGCAGTTTCTTGCCGTCAAATTCGTTCAGGTGGCTGGTTAACCACTCATCAATGCGGTCGGAGAGCAACAGTACTTCGATACCCTTCTTGCGGAACACTTCCAGATGCGGACTGTGCTTTGCAGCCGCCAGCGATTCAGCGGTAATATAATAAATCTGGTCCTGACCCTTGACCATGCGATCCACATAATCCGTCAGTGTTACAGTCTGCTCATCCGAAGTGGTGGATGAGAACCGCAGCAATTTGGCGATGCGTTCACGATTGGCGAAATCCTCAATAATACCTTCCTTCAAACAGTTCCCGAATTCACCCCAGAAAGTGGCATAATCCTCATCCTTTTCCGCCTTTACCATGTCTTCAAGCAGGCCCAGCACACGTTTGGTCGCGCCTTTCTTCATCGCTTCCATGGCCGGACTTTTTTGCAGGATTTCACGCGACACATTCAGCGGCAGATCATTGGTATCCATCACACCACGCACAAAACGCAGGTAACGCGGTAACAACTCTTCGCTGGCTTCCATAATGAATACGCGGCGGACATAGAGCTTCACGCCATGGCTGGCCTCGGCCTGCCACAGATCGAAGGGAGCGTGTTTTGGCAGATAGAGCAGTAGCGTGTATTCGTATTTACCTTCTAGCTTCTGATGCAGATGCGTCAGCGGGTCTTCAAAATCGTGACCGATATGTTTGTAGAAGTTGTTGTAATCCTCGTCGGACAATTCGGATTTCGGCCGCGTCCATAGCGCCGAGGCCTGGTTGACGGTTTCGATCTCGGCAGGTTTTTCCTCTTCATCCCCCTCTGCATCAGGCCCCGCAGGTATAGGTTCGCCCGGCATACGAATGGGGAAGGGAATATGATCGGCGTATTTGTGGATAATGGACTTCAGCCGGAAGGCTTCCAGAAATTCATCGGCATCCTCGCGCAGATGCAGTGTGATTTCCGTGCCGCGTGTGTCTTTCTCCACGGTTTCCAACACATATTCGCCATTACCCGTCGATTCCCAGTGCACGCCATGTTCCTTTTCCAGACCAGCGTGACGTGTGGTCAGCGTGACTTTATCCGCGACTAGAAAGGACGAGTAGAAACCAACGCCGAACTGGCCAATCAGGTGGGCATCCTTTTCCTGATCACCGGAAAGCTGATTGAAGAATTCCTTTGTGCCCGAGCGGGCAATGGTGCCGATATTTTCTATGACTTCATCGCGGCTCATACCAATACCGTTGTCGCGCACGGTGATGGTGCGCGCATCCTTGTCCACTTCGATATAGACATGCAGATCGGAATCACCTTCGTACAGGGCATCATCCGTCGCAGCCTCAAAACGCAGCCTGTCGGCAGCATCAGAGGCGTTGGAAATCAGTTCGCGCAGGAAGATTTCCTTGTTGGAATACAGCGAATGGATCATCAAATCCAGCAGTTGTTTCACCTCGGTCTGGAATGGGCGGGTTTCCTGGGTTGCGGTGGCAGTCATGGTTTCTCCTGATGCGTTAAATTTTGCTTGATGTGTTCATAGGGTCAGATGGGGTCTGTTTCAAGAGCCTGTTTTAGCACTTCCTTAACAACCTTCCACGCAGCCAGTTTTTCAGCGAATGAACGCGAGGCATGTGCCGGACTGGTGGATGGCAGGCAGGTTTGTGGCAAATCATGCCATGGGCCGGAAAGCCCGGGCAGCACAAGGTGGCAGTACATCGTTTCAGCCTTGCGACCATTGAAGAAAATATGATGAATACTCGTGCAATCAGTGAAAAATCCAGTGAAATTATTCGGCACAACATCACGGATATCGCTATCCAGACTACCGGGGCGTATACACTGGTGTGCTACATCCCATAGAGCGACACCCGATGCGCACAGGCAATGGAGCCGCTGCTCATAGGGCAGGGCAGCATCAAAATCAAACAATTCGCCCATAATCGGCCAGAAGGCGTTGCGCGGGTGCGCGTAATACTGTTGTTCGGCCAAAGATTTCCGGCTTGGCATTGAACCCAGAACCAGCACATGCGCATTTGGCGTTGCCGAATATGGAAAACCGGTATCTATGTTTGGCATCGTTTAATCACATCCGGGAAGTCTGAAATAGAATAGATAGAGAATGCAAGGAAGCGCCGCAGGATTTGTCTGAGATAACCTCAATGCCGACTAACGGTTTGCATGATAGGCTGGACCGAAGAGGAAGCCTCGCTTGATGCTTTCGTTGGGCGATATTCACTCTACCAACGCATCACAGAAATGGCGTGCCGTTAGAAACAACCATGGAATTTGACTCCGTTGCAGGAGGGAAACATTAAATTCTTCTCTGACCCCTAGCGTCGTTACAATTTCATTCAAATCTGAGATCGTGTATTGATATGAATCAGAGTCAGACGCGCCTGCGCTTATGCACGCACGGACTAAGGCCGTAAACACTTCTATGAAGCAGAGTTCACCGCCAAGATGATGCCACCAATCAAGCCCGATTCTGACCGTAACGTCTACTACAATGCCGTTCTGGTTGAACTGGCATTGCCATCTTTTTTTTGGGTCCAGCGTTATGGCATTACCCACCTTCTCTTTTATGTTTCGGAGAATATGCCAGTCCTTCTTATTTGAGAGCTTCTCTGTCCCGTATAAGACCCCATATGTAAAATCTATTCTATTGACACCAGCCTCCTGCGCCCACTCTTCGAAATTGTTCAAGACTGCATCGGCGAAATTCTCGCTCATCTCATCATTAAGACACCTTGGGCCACTCTTTAAGGTAACAAGCCGGTAAATGTTTTTCTCTTTTCTTTTGCCATCCAGCGCGGAATTTGTAGTGTGCATCTCGCTTATAACACATTCCCATCCATATTCTGGAAGCACGACTTCCTCTACCATCCTTCCGGCAGAAGTCTCCATGGACGAGAACTGTTTAGCTGGAAGAATATCCGCCTCCAATTCACTAACCTTGGTATATCCACGCTGACGTGCATGAATCAGAAGTACGTACGGGCTTGTATTAAATTTACGGAAAACTGCGTCTTTCGCAGGGAGGGAACCGATGTGCGAATCTATTTTGCTACGAAAGGCATTTTCCAATCTAAGGACTCGCTCTCGCCTCTCTTGATTGTTGTCAATCTGTTGCAACTGGTTAAGCAATTCCTGGCGTGAGATTTTACGTGCTACTGCTCTAGGCAGGTCTGGGTGTCCTCTTGCCATAATTAAATCGCCCTTGTTCGTTTCAATGTTTTTGGTGCGGCGTATCGCGTATGATTGTTTTCATCCCCATCCGACCACACGAACGTTTTTCCATTCTTGAACCATTGACGTGTTCTTACATGAGACTGCAAGTAGACTATCCGAGGCTCATGCGTGTATAGGGAGTGAAGTGGTAACTGTTCCGATCCAACAACATCTAGTTCTGAAGCAAGAACTTCTCCTGAGACGATCCCTAATCGGATTGGCACCGCATTTCCAACCTGCGCGTATTTCTGTGACACTGTACCGCTAAATTCCCAATTATCCGGGAATTCCTGAATTCGGGTGTATTCCTTAATCGAAAGAGCACGAGTTTCGGTAGGATGACACAATGATGTGCTGGCATGATTTGGCATTGTAACCAATGTCGGAGAAGGCAAGTCAAAGGTCAGCCGTCTCCACCAGCCAGAACGTCCCCCCTTAGCGTACCAAGCTTTACCCATCGATTCCTTTTGCATTTCTTCAGGCAAACTTCTCCAGTTGGAGCCAGATGGAACCATACCGAGATATTTTTTCTTTCTTGGACTGAAATCTAGAACAACAGGATTTTTGTCCTCCAAGCCATCTAGAGCATCACCTAACGTCTTCCAAGGCAAAAGCCGTTTCTCTTCAAATAAGTTACGCTGCCCATTGTCATCAGAGTTTTGCTCGACACCATGAGTTGGGCATGGAAACTCAACTAATCTACCGAGGCAGTTACCTATAAATAACGCCCTTTCACGAAGCTGAGGTGCCCCGTAATTAACGGCGTTAACCTCAAATATATCTAGGTGGTATCTAATTCCATCGAAGTTGGCTAAATCTTTGGCGAAGAGACGAACGACAGAGCCTGGTTCTTCATCTTGCGTTAGAGGTGACCCTCCCTTATCTGGGCGTTCAGCGATTGGGCGATGCTTCAGTGCCGCTGACAGTAGCCCCCTAACGTTCTCCATTAGGAAAAACTTGGGTCTTGCGTATTCGACGAAACACAAAAAATCCCATAAAAGTGTTCCACGGGGATCTTGAGTAGTTCCTCGTCTTCCTGCGGTGCTAAAGGATTGGCATGGAGGACCACCTACAATTACATCGATTTCATTTGGCTCAATTCCAAGCTCTTTGAGTGTTTCCGCCGGGCTCAGAGTCGAAATATCCGCCTCTAATACTTGTAAATTAGAATCGAGCCTTCCCGCATCGCGGTTAATTCGGATTGTGTCGCAAAATGCCTTCTCTTTTTCGATACAAGCAACTGTCTTAAAACGACCCGTTGCTTCAAGACCTAGGTCAAGTCCCATGCCGCCGGAAAAAAGCGAGAGAACCTTGTATTTTCTTTTGCTTCCTGAATTACTCATAAGCTAAATATATCGCCCATAATATCACGATGATTGGATTCTTTTGTCGCCCAACTTGGTAATATGTGCACTTGTTTTTCCATGTATTACCCTCCTATTATACGCCCTTGTTTTCCTTGCTATTGAATATTAAGCCACAAACAGGGAAAACGAGTTGCTTTGTCCGCGTGCAGCGTAGGCGCTTTTTTCATGGTTGCCAAATGTGATTAACGCTGCATGGCCGAAAAAGATGTGGTAATGGGTTGAAAGCCTATGAAATGCTGGAAAGCAGCCCTCGCATCGGCCACACTCACGCCCATGCTGGAAATCGAGCATCTTTCGCTATCCATTCCCTCCGCCAGCGGACCCAAACCTGCGGTCAGTGATGTGACATTGTCGCTTGAATCGGGCCGTGTATTGGGGCTGGTCGGTGAATCCGGTTGCGGCAAGTCCATTACCGCGCAAACCATTCTTCGCCTTGGCGAACACCAGGGTATTGAACGTACCGAGGGAACGGTCAAGCTGGACGGGCAGGATATTTTTACCATGCAGGAAAGCGAGCTGCGCGTGTTGCGTGGCGGCAGGATTTCCATGATTTTTCAGGAGCCGATGACGGCGCTGAATCCGGTTTTTTCCATTGGCGCCCAGATTACCGAAGTGATTCGCTTGCATCTGGATTTGACGAAGCGCAAGGCCTGCGAGCGTGCGGTTTCCCTGCTCACGGATGTGGGACTGCAACAACCGGAGCAATTGTTGAGACAATATCCCGATTCCCTCTCCGGCGGTATGCGTCAGCGC
This sequence comes from Mariprofundaceae bacterium, assembly GCA_030950745.1. Lineage (GTDB taxonomy): Bacteria > Pseudomonadota > Zetaproteobacteria > Mariprofundales > Mariprofundaceae > JAUZQZ01. The sequence goes on along the minus strand of JAUZQZ010000139.1, from coordinate 2,083 downwards.
GTACTCATCGCCATGGCCATGGCTGCCGACCCGGATTATATCATCGCGGATGAACCCACAACGGCGCTGGATGTGTCCGTGCAGGCGCGAATCATCGATCTGCTGCGCAAGCTGCAACGGGAGAAGGGCCTTGGCATGCTGCTGGTAACGCATGATTTCGGCCTCGTGGCGGAACTGGCCGATGATGTGGCCGTCATGTATGCCGGGCATATTGTTGAATATGGTTCCGTGGAAGCTATTTTTGATCATCCCACACATCCCTATACCCGCGCCCTGATGGATTGCAGGCCGGAAGCTGCATCCCGGGGAACACCCATGCCTGCCATTCCGGGGCAGGTCCCTGCACCGGGAGCATGGCCCGCCGGATGCCGTTTTGCGCCCCGTTGCCGTTGGGCCGATGCTGCCTGCGAACAGCCGGTGGAGGCTGAAGCGTGGCATCATGGTGGGCATTGGGCCCGTTGTATTCATGTGGCGAAATCGACCAAACCATTGGAGCTGACGGAATGAGCCTGCTAAGCGTCAAGGGTCTGTGCAAAAGCTTCCATGCGGGTTCATGGAGTGGGAAGGATCATATCACCCGTGCCGTGGATGATGTCAGCTTCGACATTGAAGAAGGGGAGACGCTGGCCATCGTCGGTGAATCGGGCAGCGGTAAATCAACGACAGCACGTATTGTGATGCGGTTGCTGGCTGCCGATGCGGGGCGTATCGCATTGATGGGAGAAGACATCACGTATTTGAAAGGCAAAGCCATGCGCAATATGCGCAAACATATGCAAATGGTCTTTCAGGATCCGTTTGCCAGCCTTAATCCGCGCATGCGGATCGTGGAAACAGTAGGTGAAGGGCTACGCGTGCATGCGCCGGAGATGAATGCAAAACAACGGCGTGAAAGAGTGATTGAGGTGCTTGAACATTGTGGCACGGGTGTGGAGGCGTTGGATCGTTATCCGCATCAGTTCTCCGGCGGCCAGCGCCAGCGTATTGGTATTGCGCGCGCTCTGGCTGTATCTCCCAGGCTGTTGGTACTGGATGAGCCCGTATCGGCGCTGGATGTGTCTGTACAAGCTCAGATACTGAATCTTCTGAGTGATCTTCAGAACGAACAGAAACTGGCTTATCTATTCATTTCGCATGATTTATCCGTGATAAAGCAGGTGGCGGACAGGGTGGCTGTCATGTTCGCCGGGCGTATTGTGGAGCAGGGCAACGCGGAGGTTATCTATGCCAGTCCGAAACACCCCTATACACGGGCACTACTGGATGCCCGGCCTGTTGAACACCCGGCCCAACGAAAAAAACCAACAGATATTGCCGTGCGCAGTGAGGAAACCGTTGCCAAAAGCGGCTGCGCCTTTCGCCTGCGTTGTCCTTATGCGCAAGAGGATTGTGAAGCATTTGATGGCGCACTCTCAACCGATGACCATGCGTTCGCCTGTTTACATCCATTGAAGGCGGAAAGCTGACAATTGCGGCAAATCCAGTCAGGTGTCGCTTTGCATCTGTAGTCTTGACCTATTCGTCCATTTTGAAAAGGCAGTTTTTGGCAAAAGCTGATGCTTCATTCGCCGTCCATTCACCGTTTGGTTTTTCCTTCATATCAGCACACCAGCCCTTACTTCCCACTTCCTTCGTGCAAGCTGAAACTGAAATCAAAGCAAAAACTCCCAGCATCGCAATCCATACCTTTCTTTTCATACAAATAACCTCCAAAAGCTGACAAACATTTCCCTGATTCTTCATAGTCGTGGTGTGGAAGATACACAAGCAAGGTATTTTGGGGAATAAAAAGAGAGGCCTTTCGTAGAAATTCTTGGCATCTCCCACAGTACGCTAAAGATTGAGCCACTTGCAAAACTCATGAGCGGCAATCGGCTTCCGCTCATCCACCCAGAGTTTTGCAAGCGGCTCAAGATTGAGAAATATATCAAGGTATAATCAGATGCTCCACACGAACTACCAAAAAATGCGTCACTCGAATTTCACTTTGAATTTTATCAGCCTTTGCGTGTTGCATACGTGCTAACGTAGGCTCGGGCACCACATGCCCATGGACACTCCCTTTCCCGAGCAAATTATGCGT
>JAUZQZ010000138.1 GCA_030950745.1 Mariprofundaceae bacterium | reverse complement strand
GGTAAGACCACGCTGGTGGATGAACTGCTCAAGCAGTCCGGCACCCTCGATGACCGCGCTTCCGCCACAACATGCGTCATGGACTCCAACGATCTTGAGCGCGAACGCGGCATTACCATTCTCGCCAAGAACACGTCCCTAAAATATGGCGACATGCGTATCAATATCGTGGATACACCGGGACATGCCGATTTCGGCGGTGAGGTAGAACGTACGCTGAACATGGCGGATGGCGTACTGCTGCTGGTTGATGCCGTCGAAGGGCCCATGCCGCAAACGCGTTTTGTGTTATCCAAGGCATTGAATCTCGGACTCAAACCCATTGTTGTCGTCAATAAAATTGATCGTGATGGTGCCAATCCGGATGCCTGCGTGAATGCCACCTTCGATCTGTTCGCCGCCCTCGGCGCAACCGATGAGCAGCTCGATTTCTCCATCGTCTATGCCTCGGCGAAGAATGGATACGCCATGCTGGATATGGCTGAAACTTCGGATAATCTGACTTGCCTGTTTGACACCATCATTGAACACGTTTCCCCGCCATCGGGTGATGCCAACGCACCCCTGCAAATGCTGGCCACCACACTCGACTGGGATGATTACGTTGGTCGCATCGTCATCGGACGCATCGCCAACGGCAGCATCAGGATGGGACAGGATATAACGGTACTACACGCTGATGGCAGCCGCTCTTCAGCACGGATAACCAGAATCCTCGGTTTCCAGGGTTTAGAGCGTATCGAGATCGAATCAGCCTCAACCGGCGACATTGTCGCTTTGGCCGGCATCGAAACAATTCACATCGGTGAAACGATTGCAGATAAAGAAAACCCCGTTGCTCTCCCGGTTATCCATGTGGACGAACCCACGCTAACCATGGAACTGCATGTCAACAGCTCACCGCTGGCCGGTACCGAGGGTAAGTTTGTGACCACGCGTCAGATTCGCGACCGTCTGATGAAGGAGATTCGCACCAATGTGGCCATGCGTGTCGAAGATACGGAGGCCGGTGATGTGTACAAGGTTTCAGGACGCGGTGAACTACATATCGGCATTTTGTTGGAGAATATGCGCCGCGAAGGTTTCGAGATGGCCGTTTCACGGCCTACGGTTATCACCCGCAAGGTGGATGGCGCCAAGCAAGAGCCGTATGAACACGTCACCGTGGATGTGGGAGAACAGTATCAGGGTGCGGTGATTGAGAAACTGGGCAAACGTGGTGCAGAAATGACCCACATGCAAAACAATCCGGATGGCACCACGCGTATTGAATTTCTGTGCCCGACACGTGGCCTGATCGGTTATACATCTGAGTTTTTGACCGACACACGTGGCACCGGCGTCATGCATCACGTCTTTCACGAATACGGCCCGTTCATCGGCGAACTACCGGGGCGTCAGAACGGTGTTATGATTTCTAACTGTGCGGGTGAATCGGTGGGCTTTGCTTTATGGAAATTGCAGGAACGCGGCAAGATGTTTATTGCTCCGAACGTAAAACTCTACGAAGGCATGATAATCGCCATTCATGCGCGCGATAACGATCTGGTCGTCAATGCCACCAAGGAGAAGAAACTGAGCAATGTGCGCGCATCCGGTAAGGATGATGCCATTGATCTGGTACCACCGCTTCAACTCACACTGGAGCGCGCCATTGAATTTATTGCCGATGACGAGCTGGTGGAAATTACGCCGAAATCGATCCGCTTGCGCAAGCGGCATCTGAGTGAGATTGATCGCAAACGCGCGGGGCGAGGTTAACCATGTTAAATTTAATCAGGGAAGCACGCTAACCTTTTCTATCACCGTTCCCTTGGTGAGCTGATCCACCACGTCCTGCCCTTCGGTGATTTGGCCGAAGACTGTGTAGTGCCCATCCAAATGTGGATGCGCGCCATAGCAGATATAGAACTGGCTACCGGCGGAATCGGGATCGGATGAACGGGCCATGGCAATCGCCCCGGTCACGTGTTTATGGTTGTTGAATTCGGCCTTGATGTGATAGCCGGGACCACCTGTCCCATTCCCCTTGGGATCACCACCCTGGGCGACAAAACCTGAGATCACGCGGTGAAAGGTCAAACCATCATAGAAGCCTTTTCCCGCCAGAGCCTTGAAGTTGGCGACGGTGTTCGGAGCTTCCTTCGGGAACAACTCAAATGTAAATGAGCCAAGATCCGTCTCTACCTTGATATGATTTCCCTCCGGAATTCCCGTATCACCTGCCTGCGGTGCTTTCTTGAATAATCCCATTCTCCAATTCTCCTTTGCCTTAATTTGTTTTTTCGGTATTGGCGGGTTGCCGCTAAATGCAGCCTCAAGTGCTGCCGGATCATGTGATGGCATCGGATGTGTCAGCAGGTACCCCAGACTGATAGTCAGCGGTAAAATGAGCACAATCAGTATAACCAGCCTCACGATAATAACCTCCGCTGCGCGGATGGGAGAGTCTGTGCGGGGTGCAATACCATACGATGCATTCCCGGCTTCATTATACCTGTCCCGAGCAATATATCCTCGAAAGTCACGGTAACTTCACCTTGTATTTCACTATTCATCTGAAGGCGCTGTCCCTGCACAAAACGTTGCGCTTCCACCTTCTGCAACAGTATGGTTGGCAAATGTCTCAACCATTGCTGCAAAGGCAGGATACACGCTTCATGCTGCTTCGCCACGGTATCGAAAGGCAGCATCATAGCTTCCGGCCAACCGCCTGTGGAGATACGCCTGAGCGCCGTAACGTAACCACCCATTCCCAGGCTAGTACCAATATCCCGTGTCAGGGAACGAATATAGGTTCCTTTCGAGCAGCATACACGCAACGTAACCATGGGAAATAAAAAATTGATCAGCCTGAGTTCATGAATCACAACCGGACGCGCCGCAAGCACGACCTTCCCCCCTTTACGCGCAATCTCATGGGCGCGCTGTCCATCCACATGAATCGCTGAATACGCAGGCGGTATTTGCTCCAGATTCCCGGTAAAGCGTGGGAGAATACTTTCCATGTCTTTCTGGTTTATCCGTATATCAAAACGTGCGGTGGTCTCACCTTCCGCATCCAGCGTGTCTGTCTGGCAGCTTAAATCCATTGTCACTTCGTAGGTTTTGTCCGCATTCAACCCCACGGCGGAAAAACGTGTGGCCTCTCCGAGCAAAACCGGCAACATCCCCGTCGCCAGCGGATCAAGCGTCCCTGCATGCCCTGCCTTGATACGTTTTTCACCTGCTCGCGTGAACAAGCGGATCATTTCATTGACTGCGCGGCGGGATGTCCAGCCCTGTGGTTTATCCAGAAAAATGATGCCGGAAATCAGTGTTTATCTTCCAATAGTTCACTGACGGCATGCCGGACTTTGCCTTGCACTTCCTCAAAGGTTCCGTGCATGGTACAGCCCGCTGCATGATGATGGCCTCCGCCACCCAGGGATACGGCCAGTGCGCCCACATCGGCATCGTACTTGCCACGAAACGTAACCTTCCAGCCCGTATGAATTTCCGGCCGGATAAATACGGCAATGTCGATACCCTGAAGTGAACGCGCATATTCAATAAAACCTTCGGTATCTTGCGCATTACCACCCGTATGTTCATACATGGCGGCATTGACATACAACCATGCGGACCGCCCGCCATCGCGTAGCTCGAGTGTTCCCAGACAGGTACGCAGAAGCTCAATCATTTCCTTGCTATGGCTTTCATAGACTTCACGGGCAATCGGCCACGGCTCCGCGCCGGCCCGAATCAGTTTGGCGGCCAG
>JAUZQZ010000137.1 GCA_030950745.1 Mariprofundaceae bacterium | reverse complement strand
GGGCGGCGATCAACTTCCCCACTCCGGCCCATTTCCGAACTGGAATTTCGGCACATGGAACCACCATGCCCCTCATTCCATCCCGAAGATGGACTCGAAGTGGGATTGCCGTTCATCCACCCAGACTTTTGCAAGTGGCTCCTTGGATGAGAATTTTATTTAACCGCAAAGTTTTATGAGAGAGGAAATTTTGAGGGTCAGTTCTTGATTCGTGGCTTTTTATCTCTGCCTTAATAATTTTACTCGCCGCTGAATGGTGCAATTTGGCATAATTCGCAAGCTGTTACAGTTCATTATTGTAAAATAAAAAATAGAGCTTTTGTTATTTTTTTGACACTCTCAGTGGAAGCAGTCTCGATCCTGCTTTTCAAACGATGCCTGGCGACAGCCCGTATCTGATCGATGATTGCAACAACCTGCTTCCCCTGACAAGAGATGGGAACCGTGATCGGCGGGTGTGGCTTTGCAGCAGAAGAAAGGGGAATCACGATCACCGTTTTTCGTAGTTTATTGACCGTATCATGTGACAGGATAAGACAGGGTCTGGTTTTTCTTATTTCCGACCCTTGCGTTGGGTCGAGACTGATCCACCAGATGTCACCACGCTTTATTTTTTCATCGTTATTCTTCAAGCGCGTCATCGAATGACTGCCACTCGTCGATTTCCTTTCGTAGTGATTCATCCCGATTTGCGGCAATACAAGCCGCAGCCAAAATCTTGTCGCGCTGATCCAGCTCACGTTCAATCAAATGCACGACAACACTGGAACGCTTTCGGGGAGGAATTGCTGAGCGAAACCTTTCAGCAACCTCATCAGGTATAGATAGTGTAATACGCATGAAGCTATTATGATTTATGATGTATGCATGTCAACATGGTTCTGTACCGCATACCAAGCCTTCGGGAATCAAGGTCTGATCCCTATCTTGTTTTCCCTGTTATTTGAATCTCGCCCACGGTTTCAATGGGAAACAGTTGTAAATCTTTATCCACAGTGGCCAATGGAATCCTTTCCTGCTTTGCCTGCGCTGCAAGCATCCGGTCAAAAGGGTCGCGATGCGCGATGTTCCACGCTCCTGCAAGCTGCGCATGCTCCACTGTAATTGCCATGCTTTGAAACCCGGCCCGTTCGATCCATGCAGGAATATGTTTCGCCACATTTTCTGCTTCCGGAAGCTTGCCAAGCCGATATTTGGTGGCAATTTCCCATACCGATGCGGCACTGATAAATATCTCATGATCCCTGTTTTCAACATATCGCCGTATTCCGTCCGGTAGCCTGGGATCTCCAAAGAGCCACCACAGAAAAATATGGGTATCCAGCAACACGGTCAGGATCCCCACCTTGCCAGCTCATCTGCAGGAAGTGGTTCAAAAAAAGCATCGGTGAGCGCACCTTTGGCAATTCCGGGAATCCGTTTTTCCATTGTTCCCTGAAGCGGTACCAACCTGGCATAGGGCTTGCCCGCCTTGGCAATAATAATCTCCTCTCCAGTATGGGCGCGACTCACCAGCCTGGAAAAATGGGTTTTTGCTTCATGAATATTGACGGTTGTCATCCATATACCTCACAGGTCTAGTCTATGGACTAAGTCTATATGATTTTAAGTGTCATGCAACGGCTGCCTGCGCCCTTCCCCCTGCCTCATGTTAACAGGCCTTAAATCAGAGTGTACAATACCAACGATAAACATCCACAATGCCCCCTGCTAACGGAGTCTTCGCCTGCCAGCCCAGACCATGCAGTCGGGACACATCCATCAATTTTCTCGGGGTTCCATCCGGTTTACTGTCATCCCAGATGATCCCCCCTTCGAACCCGACAATTCCCCGCACCAGTTCAGCCAATTCGCGAATCGTCACATCCTTACCCACGCCAATGTTAAAGAGTCGCGAGGGGTAAGATGCAAGATGGGAGGAGTCCAGCGTCATCAGAAACAGGCAGGCATCGGCCAGATCGTCCACATGCAGGAATTCGCGTCTTGGGCTACCCGTTCCCCAAAGCACCACTTGATTATCCTTTCGCTCTTTGGCCTCGTGAAACTTGCGGATCATGGCAGGTAGTACATGCGATGTTTCCAGATCAAAATTATCGTTCGGCCCGTACAGATTGGTCGGCATGGCGCATATTGCATTGAATCCGTATTGCTGCCGATATGCCTGACACATCCTGATGCCGGCAATCTTGGCAATGGCGTACCACTCGTTGGTCGGTTCCAACGGACCTGTGAGTAGATATTCTTCCTTTAGTGGCTGCGGCGCCATCTTCGGATAGATACAGGACGAACCCAAAAACAGCAGTTTCCTGACCTTGTTTTGACAGGCTGCATCAATCACGTTGGTCTGAATCTGGATATTGTCGCGAATAAAATCGGCTGGATAGGTATTGTTGGCCTGGATGCCGCCAACCCTGGCTGCGGCCAGAAACACAAATTCCGGCTTTTCTTCAGCGAAAAACGTATCCACCGCAGCCTGATTGCACAAGTCCAGTTCATTCGATGTGCGCAGAATCAGATTGCCGTACCCTTTCTTTTGCAGCCCGCGCACGATAGCCGAACCCACCAGGCCACGATGACCGGCGACATAAATTTTGGAGTCAGGGGTGAGGGGTGAGGCGTGAGGGGCGCTCACGCGTCACTCATGCCTTTCTGCGCTTCCACCATCATCCGGACCACATCCGGCATGTGCGACGCCGCCTTCCACCCCAGCTCCCTTTTCGCCTTCGCCGGATTGCCGCATCCATACATGACTTCCGAAGGACGAAACAGGGACTGGTCAATCTCCACATAATCATGCCAGTCCAGCCCGACGCAACGAAAGGCCTCGGCTGCGAATTCCTCCAGCGTATGGCTCTCGCCGGTAGCGATCACATAATCATCCGCCTCTTCCTGTTGCAACATGCGCCACATCGCAAACACATACTCCGGCGCCCAGCCCCAGTCGCGCGCCACTGCAAGATTACCCAGGCACAGGGTTTCCGTGCTTCCGCCAGCAATACGGACGGCTGCGGATATGATTTTCCGGGTGACAAATCGTTCCGGGCGCAGCGGTGATTCGTGATTGAACAGGATGCCGGAGCAGGCATACAAGCCATAAGCATCGCGGTAATTGGCGATTTCCCAGAAGGATGTGGCCTTGGCGACAGCATAGGGGCTGCGTGGCCGGAACGGTGTATTCTCGTCAGCCGGCTGATTCTCCGTATCACCAAAACATTCGCCCGAACAAGCATTGTATAGCCGCATGGGCCGCCCCATGAAACGAATCGCTTCTAGCAGATTCAGCGTGCCTGTGGCATGACTTTCCAGTGTCTCCACCGGTTGCTGGAAGGACAGGCCGACGGAGCTCTGCCCCGCCAGGTTGTACACCTCATCGGGCCGCACCCGATCCAGCACCTGAATGACGCTGCGAAAGTCGGTCAGGGACATGGACACAGTTTCCACATCCTCCCTGATATCCAGATAGCTGAGATTACCGAAATGGCTGATCTGCGCATCCCGGGCCGTACCAACCACTCTGTATCCCTTGTCCAGCAGCAGACGGGCAAGCCATGCACCATCCTGCCCGGAAACGCCACAAATCAGTGCTGTTTGGCGGGATGTCATCTCATTCATGGTGGTCCAAGGCTGCATAGCCTTCACGTTTACATAATTCGTCCCGCTCCGCACCCTTCAGGTCTTCACGCACCATTTCCGCCACCAGTTCCTCAAAGCAAATGGCAGGCTCCCAGCCGAGCTTCTGCTTTGCTTTGGAAGGATCGCCCAGCAATGTTTCCACCTCTGCCGGTCGGAAATAACGCGGATCCACCCGTACTATAACCCGCCCATCCTGATCGGTTCCTGTTTCATCCACATCCTCGCCCTGCCAGGTAATGTTTATACCCAACTCGCTGGCCGCAGCATCGACGAACTCCCGCACCGAATGCTGTTCACCGGTGGCAATCACAAAATCGTCCGGCGTATCCTGTTGCAGCATCATCCACATCATCAGGACATAGTCGCGGGCATGGCCCCAGTCGCGCAAAGCGTTCATGTTGCCAAGATAGAGACAGTCCTGCAGCCCCAGTTTGATGCGCGCCAGCGCGCGGGTGATTTTACGCGTGACGAAAGTCTCGCCCCGAACCGGCGATTCGTGATTAAACAGAATGCCGTTGCAGGCATACAAACCATAGGCCTCGCGGTAGTTCACGGTAATCCAGTAGGCATACATCTTGGCCACACCATAGGGTGAACGCGGATGAAACGGCGTGGTCTCGGACTGTGGCGTCTCCACCACTTTGCCATACAATTCAGACGTGGATGCCTGATAGAAGCGCGTCTTCTTCTCCATCCCCAATATGCGGATAGCCTCCAGCAAGCGCAGAGCACCGATACCATCCGAATCGGCCGTATATTCCGGCTCTTCGAACGATACTGCCACATGGCTCTGGGCCGCCAAATTATAGATTTCATCCGGCTGCACCTGCTGGATGATACGAATCAGACTGGAGGAATCGGTCATGTCGCCATGATGCAGCACAAAACGCTGATCCGAGTCGTGCGGATCACGATAGAGGTGGTCGATACGATCCGTATTGAACAGCGATGTGCGCCGCTTGATACCATGGACTTCATAGCCCTTGTCCAGCAACAATTCAGCCAGATAGGAACCGTCCTGCCCGGTAATACCCGTAATCAGTGCGCATTTGCCCATCATCTACTCCGTTCTTCCATATTCATCGTCAAACCGCTCGATATCATCCTCACCCAGATATTCGCCTACCTGTACCTCCATGATATGCAACGGAATCCTGCCCCTGTTCTCCAGCCGGTGTTTCATGCCAATCGGGATGTATGTGCTCTCGTTTTTAGCCACTGAACAGGTCTCATTATCGCGCGTTACCGTAGCAGTACCGGAGACAACCACCCAGTGTTCGGAACGGTGCTGGTGCCGTTGCAGCGAGAGGGAAGCGCCCGGATTAACTTCAATGAGCTTCAGCTTATAGCCGGCAGTCCGTTCTTCCAGCACGGTGTAGCTACCCCAGGGGCGGCGCACCGTCAAATGCTCAATGGCCTCTTTCCCACCACGTTCCTTCAAGACATCCACTATCTCGCGTACCCGCTGGCTATCGCCACGTCTGGCCAGCAACACAGCATCCGCCGTTTCTACCGCAATCACATCTTCAAGACCTACACCTGCCAACAGCCGATGCTCGCTGCGCAGCAGCGAATGCCCGCAATCCACGGCCAGCACGTTACCCGTGCAGACATTCCCTGATTCATCCTTCGTGCTGATATCATATACAGCATCCCAACTTCCAACATCCGACCAGCCGATATCGCAGGGCACGAGACGTACCTTCTCCGAATGCTCCAGCACGCCGTAATCAATGGACACATTGGGCATGCGCGGAAATTCGCGTTTGACGACCTGTTGCCACGATTCCCCTCCGCGCCACTGGCTGCGCATTGTTTCAAGCACATCATGGAGCTTGGGTAGATGTTCGCGGATTTCTTCCAGAATAGCCGAGGCACGCCAGACAAACATGCCTGAATTCCAGAAGTAATCCCCGGACCGGATAAATTTTTCAGCCGTAGCCGCATCCGGCTTCTCGGTAAAGCGTTTTACCGGTAAAACCGCGTCCACACCTGCTTCCGTCTGAATATAGCCAAACCCGGTATCCGCCCTCTCGGGACGTATGCCGAAAGTAATCAGGTCGCCGTCTTCCGCTGCGGTAATAGCTATATCCAGACGTTTCTGAAATTCGCCGGGATCCTTGATGATGTGATCGGCGGGCAGCACCACCAGTACCGGATCCGCATTCGTCTCGTCCTGCAGGATGGCTGCGGCAATGGCAATGGCAGGCGCCGTATTGCGCCCCTCCGGTTCCAGAATCGTGTGATACCCGGCCAGATCCGAAAACGCCTCGCCGCTGGCATGCGATGCGCCGGTCACGACCCATACATCCTCACGCGCAATCATCGGAGACAGGCGCGACACCGTGGCCTGCAGCAAATTCTCCTCACCATCCAGTTTTAGAAACTGTTTGGGCAACTGCTGACGGGACAAAGGCCACAAACGACTGCCCGAACCACCCGCCAGAATCACGCCCTGAACAGGCCTGTCTGTCAAAATACCCATCAGTCTTCCACCCCCGAAATGTACGCATGTTCATCCAGATAACGGACAACCTTCACCACGCTTTCTTCCTCACTCTCACTCGCCGTATTCAGTTCGATTTCAGCTTGCTCCGGCGGCTCATAGGGATCGGATACGCCTGTAAATTGCGGAATCTCGCCCGCCATGGCCTTTGCATATAAACCCTTCACATCACGTCGGGCACATTCTTCCACGCTGGCATTCACAAACACCTCAATGAATGCACCTTTTCCGCCCACCCGTTCCACCATTGTTCTAACTTCATTGCGTGTTTCACGATAAGGAGAAATTGCTGCCGTCATCACCGGAACGCTATGCTTGACCAGCAACTGACAGACCCAGCCGATGCGCAATACATTCGTATCACGATCCGCCCTGGAAAACCCGAGTCCGTGGGTCAAATGCGTGCGCACCTCATCACCATCCAGTAACTCCACGTTGGCAATGCCGTGTTCCCGCAAGGTATGATGCACCGCACTACTTACCGTACTTTTCCCCGCGCCGGACAAACCGGTAAACCACAGACAGAAACCCTTCTGGAAAAACGGGGACAGTTTCACTTTTTCCGCTGTCCGGCTTCGCCGGGGAAGAAAGTAAACTGTCCCCGTTTTTCACACCCGTAATACTGCCGGTACCAGTCGACAAAAACAGCCAGGCCATCCTCAAGGGAAGTAGCGGGATGATAGCCAAGCGCACGCAGCGAGGAAATGTCCGCATGCGTGGCCACCACATCCCCCGGTTGCATATCGCACATTTCCCGAACAGCGCGGACGCCCAGCAAGGATTCCAGCGTATCGACAAAATCGCCCAGCCGAACCGGGTGATCGTTACCTATATTGAACACCGCATGCCGCGCACCGTCGGCATCCGCAACAGGCGGCGTTTCCAGCACGCGCAGCACGCCGTCTACAATATCGTCAATAAAAGTGAAATCCCGTGCCATTTCGCCGTGATTGAATATGCGGATCGGTTTGCCCATCAATATGTCGCGGGTGAAACTGAAATAAGCCATGTCCGGCCTGCCCCACGGGCCATACACGGTAAAAAAACGCAGCCCCGTGCAGGGAATGCCATAAAGATGCGCATAACTGTGCGCCATCAATTCGTTGGCTTTCTTGGTTGCGGCGTAAAAGGAAACAGGATGATCCACTGAATCTGATTCGGAAAACGGCACCTTTTTATTCGCGCCATAAACGGAACTGGACGATGCATACAGCAAATGCTGAACATCGTTGCGCCGACAGGCCTCCAGTACATGGGCAAAACCGGCCAGATTGCTGCGTACATAGGCTTCGGGATGTTCCAGTGAATAGCGCACGCCCGCCTGTGCAGCCAGATGAATGACCCGCTCGGGCCGAGTCTGTTCAAACACGTCCATCAGGACATCCGCATCGGCGATATCCACCCGGTGAAAATTAAAACCTGCCTCTTTAGAAAGGCACTCCAGACGTGACTGTTTGAGCGAGACATCGTAATAGTCGTTCAGGTTATCCACACCGGTCACGGCACAACCATCTTTTAACAACCGTTCGACCACATGCATGCCGATGAATCCAGCTGCTCCGGTGACAAGAACTTTAGCCACGTTTACTCCTTTGTCGTAATCGTTAGTAGGCAGTATTCAGTCGGCAGTTTAAAGCTGATAACTAATGACTGCTTACTGACAACTCAGCCTCTCTGGATGTTACGAATCAGGCCGACCAGCATGGCGCTGATTTCTTTTGTTTCCATAATCCACTGTTTTCCAACATCGTTATCAATATATCCAATATCAATGCCGATATAGGTTTGCGTTCTCAGTTCTGCACATGATGCCTTAGCAATATCAAGAAAGCGCTCTTTTTCCTTGTCGGACGCTCTCTCCATACCCTCTGCAATATTGGAAGGTGTGGACAAGCTCGATCGGGTAATCTGATCCCTGAAACCATAATCCTTCAGACCGGACAGTTCCTTGTATACGCCTGCACTTAATCTTGCAAAGCGTTTCCATACCTCAAGATCCTCAAATCCCATTAGTATTCAAATCGACAGTCATCAGTATTTAGTAGGCAGTCTGGCTACTGCCGACTGACAACTTCCCTGACTCACAACCGCCAAAGCGCTAATCCGGCGGAATAAACCTGTTCGGGATCTAGCATGGACTTCACATCCATGATCGGTGCGCCCTTTTGGCAGCGGTTGGTAAAATTTGCCCAGTCCATCTCTCTGAATGCATCATGCGCCACAGCCAATACCACTGCATCCATATCCTGCAAATCATTCAGGTCCGTTAGTTCGATGTCATATTCACACTTTGCCGCTTCCGCATCGGCCACGGGATCGCAAACCAGCACCTCAACCCCAAGGGCTTCCAGTTCATGGATACAGTCAATCACCTTGGTATTGCGCAAATCAGCGCAGTTTTCCTTGAATGTCAAACCAAGAATACCCACCTTCGCACCCTTGACTTGAAGACCGGCCCGGATCATTTGCATCATCGTCTGCTCGGCCAGCCAGCGCCCCATGCCATCATTGATATGGCGAGCCGCCTTAATGATTTCCGGCCTGAACCCTTCAATTTCGGCGCGATGGGTCAGATAGTACGGGTCCACGCCAATACAGTGCCCGCCGACCAGGCCGGGCCGGAAGGGAAGAAAATTCCATTTGCTGCCAGCGGCTTCCAGTACCGCTTGCGTATCAATATCAAGCTTATGAAAAATCAATGCCAGTTCGTTAATCAGGGCAATGTTGACGTCACGCTGCGTGTTCTCGATCACCTTGGCGGCTTCCGCCACACGGATACTCGGTGCCCGGTGTACGCCTGCATCGATAATCTGCTCGTAGAGTACGGCTACTTTTTCAAGCGTTTCGTCATCCTGCCCGGAAACCACCTTGACGATGGTTTCGAGCCGGTGATCTTTATCGCCGGGATTAACCCGTTCCGGAGAGTACCCTACCTTGAAATCCTCGCCGTATTTCAGGTTCGACTCCCGTTCCAGAATCGGTACGCATACCTCTTCTGTCACGCCGGGATAAACGGTCGATTCAAACACAACCGTCGCACCTTGCCGCATGTACTTTCCCACTGTTTCGGAAGCGCGGATCACCGGCGTTAAATCAGGCTGGTGAGCATTGTCCACGGGCGTCGGGACGGCGACGATAATATAATCCGCCTTTCCCAGACTGGACGGGTCGCTGGTATATTGCAGTGCTTTCGCGCGGTCGAATAACTCATTTTCCATTTCACCCGTTGGGTCGCATCCCTTACGATATGCTTCGATCTTGGCTTCGGAAATATCAAAGCCGGTCGTTGGCATCACACGCCCAAAAGCAAGCGCCAGCGGCAGCCCGACATACCCCAGTCCGACGACCGCGACATACTCATGGTTCAATTCTTTTTCCATTGCGTACCTTCCGCTCCATCTTCCAGTACAATGCCCTGTGCCGCCAGTTCATCACGAATGGCATCGGCCCGGGCAAAATTACGATTCTTCCTTGCCTGCTCCCGCTCGGCAATCAGCGCCTCAATATGCGCGGCGTCTACACCGCCCCCCTGAAACCATGCATCCACATCATACTGAACAATACCGAGCAGGCTGCACATAGCCGCAAAAGAAGCCACAGACGCCGCTACATCTTCACCGGCATCCAGCGCCTTGTTTATGCTGCGTGCTGTATCAAACAACACCGCCAGCGCTTCCGCCGTATTAAAATCATCATTCATGGCTGCAATGAAGTCAGGGGTGAGAAGTGAAGTATCAAAGGTGTTTTCTTCCTGACTCCTGACCCCTGACCCCTGACAGCGCCGCACAGTCTCATACAAACGATCAAGTCCCGCTTTCGCCGCTTCCAGCGCGGCATCCGAAAAATCCAGTGGCGAACGGTAATGTGTGCCAACAATAAACATGCGCAACACTTCCGGGTGGTACTTCCCGTAGACCTCGCGCAGGGTGAAGAAGTTGCCAAGCGACTTGGACATCTTTTCTTCATTAATATTCACGAATCCGTTATGCAACCAGTAACGGGCGAAACCACCGCCATTGGCCGCACACGCCTGTGCTATTTCATTCTCATGATGCGGAAACTTCAAATCCATGCCGCCGCCATGAATATCGAAGGTATCGCCCAGATGGGCGCAACTCATGGCCGAACACTCGATATGCCAGCCGGGCCGCCCCTTGCCCCACGGCGCATCCCAGGCAGGTTCCCCCGGTTTGGCCATCTTCCATAGAACAAAATCCAGCGGATCGCGTTTGCTCTTGTCCACTTCCACGCGGCTTCCCGCTTCCAGATCATCGATATTCTTGCCGGAAAGCTGTCCATATGCCGGAAACTTGCGAACGGCATAAAGCACATCTCCTGAGTCGGCGACGTAGGCATAGTCCCGCTCCACCAACTGCTCAATCATGGTAATCATGGCATCCATGTGAGCGGTGGCACGCGGTTCATGCGTGGGTCGCAGACAATTCAGTGCGTCGATATCCTGATGAAATGCTTCAATCATCCCGGAGGTCAGCACGGAGGTCTCAACACCCGATTTATGGGCACGTTTGATGATTTTGTCATCCACGTCGGTGAAATTACGCACATAATTCACCGCATAGCCAAGCTGTTTCAGCCAGCGGTAAATCACATCGAACACGACCATGACCCGCGCGTGACCCACATGACAATAGTCATACACGGTGACGCCGCATACATACATGCCCGCCTTGCCGGGAACCAGCGGCTTAAAGACTTCCTTTTTGCGTTTTAGGCTATTGTAGATAGTCAGCATCAGCCAACAAATGCCTGCATGGAAACAGCGGTCTCCGGTGCGGATGACCGCAGCTTGCAATCCTCGGTGATCAAAGGAAGCTGCGCCTGCTCCGCCAATGCCAGATACTGAGCATCATAAGCGCTGATCTCCAATCCAGCCGCCAATGTGAGCGCATCCGGCATGTTTACCTCGCACTCGCCTTCCACCAGTATTGTCACTGCTGATCGCCATACCCGTTTACATGTTTCCAGATCAAGATTTCCGGTGCGTTCGCTCGTCGCCAGGATATTCAGGAATTCATGACGCCATAAGGACGGAACCAGCCAATAGCTGTCTTTCTCCCACACCTGTGCAGCCAAATCACTTTTCTCTCCGGCAATCAGGGCATAAGCCACAACATTTACATCCACAACAATCATGCCCGTCCCTGATTCCTTGCGCAATCAAGCCACGCATCATTGATAGGTGATTTCCCGATAACTGGCCTGGGCAACTCATGAACCCTGTCGGGCCTCATCAAACCTTCTTCCAAAATAGTCAAAGCCTCCCGTGTTAACGAGCGATGGTGCTTACGCGCCTTATCCTTCAGACGATGATGAAGACTTTCCGGAAAATCCTTGATAACGAGGCCGGGCATGATGTTCTCCTTAGAGCCACTTGCAAAACTCATGAGCGGCAATCGGCTTCCCCACTTCGGCCCATTTCCGAGCTGGAATTTCGGTCCATGGAACCACCATGCACCTCATTCCACCCCGAAAATGGACTCAAAGTGGGATTGCCGCTCATCCA
>JAUZQZ010000136.1 GCA_030950745.1 Mariprofundaceae bacterium | reverse complement strand
GGATGAGCGGCAATCCCACTTTGAGTCCATTTTCGGGGTGGAATGAGGTGCATGGTGGTTCCATGGACCGAAATTCCAGCTCGGAAATGGGCCGAAGTGGGGAAGCCGATTGCCGCTCATGAGTTTTGCAAGTGGCTCTTTGGTTAGAAAGATATGGGAGAGGCGATGATTCAACATGTATGGTTTGCCATCTCCGGCTGCTGCATCTTTCAAGTACGATATGAATGTTACCTGATAGTCTGAATTCATATGCCGGACGCTTGCTCTCTGTCTGTTTGAGGCCTATCATTCGCAACGTTAAAAGTGGGCTGCGGCCCGCTTTTTTGTTTTTTGGAGCAAGCTGAATTGATTGAAGATCGTATTATGGACATGTTGACGCCCGTTGCCCGTGAAATGGGCGTGGATGTATTAAAGGTTAGCCTGGGCGGAGGTGACCATCAGCAATTGCTTCGGGTTATTGTTGATCAGGCGGGTGGTGTTTCCTTTGAGAGTGTGGAGAGAATCAGCAGGGCCTTGTCTCTTCTGCTTGATGCGGAGGATATAATCCGGAGCCATTATCGCCTGGAGGTGAGTTCGCCGGGACTGAGTTGGCCATTAGAAAGTGAGGCGGATTTTAACCGGCATACAGGCGAGATGTTGCAGGTATGTTTTGAAGATGGGTCGAGCCTTACGGGTGAGAATCTTGGCTCCTGCGAAAGCGGTGTCCGCATTCGGGATGCAGACGGAAACGAGCAGGATATTGATGTACGTGAGGTAGCTAAAATTGTACGTGCGGTCGAATGGAAACGTGCCGGCACGCTGAAAAAGAAGAAAAAACAAGGCAAGTGAGGAAATATTAATGGATGTCCAGATGTTGCAGGTTGCACAAGCCGTGGCACGCGAAAAAGGCGTCGAAGAAGAACTGGTGATTGATGCGATGGAGCAGGCTATCAAAACAGCCGCCCGGCGCACTTATGGTGATAAGCACGTGGAAGCCACGATTGACCGCGAAACCGGGGCGATGGAACTTTACCATGTGCGCACGGTTGTTGAGGACGTAGAAGACGAACTCAATGAATTGACGATTGAAGAAGGCAGAGAACTGGATGCAGATGCGGAAATCGGTACCGAATTCAAGGAATCTCTTCCTCCCATTGAGTTGGGCCGTATCGCTGCCCAGACAGCCAAGCAGGTCATCAACCAGAAAATTCGAGAAGCCGAACGCGATCGGGTGGTAGCCGAATACGAGCCTCGCGTGGGCGAGCTGATTACCGGCATCGTCAAGCGCGTTGAACGGGGCAATGTCTATGTCGATCTGGGACGAGGCGAGGCGGTAATGTACCGCGAGGATCTGTTGCCGCGTGAGTCTTACCGTCAGGGAGATCGGGTGCGTGCCTATCTGCGTGAGGTTCGCAATCAGCCCAAAGGCCCACTGGTGTTTGTATCACGTTCGGATGCGGGTATGGTGCAGCGTTTGTTCGAGCAGGAAGTACCGGAGATTGCCGATGGACTGGTGGTGATTCAGGCCATTGCCCGCGATCCGGGTTCTCGCACCAAGATTGCCGTTATCTCGAATGATGCCGGTGTTGACCCTGTCGGTGCCTGTGTGGGTATGCGCGGTGCGCGCGTTCAAGCGGTCGTGAATGAATTACATGGTGAGAAAATTGACATCATCGAATGGACGCCGGATATGGTGACTTTTGTGGTGAATGCATTGGCTCCGGCTGAGGTTGATCGTGTACTGGTGGATGAAGAAAACAACACCATTGAGGTTGCCGTGGCCGAGGATCAGTTGGCGATTGCAATTGGACGCAGGGGACAGAATGTCCGTTTGGCTTCCGAGTTAACTGGCTGGAGCATTGAGATTATGACTGCCGGTGAGGAGCGTGAGAAGCGTGCCACCGAAATTGATGCGGCCAAAGCTATGTTCCAGGAAGCGCTTGATATTGATGAAGACTTTGCCACATTACTTTGCAATGAGGGTTTTGTTTCTCTGGAAAACCTTGCCTACTGTGCGGCTGAAGAATTGGCGGGCATTGATGCACTGGATAAGGAAACCGCGCATGAATTACAAAATCGTGCACGAAATGTTCTTTTGCAACAGGAGCTTGGTAGAAATGAACGAGCAGAAATTGAAGATAGCCTGCTGCAATTGCCAGATATGACCAATGAGCTGGCTGAGCAACTTGCCGTTCGCAAAATTGGCAATGCGGAAGCTTTGGCTGATGCCGCAGTAGATGATCTGGAAGGTGTGGAAGGCGTTTCCCGCGAACAACTGGAGGCGTTAATCCTTGCAGCCAGAGAGGCGTGCGGCTGGTTTGACTGAATTAGCAGTGCAGCGGCGTTGTGTTAGCTGCCGGCAATCGCGTAGTAAAAGTGATATGATGCGTCTGGTATGTGATGAGGAAGGTTCGGTGTGGCCTGACGTGCTGCAAAAAGCACCTGGCCGGGGCGCATACGTGTGTTGGGGTAAATGTTTGAACCATTTACAGGACAGACATTTGCGCATGGCCTGGAAAGGCCGGACGTCCGGAGTAGATCAGGCGGATGCATTGCGCCGGCGTTCAGCGGTGGCGTTTTTACGTTTGTGTCGGCAATATGTGCGCCGCGTGCGCCGTAGCGTAAACATTGGGCGTGATGCCGTAATGCATCGCATGTGGATTCACACGCCAATGCTGATTGTGCTGGCAATGGATGCTGGCGAGGCGTTAAAGCGCCAGATACGTCAGGCTTGCACCAAGCGTGAAGGTGCGGGACTGAAAACGGCATGTAGTTCCTTTGGGAATTCAGCTTTGTTGGGTGAGTTTCTGGAGAGGGAGAAGGTATCGGTGTTGGCGATAGATGATACGCCGGTAAGTGAAAAATGGTTGCAATACTGTATATGGTATGAGCAACTATTGAAAACGGAGTAAGCTACAAATGGCGAAAATACGCATCCTTGATCTGGCCAAGGAACTCAATGTCGAAGTTTCCGAATTGCAGTCTGTTGCAGGCAATTGTGGCGTGGTGGTTAGCGGCCCCACGAATATGCTAACGGCAGAAGACCGTGAGAAAATATCCAAAGCGCTCCGCCAAGGTGGCCAAAAGACTGTGTCCGCCAAACCCGGAAGCCGGACGCTGAAGCTGAATAAGCCTCTTGTGGCGGGCCAGGGCAGGACGGGTTTCAAGACGGGGGGCAGGGGGCATACCGTTCAGGTTGAAGTCAGGCGTGCGGCTCGGCGTACGGGTACTGCGGTTGCATCGCCACAGCGTTCCGGCCCTGCTTCCAGACCCGCAGAATCCCCGGCTCAACGCGCTGCAAAGGCAGTTGAAGCCAAACAGGGAAGTTCCGTATCCCGAGGACCAGGCACGGAAAGAGCGCAGGCAACAAACAGGCCTCATGGCAGACCACAGCCCTCCGGCAGACCACAGCCCTCCGGCAGGAAACCCACGGCCGGTGGTGCTCGTACAGGCGGGCCACGCACGACGATTCGTCGTGGGCCGACGCCAGCCCAGATTGCGGCAGCCAAGGCGCCGCGGTCGTCCCTGAAGGACATTGAAGCAAGTATCAGAAACGACCGATCGGGACGCAGTAAACGTCCACAGCAAGGCACAAAGCCCACTGTACCATCTACCAGAAGAGCACCTTCCGTTGCCGTTGCACCGGAAATGCCGGGTGCACCGGGGGGGCAACGCCGTGGGCCGCAGAGACCGCAGGGCATCTTTAAGCGGCGGCGTTTATCTCCGGCTGAGAAGGCTGCACGCCGCGCCTATGCGGAAAAGCGTCATGAGGTACTGACGGAGGAAGAGGAAGAGCGTATGGCGCGTCTGGCCCGTGGAGGCCGCCGCAGAACCACCATTACCAAGGATGATGCGGACTTTGTGGTACGTGAAGTTGAAGTGCCCGAAACTATTATCGTATCTGAACTGGCGAGTCGTATGGCCATCAAGGGCGCGGATGTTGTCAAAACGCTCTTTACAATGGGCGTTACCACGACCGTGAATGAAAGTGTCGATGCGGATACGGCCATATTGATCGTCGAAGAATTTGGTCACAAACCCAAACGAATTAATGAATCTGCCGTTGAAGATGTGCTAATTGATGCGACAGAGGATGATGAGTCCCTGTTGCAGCCAAGGCCGCCGGTGGTAGTGGTGATGGGACATGTTGATCATGGCAAGACTTCAATTCTGGACGCGCTGCGCAAGGCCAATGTGGCTGAGGGCGAGGCGGGTGGCATTACCCAGCATATTGGCGCCTACATGGTGAAGGTGGAAAGCGGGGAGCGTGTTGTCTTTATCGATACACCGGGGCATGAGGCATTCACCGGTTTACGCGCCCGCGGTGCTAAATTGACCGATGTGGCTGTTTTAGTTGTTGCCGCTGATGATGGTGTCAAGCCGCAAACAGTGGAGGCGATTAGTCATGCGCGCGCCGCCGAAGTGCCCATCATTGTGGCTGTGAATAAAACAGATAAAGAAGGTGCTGATCCGGACATGGTTAAGCGCCAAATGGCTGAGCATGAGATTGTGCCTGAGGACTGGGGCGGCGATACGATGTTTGTCAATGTATCGGCCAAGACTGGCGACGGGTTGGATGATTTACTTGAGATGCTGGCGTTACAAACCGAGGTTCTTGAATTGAAAGCCAATCCGGATCGGCGTGGACGTGGTGTGGTGATTGAATCACGGCTGGATAAAGGTCGTGGTCCGGCAGCAACGGTGTTGGTACAGAATGGAACCTTTAAAGCAGGCGATATCGTCGTGGTTGGATCAGTCATGGGACGCATTCGTGCGATCGTGGATGAGAACGGAGTACAACACCGCACAGCAGGTCCATCCATTCCATTTGAATTGTTGGGGTTGGACTCGGTGCCTGAAGCGGGGCAGGGAATCGTCGTGGTTGAAAATGATCGTCAGGCACGTGAGATTATCAGTTACCGTAAGAATATGCAGCGGCAAGTCAGTGCCGGACAGGAAAAGAATGTCAGCATGGAAGATTTATTCGCGGCGGCTCAGGG
>JAUZQZ010000135.1 GCA_030950745.1 Mariprofundaceae bacterium | reverse complement strand
ATCAAACTTTTTCCTTGCAACGCGGGACGGACCATATATGTCCCCGGAACTTCTTTGGGGGTTAAAATCCCCCGGCTACCCGATTAGGCATTTACCATCTCCTTCATTGCGTCTTGTGCATGTATTGGCTCCCCATCTTTCATAAGAATAAATGGCTTTTCTGAACAGGGACACTTTAACCCACGAATTTGACGTTTCATATAAGTTGTCCACGATGTACTTGATGTTGGAGTTTTGCACTTTGGGCAATAAGAATTTCCGTCCTTATCCCAGTACGCTCCGTATTTATTAGTGAGGGCACTATTATTAGAAAGGTGTTCTTCAAGCCCCCGGCATTTTATCGTGAAATTAGAATTATCAAGTTTAAGGCGTTCATTCTCAGTTTGAATCTCGGATACCTTTTTTTCGAGCGTAGCGTACTTGTCGTTTATCAGCGATATTCGTTCTCTCAATATGGTCGAAGAACCGTGTTCGTTAATGAGTTTTTCAAATCCGTCAAGTAAGCCCATGATTTATCCTATATGCCTAACGCCCATGCTAAGCGGCGTGTTTTTTACGTCCGCTTGAGCTAATTGTTAGATGTTTTTCTTCAATATGCGCCATTAACACCATCAAAAATTTAAATAGATATTGAAGTTTTGAATTAATGTTCATATTTTCTTTATTTATATTTAGTTTTTTCAGTGTATCTATACGTTCATATGCTTTGTTAATTAATTTCTCTGTTGTCCAATTGTGATACTTTTCAAATTCTTTAGCACCACCATACGTTTTTTTTATCAGCCTTTTCTTTTGGATAGAGTTTAAATTAACACCTTCAGCAGTAGCCTTTTTATATTGAGCAGTATCTAAGTCTTTAATAATGTTTGATGCTTTGATATCGCTTACTAAACCTTCGCGAATAAATGAAAGATTTTGCGATATTTCAATTACAACTAAATTTTTTGATGACTTTCTCGATATATGTTTCGCATATTCTTTGTCGAATATATTGTAGAGGTCTTGAATAATGCTCATAATTATATCTTTTACATCTAACTTATTAATGGGTAGGAGTATTTTTTTGTTCCGAAATGCATATAGATTTCCTCCACCGGCCTACGTTATTCCTCTGCCTTATGGGCGTCAATCCACTCAATATGTGAATTTTTCGGTGATTCAGCCTTAATAGGTCTTGATATATATAATACGGATATGCAATATGCTAGCCATGGATAATATACATCAAGTCGCTTTGCAGTATCGCAAATTCCTTGTGAATAAAGCTTTTGCGAATGAGAAAGTCGCCGCGTATATGCAAAATTGGGTGGAGAAGTTTTTATATTTTTCTCGCGACTATCGCCATGAGCCTTTTGAGAAAGTGTTGGCGCGATTTGAAGATATGCTGGAAACAAGGATGTCTTTTGAGGCTTGGCAACTGAAGCAAGCCAATGATGCAATAACCTTGTATCACGCACATTTTCGCCGTCATCAAACCGGGAATCAGGCTTCCCTTGAGACACCGCACACCCGGCAGGAAATTGAGCCAAAAGTGCGCGAATGGATGCGCATCAAGCATTATTCACAGCGGACGGAAAAAATATATGTGCACTGGATACGCCGTTTCTTGCTCTATGTTGAACAATATGGCAGTGGAAAACCTGTGTCTGTAGAGCATTTCCGAAACTTTATCAGCCATTTGGCAACCGCAAAAAAGGTCAGTGCCTCAACGCAGAATCAGGCGTTCAATGCTTTGCTGCTTCTTTTTCGTGATATTCTATACATCGATACCAAAGATATGCCCCGATCGGTGCGGGCTAAAACAAGCAAGCGCTTGCCGGTTGTGCTTTCAGTGGAGGAAGTCAAAACCGTTTTTGCAGCTATAGAGATGCCATATCGCCTGATGTTGCAACTGCTGTATGGCAGCGGTTTGAGAATGGGAGAGTTGCTTCAACTGCGCATTCAGGACATAGATTTTGATCAAAATCTGATTGTCGTGCGCGGCGGCAAGAGAGATAAGGACAGGGTAACGGTCTTGCCTGAATCACTGATCGAACCGCTGCAAATACACATGAAACAGGTCAAACAACTGTACGAGCAGGATTTAAGCGAAGGGTTTGGCGCGGTCTGGTTACCGTATGCGCTGGCACGCAAATATCCCGGTGCGGCTACAGAATGGGCCTGGCAGTATCTTTTTCCGGCTGCAAAACTGTCACGCGATCCGGAAGTGGGTGTGATGCGGCGGCATCATGTGTACGACAAAACCTTGCAAGCCGCCATGAAGCGAGCCGTAAAACGCTCGGGCATCGCCAAACACGCCTCATTGCATACGTTACGGCATAGTTTTGCCACGCACTTGTTGATGCAGGGTACGGATATTCGTGAAATTCAGGAGTTGCTGGGACACAAGAGTGTGGAAACGACCATGATTTACACACATGTGGTGCGTGGGTTGAGGGTCAATGCTGTATCGCCTCTGGATACGCTTCAATCTGCGGATGGCGAAAACAGCCGGAAGGAAGCGCGTCCTAATAATGCGGTGGCGGGGCTTCCTCGGACACAGGCCTGATCTCGTCCGATAAACCCGTCTGCATTTGCTCGCACATTGTATCCAGCCTGTGCTGTAAGGCATCCAGTTGCTGCTGCTGATGGGTCAGGGCCTCATTGAGTTCTTGAATCAGGTGCTCCTGAAACGATAGCTTTGTTTCCAGTTCCACAATCCGTTCTTCCGCTGATGACATGGTTAACCCGGACTAATTACGGAAATATGCGGGATCAATCTGATACTGGCGCAGCAGTTTGCGTACCGTATTGCGATTCAGCCCCAGCATCTGTGCTGCCTTGATCTGATTGCCCTTGCAGCGCTCCATCACCAGCATGAGCAGCGGCGGTTCCACTTCGTCCAGCAGATGCTTGTGCATATCCACGGCTTCGGCATAGCCGAGTTTGTCCATGTAGTGGCGGATACAACGGCTGACGGCTTCGGACAGGGTTTCTTCCTGATGCGTTTGATTATCCCGGTTGCCCAACGCCAGTGCGACATCCGACAGGGTGATGGCGGCACCCGGCGTGAGTAGCGCCAGCCTGCGCATGACATTCTTTAATTCACGCACATTGCCCGGCCAGTCGTAGGTTTTAAGCAGATTGATGGACTCATCCAGAAGAATGGGCGGTTGCATCTCCAACTCTTCCCCCGCAGATGCAAGCATGGCCTCGGCCAGTTGCTGGATGTCATCCTTGCGTTCGCGCAAGGGTGGAATGTGTACGGGAATCACATTCAGGCGGTAATATAAATCCTCACGAAACGTACCCTGTTTTATTTTAGATTGTAAATTCTGGTGTGTTGCCGCAAGGAGACGGACGTTTACAGGCCGGTCTTCGCGTCCGCCGACGCGTTGAACCACGCCTTCTTCGAGCACACGCAACAGCTTGACCTGCAAACTGGCGGGCATATCGCCGATTTCGTCGAGGAACAGGGTTCCCTGACTCGCTTGTTCAAAACGACCCGGGCGGGCGCGATCCGCACCGGTGAATGCGCCCTTTTCATGTCCGAACAATTCCGCTTCCAGCAATTCCGCCGGAATGGCGGCTGTGTTGATCGGGACAAAAGGCTTGTTGTTCCGCTTGCTTTGCTGATGCAGAACATGTGCTACCAGTTCTTTGCCGGTGCCGGATTCACCGGTAATCAATACCGTCAAATCGGATGCAGCGACACGTCCCAGCGTGCGGAACAACTGCTGCATGGATGCGCTGCGGCCAATAATCAGAGCATCTTTATCCGTAGCGACCTCTTTTTTTGTTTCTTCCGGCGAGGGCTTGATGCGGCGCGCCAGAGATCGTACTTCATCCAGATCAAAGGGCTTGGGTAAATATTCCATGGCGCCCACACGGTAGGCCTGGGCGGCATGGTCAAACGTGGTCTCCGCCGTTAGCAGAACCACCGGCGCCTTGAATCGTCCTTCTGCCACAGCATCCATGCCATTGCCATCCGGTAGATAGACATCGAGAAACGTGAGTGCGAAGTCCTGCTCGGCCATGGCCTGTTCCGCTTCCTCCATGCTTGCCGCCTCCACGACTTCCATGCCCTCCTCGCTGAGCACACGCGCCAGCACCCAGCGGATACCTGCATCATCATCTACAACCAGCACGTGCATCATTTGGATGCGCCAATAGGTAAATGCAGAATAAAACTGGTGCGTCCCGTTTCTGATTGCAGCTTGGCCTGGCCGCTGTGTTCCTGCATCACGCGCTGGATCAGCGCCAGACCCAACCCGCTACCGCGCGTCTTGGCGGTGACAAAGGGTTCAAACAGATGGTCCTGAATGTGTTGCGGGATAGGCTCGCCATCATTGGTGATGCGCACCTCCAGCACGGCGCCCTTGTGCCCCGGCAGTTTGATGGTGGTGTTCACGCGGGTGAGCCACTCGATATGTGCCGCACCCGCCTCCAGAGCATTCATCCACAGATTTTCAATGGCCTGCCGCAGCCTGCCTGCATGGGCCTGAATCAAAGGCAGGCTGGGGTCGAATACACGGCGCAGGGCAACGCCATCCACGGGGTGGCATACATCATCAATCAGGCTGTGAATATTGATGGGCTCCATACCGATGGCGGCCCGGGGGCCCAGTTGCAGAAAGCTGTCAATGCGCTCGCGGATGATATCAACCTGAGCAAGCATCATCGTTGCAGCTTCTTTTTGATCTCCTTGTGACAATTGCTCGGATAGCCACTGTGCCGCACCGCGGAGACCTGCCAGTGGATTTTTTACCTCATGTGCCATTTCCAGTGCGATTCTGGCAACGGCCTCAGCCATTTCCTGACGTTTTGCATATTGATCCAGTTCCTGCCGGCCCGCTTCGGGCACCATCAACAACGCATAGCCGCCGTCGGCGGGGCCGATGTGCAACGAACAGGGGGCGTTATTTGCGCGTTCGCACAGGCCATGACTGGACAGTGATCCAAGGTTTTCCTTCATACGATCCAGCATGATTTGGATCTCCGATTCCGGTGCGAACAGATCACAGGCATGGCGTCCGGCCAGTGCCCGTTCGGAAATACCCAAGGCGGATTGTGCTTCCATATTGGCGCTCAGGATAAAGCCCTTAGCGTCCAGCATTAGCATGGGAAGGGGAATGGAAGACGCCGCAATGGGTTCAGGCGGCACGCAACCAGGCCTTATTTTCATTATTCTCGCAGAAGAAAACTTCCGCAGCCTCAAGCTGTGCTTTCCAGCATGTCAGCGACTGGAAATGATGGCGAAACTCAGCCGACCCTTCCATGCTCTTGCTGTACCAGATGACATGTTTCCTTGCGAGTTTCGACGCCGTTCGTTCCCCATGGTGTTCCGCCAGAGCCAGCATATGCTCCTCAATGATACGCCAACGCGCGACACTATCCGGCTTAACGGGTATCGATTCTTCCATCAATGCGGCGCGCACTTCGGCCAGCACCCATGGATTACCCTGTACGGCGCGGCCAACCATCACGCCGTCGCATCCTGAAATACGCAACATTTCTCTGGCGGACGCAGCATCCACCACATCGCCATTACCCAGTACCGGAATCGATACGGCCTGTTTGGCGAGTCCAATATCTTCCCAGTTGGCATGGCCGTTAAACATCTGCGCCCGGGTTCGCCCATGTACCGTCAGCATCTGAATCCCCGATTCTTCGGCGATGGTTGCAATGCGTACGGCATTTTTTGAGGACTCATCCCAGCCAGTGCGAATCTTCAGCGTTACCGGCAACGTCACTGCGTTGACCACTGCCTCCAGAACGCGCGCAACGGCGGCCTCATCCTTCAACAATGCGGAACCCGCCACCTGTTTACAAATTTTCTTGACCGGGCAACCCATGTTGATATCAATAAAATCCGCACCCCGCGATGCTGCCCAGTGTGCCGCTTCACGCATGTAATCTGAGTCGGAACCGGCAATCTGAATGCCGATGGGGTGTTCATCCCCACCGATTTCGGCCATGCGTTCGGTGCGTTCCCTGCCCTGGTCCACGGCCCGCGAGGCAATCATTTCGGTGATCATGAGCCCCGCACCAAAACGTTTGCAGATATGACGGAATGGTAAATCGGTAATACCCGCCATGGGTGCCAGCGCCAGTGGCACGTCGATACGAATACGACCCAGCATGAAGCTCGGCTTCGGCAAAACAGACAAATTGCACATGATTTAGGCAATTCTAGCACCCTGTGTGTGGAAGTCACGCATGGAAGCCGCCCTTGAAGAGCAGCCATAAAGCAGACAGGCTCGTGCGATGACAACTCTAATTCACTGGGAAAGCACACATTTTGTGCAATCTGTAGCCGATGTACGCCAGTTTCCGGACATTGCGCTGCCACAGGTAGCGATTGCAGGGCATTCCAATGTTGGTAAATCCACCCTGCTCAACGTCCTGTTCGGCCGCAAGGGGTTGGTCAAAACCTCCAAAGCACCCGGCTGCACCCGCCTGCTCAACCTGTTTGAAGTGGATGAGCGCTTGCTGGTGGTGGATTTGCCGGGCTACGGCTTTGCCCGCGCCTCGAAAAAGGAACAAGCCCGATGGTCCAGTTTAATTGAGCACTATTTGATGGCTGAACCCGGTCCGAAACTGGTTTTAATGTTGTTGGATATTCGCCATGGTCCCAAAGATTCGGACCTGCGGTTGATCGAATGGCTCAATGCGCAGGGCATTCGCTGGCAACCCGTTGCCACCAAGGCGGACAAGCTTTCCGGCAATAGCCGGGGTAAAAGATTGCGTGAAATGACCGATGCTTTGGGTGGAATGCTCGCACCCATGCCCACTTCCAGTCTGAGCAAGCGTGGTGTGGAAGATTTGCGGGAACTGCTTGAGCGGGAAATATCAAGATAAATTGAAGGGGTGGTATAGTGATGCCACTTCCACGCACCAAGAAGGATCGCTGAATTTCCAGCTGTTACAAAACCCGAAATCAGCAAGCCGGAA
>JAUZQZ010000134.1 GCA_030950745.1 Mariprofundaceae bacterium | reverse complement strand
ACATCCTCATAGGCCGGAGGAGTCAGCACTTTGCCGGTTTTGATGCAGAAGCGGGCGCCATGGCGCGGACAGATGATTTGATCACCTTCGCATGCGCCGCTCGCCAGCTCACCACCATCGTGCGTGCAGATGTCCGCAATGGCAAAAAACTCGCCCTCGAGATTAAACACGGCAATGGGGCCGATTTCCGTACTGATGACCTTGCGGCTACCCGGTGTCAATTCATTTACAGGAGCAACATCCACCCATTCCGCCATCAGAACATCCCCAATTGCAGTTTGGCTTCATCGCTCATCATGGAACGATCCCAAGGCGGATCAAACACCAGATCCACGTTAACTTCGGTGACATTATCCACAGCTAGCAGTTTGGCACGAACGTCCTCAACCAGAATCGGGCCCATACCGCAGCCGGGAGCGGTTAATGTCATCACCACCTCGACACAATTGCCATGCTCCAGAGATTTGATATCACAATGATAGATAAGCCCCAGTTCCACAATACTGACGGGAATCTCGGGGTCGTAACACGTTCCGAGTGCCATCCATACGGCACCTTCATCCACCGGCCCCTCGGCTTTTTTGGGCGCTTCCGGCTGCTGTTCTACTTCAAGCCCCAAAGCATCCGCATCCTTACTGTCGATACGTGCCAGATTACCGTTGATATTTACCGTATAAGAGCCGCCCAGTGCTTGTGTAATCATGACCTGGCTGCCTTCGGGGATGGTGACTTTCGTGCCAACGGGAATCAGCAGCGCATCACAATCGCGCAGTACGTTCCGCATTTCACCAATGTGTGCTGTCATTGATTACTCCGTGGTGGCGGATTTATCGCCCGCCAAGGCTGCGTTGAGAGTATGCCAACACAGCGTGGCACACTTGATACGTGATGGAAATTCGCGAACACCACCCAGAGCGGCCAGTTTATCCAGCCCTTCGGTATTCGCCGGGGCGGTCGGATCGGAAGTCACCATGTCGTGGAAGCGGGAAAATATCAATTCGGCCTCAGCCATGGTCTTGCCCTTGAGTTGCTCGGTCATCAACGAGGCCGAGGCAGTTGAAATAGCACAACCGGAACCTTCAAAACTGACATCCTGAATCATCTTTTTATCATCCAGTTTAATATACAGCGTGAGTTTATCGCCACAGAGAGGGTTAAAACCTTCAGCTTTATTCGTGGCATCTGGCATGGCATGAAAGTTTCGTGGACTTTTGTTGTGGTCCACGATCACCTGCATATATAAATCCTTTAAATCAAACATCACGCGAACATATCCTGCGCTTTCTTCAGGGCGGCAAACAGCGCGTCCACTTCTTCCACTGTGTTATAGGCGGCAAAGGACGCGCGCGCCGTTGCCGGAACGCCAAAATGCTCCATCACCGGCATGGCGCAATGATGGCCCGCCCGTATGGCGACACCTTCCCGGTCGAGAATCGTTCCGAGATCGTGCGGATGTACGCTCTCCAGTGTAAACGACAGGATGCTGGCTCTATCCGCTGCGGTGCCAATCAGTCGTAAGCCGGGAAAGGCAGTCGCTTGCTGTGTAGCATAATCCAGCAGGGCGTGTTCGTGAGCGGCAATGGATTCCACATTCACTGATGCCAGCCAGTCAATCGCCTGTCCAAAACCGATCACACCGGCAATATTCGGGGTCCCCGCTTCAAAGCGGTAAGGCAGAACGTTGTAGTGTGTTTTCTCAAACGTCACCATGGAAATCATATCGCCACCGCCCTGATATGGCGGCATGGATTCCAGTATTTCCTCTTTGGCATACAAGGCACCGATGCCTGTGGGGCCGTACATTTTGTGCGCACTTATGGCGTAAAAATCGACATCCAGCGCCTGCATGTCCACATTCAGATGTGCCGCGGCCTGTGCCCCGTCCAGCAACACCTTCGCGCCAGCCTGATGCGCCAGTTCAATCATCTTCTTCACCGGATTGATGGTGCCGAGCGCGTTGGAAAGATGTGAAATTGCCGCCAGTCGCGTGCGTGGAGATAACAGACGTTCGAATTCCCCGGGGATGACTTCTCCCTGTTCATTGATGGGGGCAACCACCAGTTTTGATCCGGTCTGCTCGCACAACAATTGCCACGGCACGATATTGGAATGGTGTTCCAGTTCGGTGATGAGAATTTCGTCGCCCGCCTTGACGTTTACCCGTCCCCAGGAGGAGGCCACCAGATTGATGGCTTCGGTAGCACCGCGCACAAAGATAATTTCGCGTTCCGAACCGGCGTTGATAAAGGCACGCACCTTCTCCCGTGCAGTTTCGTATTTCGCGGTCGCTTTTTCGCTCAGGTAATGCACGCCACGGTGGATATTGGCATTTTCCTGTTCGTAGTAGCGACGCAGCGCATCAATGACGCACTGTGGTTTCTGCGTTGTAGCGGCGTTGTCCAGATAGGCCAATGGATGGTCGTACACCTGTTGATGCAGAATGGGGAATTCGGCCCGAATTTTATTTACATCGAACATCATACCATCTCCTGCAATTCATCACCCTGCGGCAGTCGTTTCAGTGCAGCCCGCTCCAGATACCGGCGCACCGGCGCACTTATCATCTGTGTAAGTGCATCATCGGCAAAAGCGAACGTCAGCACGTTTTTGGCTGAGGTTTTATCCAGTCCACGGCTTTGCAGGTAAAACAGTTGTTCCAGATCAAGCTGGCCAACTGTTGCGCCATGCGCGCATTTGACTTCGTCAGCATAGATCTCCAGTTCCGGCTTGGTATCCACTTCGGCATGATCGGACAGCAGGAGATTGCCATTGGACTGCTTCGCATCCGTACCGTCCGCGCCTTCATGCACCACCACCTTGCCATTGAATACGGCATGGGCGCGACCGGAAAGTACGCCTTTGTAGGTTTCCTGACTGGTGCAATCGGGGCTTGCATGGTCAATGCGCGTGTGATGATCCGCGTGTTGCCGACCACCGATCAGATACAGTCCGTTCAGCACACATGAGGCGTTCACGCCGGACAGAGACACGGCAATATCCACCCGTGACAATGCCGCGCCGAGGGCCAGTGAATGCGATACAAACCGGCTATTGCGTAACTGTTTCACATCAACCCGGCCAAGATGAAACTGTTTTTCCGCCTCCAACTGCAACCGGTCATGATAGAGCGTTGCCGCTTCATCAAGATGCACCAGCGTGACATTGTGCGTAAGTCCCGCGTCCGTGGAATTGCCCACATAGTGTTCGATGACATGGGCCGTGGCGCCGCGACCCATCCAGATGCCGTGACGTATGTGTGATGCGCCGCCGGACGTGGCGACATGCAGCAGATACAATGGCTTATCCAGCTTTACGCCATCGGCAATACAGATACATGCGCCATCCGAGGCCATGGCTGTGTTGACGGCAATCGCCCCGTTAAACAAAGGTGTTTTTTCATCCATTTCCAGTGCTTTGGCGGCCTTATCAGCATCGGAGACCAGTAATGTAGACAGAGGGACCACGGAAACGCCTTCGGGCAGATTCGGCATATCCTCCTGAAAACGACCATTGATGAATATCAGACGATAGGCATCAAGTTCCGGAATCGACTGTTCCTCAACTGTTTCTTTATCTAAATCCGCCGCGTGAGAAGGCGTCCACCATGTTTCACCAAGGACGGCTGTCAGGCGTGACAGATCGGTGTATTTCCAGTCCTCATTGCGAGTCG
The DNA here is from genome assembly GCA_030950745.1 of Mariprofundaceae bacterium. GTDB lineage: Bacteria > Pseudomonadota > Zetaproteobacteria > Mariprofundales > Mariprofundaceae > JAUZQZ01. Next base: position 8,185 of record JAUZQZ010000134.1, on the reverse strand, counting down.
TCGGTAGCCCGGTCTGCTCATAGACCTGCCAGGCGGCATCGCGCAACATCTTGATGGGTTGCGTCATACTCTGGTCTCTTCCAAAACCCAGTCATAACCGCGCTTTTCCAGTTCCAGCGCCAGTGATTTGTCGCCCGTTTTCACAATACGGCCATCGGCCAGCACATGCACGGCATCCGGTTCGATATAGTCCAGCAGCCGTTGATAATGCGTGATCATGACAATCGCCCGTTCTTTTGAACGCAGCTTGTTGACACCTCCCGCAACGACCTTCAATGCATCAATGTCCAGGCCGGAATCGGTTTCATCCAGAATGGCGAGTTTTGGTTCCAGCACCGCCATCTGGAAAATTTCGTTACGTTTTTTCTCACCGCCGGAGAACCCTTCATTCACTGAGCGGCGGACCAGGGATTCATCCATGTCCACCAGCTTCATTTTCTCCCTGATGATGGACATGAAATCCATGGCATCCAGTTCGGATTCACCCCGATGCTTGCGAATGGCGTTTAATCCCGCTTTGAGCAGATAGACGTTGTTGACGCCGGGAATCTCAACCGGGTACTGGAAAGCAAGGAAGATGCCTTCCCATGCACGCTCCTCAGGACTTAATTCCAGCAGGTTTTTGTCATTGTAGTGGACAGCGCCCTCTGTGACATCATAGCCGGGTCGGCCTGCCAGCACATTCGACAGGGTGCTCTTACCGGAACCATTCGGTCCCATGATGGCATGCACTTCTCCGGCATTAATCTCCAGATCAATCCCTTTAAGGATTTCCTTGCCATCCACGCTGGCGTGCAAATTTTCAATTTTCAGCATATTCATTCCTTTTCACCACAAAGACACGAAGGCACAAAGCCTTTGTGGTTCATCTTTCTTTATCCCACCGCGCCTTCGAGGCTTACGGCCAGCAATTTTCCCGCTTCAACCGCAAATTCCATCGGTAATTCGGCAAACACATCCTTGCAGAATCCGTTGACAATCATGCTGACTGCATCTTCTTCCGAGATGCCTCGCTGCATGCAGTAGAACAACTGATCATCGCCAATTTTTGATGTTGTGGCTTCATGCTCGATTTGGGCTGTGGGATTCTTAACTTCAATATACGGGAAAGTATGCGCGCCACAGGTTTTACCCAATAGCAAAGAATCGCATTGCGAATAATTGCGCGCATTCTCAGCGCCTTTCAGCACCTTGACCAGTCCACGGTACGATTGCTGGCCGTGCCCCGCTGAAATACCTTTGGAAATAATGGTGCTTTTGGTGTTTTTACCTATGTGTACCATCTTGGTTCCGGTATCGGCCTGCTGGTAATTGTTGGTCAGGGCTACTGAATAAAATTCACCGACAGAATCATCACCGATCAGGATACAACTCGGATACTTCCAGGTGATGGCGCTTCCCGTTTCCACTTGCGTCCATGAGATCCGTGAATGCTTGCCACGGCATGCCCCGCGTTTGGTAACAAAATTATAGATGCCGCCCACGCCATTCTCATCACCCGGATACCAGTTCTGAACCGTGGCATACTTGATTTGTGCATTCTCCAACGCCACCAATTCCACCACCGCAGCATGCAACTGATTTTCATCACGCATGGGGGCCGTGCATCCTTCGAGATAACTGACATACGAATCTTCATCCGCGATAATCAGGGTGCGTTCAAACTGGCCGGTATTGGAGGCATTGATGCGGAAATAGGTGGACAGCTCCATCGGGCAACGTACGCCTTTGGGGATATAAACAAACGACCCATCAGTAAATACGGCGGAATTGAGCGATGCAAAGAAATTATCCGTGGTCGGCACTACACTGCCCAGATACTGACGCACCAAATCGGGATGCTTTTCAACAGCCTCGGACATGGGACAGAAAATCACACCGGCCTCCGCCAGCTTTTTCTTGAAGGTCGTAGCCACGGACACGGAATCAAATACGGCATCCACAGCTACGCCCGCCAGCATAGCCTGTTCATGCAACGGGATACCTAGTTTCTTGTAAGTTTCCAGCAGCTTGGGGTCTACTTCATCCAGGCTCTGCGGTGCATCATCATTCGATTTTGGTGCCGAGTAGTAGGAAATTGATTGATAATCAACGGGTTCATAATTCACATGCGCCCATTTCGGCTCACTCATGGTCAACCAGTGACGATAAGCGGCAAGCCGCCATTCAGTCATCCATTCCGGTTCATGCTTCTTGGCCGAGATCAGCCGAATGACATCTTCATTCAGGCCGGGAGGTACGGTATCTGCCTCAATGTCGGTGACGAATCCGGCTTCATACTCCTGCTTAACCAGAGCTTCGACTTGCGTATTTTTAGCCATACTTCACCCGGCCTGCCGCAGTTTCGAGGTTGAGGTGCCGGGTTTTTCTGTGCGTATCAGGGGTGAAAAATTGGGCTGAATCATATCATCCAGGCTGATACCACCCAAAGCATGCCGTACCGCCTGATTAATCATATGCCAGTTGTCGCGGGTAGTGCAGTGGCTTTCCTGCTCACAATTTCCCGCTTCCCGATTACATTCGGTAAGTGCGATGGGGCCTTCCAGGGCCACGATGATGTCACGTATGGAAATATCGGTGGCCCTGCGTGCCAGACGATAGCCACCTCCCGCACCGCGAATGGATTCAAGCAGGTTCTCATGCAGCAGAATTTGAAGGATTTTACTCACGGTCGGCAGGGGTACGCGCACCTGATCGGCCAGAGCAGCTGCGTTGTGTACTTCAGCTGTATCTTTGGCGAGCTGCGTCATCAACAGCACACCATAATCGGTTAAGCGCGTAATCCGGAACATGGCATATATCCCCTTAATAAATAGGCCTTTCTTTGAAAGAGGACCATTCTACTCTTGTATAATAGGCCATGCAATGACATAAAGCCATTGTTGTTTAGTGGGCTTTGTTTTCATTACCCTGCCAACCGATTTACAAGCTATGCGTTGTAACTGGGTATGTTCAGATAGAAAGGAGGAGGTGATATCATGAACATGAAACGTGTAAGTATTATGGGTGCAGAGCTTGGTCGACGATTCGTGAACACTTTCATGAATTCCGTCAACTGTCTCCGGAACAACGGAGCCACATGCGGCAACGGTGGCAAAACAGGCTGGTAGCCCTACACACCCGAATACTGAGCATGAACCTCTCTGGCGTGCATATCGGGCAATTTATTGAGCGCGGCGATCAGCGCTTTGGCGGAGGCGACGACGATATCCGTATCCTTGCCCTGCCCGTTCACAATCCGGCCTGCATCCTGCAAACGCACGGTCACCTCGCCCTGAGCATCGGTACCGGCAGTGATGGCGTTCACTGCGTAGAGCAACAATTTTCCGTTGGGCTCGACCAGTGAATTAATCGCTTTGAAGGCGGCATCTACCGGACCATCGCCCTCACTGGTGGCCTTGTGTACCTTCCCCTCGATTTCCAGTTCGATGGCAGCGACCGGCGTATCTTTGGTTCCGGATGCGACATGCAGACTGGACAGTTTGACGCGTTCGGACTCGGCCTCTTCACCATGCTCCAGAATGGACATCAAATCTTCATCGAACACCTCTTTCTTCTTGTCTGCGAGAATCTTGAATCGCTCAAAGACCGCATTGAGCGCATCCCTGTCCACTTCCACGCCCAATTCCTCGTAGCGGGATTTCAGCGCCGCCCGTCCCGAATGCTTGCCCAGCACCATGCGGTTGGTGGTCCAGCCGACCGATTCAGGTGTCATAATCTCATAGGTTTTCTGATGCTTGAGCACACCGTCCTGATGAATCCCGGCTTCATGCGCAAAGGCATTGGCTCCAACAATTGCCTTGTTGGCCTGCACCGGCATGCCGGTAATCTGACTGACCAGTTTTGAGGTGGGGACAATTTTGGTAGTATCAACACCCGTTTCAATATCGTAGCGATCGGAACGGGTGCGCAAAATCATCACGATTTCTTCCAGTGAGGCATTGCCAGCCCGCTCACCCAGGCCGTTGATGGTGCACTCGACTTGTCTGGCGCCATTCTCCACTGCCGCCAGTGAATTGGCGACGGACAAGCCCAGATCGTTATGGCAGTGCACGGAAAAAATGGCCTGATCGGCATTGGGAACGCGCTCGCGTAATTCACGGATGCGCCCGCCAAACTCCTGTGGTGTCATATAGCCCACCGTATCCGGGATGTTGATGATCCGGGCGCCTGCGGCAATGGTCGCTTCAACAATACGGCACAGGAAATCCATTTCGGTGCGCCCGGCATCCTCGGCCGAGAATTCAACCTCGGGAACCAGTGACCGTGCCTGTTTGACCGCCGCAACCGCCATCTCCAGCACTTCGTCCGGGCTCATGCGCAGTTTGGCTTCCATGTGGATCGGGCTGGTGGCGATAAAGGTGTGAATACGTGCCTTTTCCGCTGGTCTCACCGCCTCGGCGGCACGTTCGATGTCTTTTGGATGCGCACGGGCCAATCCCGCAATGGTCGGCCCGTGGATTTCCGAAGCAATGCGATGCACGGCCTCGAAATCACCCGGCGAGGCAACCGGGAAACCGGCCTCGATAATATCCACGCCCAAGGCCGCGAGACTGTACGCCACGCGCAGCTTTTCCTCCAGATTCATGGAGCATCCCGGCGATTGTTCACCATCGCGCAGGGTGGTATCAAAAATGTATAAACGGTCGGACATGGTGAAGCTCCTTATCTTTCAGGTTCCGTAGCTGTAACTACAGGCCATAAACCAACACAGGCCGCAGGGATTAGCTGCGGCCTGTGTATTATCAATGCGTGGGGGTTCCCCGGATTAATGCCTCATAGGCCGCTGCTGTACTGGTACAGTAGCAAAAGCCCGTTGCCGGAAAATGTGCGCGGAATGTAGAACATGAGTGGAGTAAAGCACTCGCCAGATGCGCTGTCAATCAGTCTGTGACTTGTTTTTCTCTTTATCACTTCCAGACTGTTTACTCCTTTTCCATTCTCTTAAGCCAAGCAGAGGGCCATGAATGCAATAGGCCAGTGCAAGCACGAACAAATTCATGTGCGGGTTGGCCATGATGAACACGATTACTACCAGCATACCGAGAAGAATGACGGCGGGATGCCGCTTTTTCAGGTCCACATCCTTGCCGGCGAAGAAAGGTACGCGGCTGACCATGAGCCATGCCAGCGCTACGGAAATACCGAACCATAACCAGGGGATCGGGGCCATGGCGTTGTCTTCATGGAAAAGCACGGCCGTGGCAATCAGCATGGCCGCGGCAGGTGTTGGCAGACCGTTGAAATAACGTTTGCTTTGTGTGTCCATCTGAACATTGAAGCGAGCCAGCCTGAGTGCTGCGCAGGCAGCAATCAGAAAAGCTGCCAGCCAGCCCAACTTGTGTAAGGGTACCAGCGCCCACAGGTAAATCAGCACGGCGGGTGCGATGCCAAACGACAGCATGTCGCACAGGGAATCATATTGTGCACCGAAATCGGATTCGGCATGCAACAGACGGGCGACCCGGCCATCCAGCATATCAAATATGGCGGCAGCGATCAGCGCCCATGCTGCCAGTTCAAAGCGACCCTGCACGGCGGCAATCAGCGCATAGAATCCGGCAAACAGGCCACCTGTGGTAAACAGGCTTGGCAGCAGATAGATACCGCGTTCTTTCACGGTGGATACCTTACTCATGATGACTCCCAACAGTTCCGGCTTTCCGCGCCAAAATGGTTTTGCCAGCCTTAACCCGCTGTCCTGCGGTTACCTCCAGTGTGAATTCAGGGGGCATCTCGCAGTTGACCCGGGAGCCGAATCGTATCATTCCGATGCGTTGACCTGCTTTCACACAGTCGCCTACGGCAACATACGACACAATGCGGCGTGCTACCAGTCCCGCGATTTGTGTAAAGGCAATGGAGGCGCCGTCTTTTGTTTCCATTTCAAAGCGGTTGCGCTCATTGTGTTCACCTGCCTGCTCATGGGCGGCATTGATGAACGATCCCGGCGTGTATTGCATATGCGTAATGCGCCCGGACATGGGTGCCCGATTGACATGCACATCAAACACATTCATGAAAACATCCACACGAACGCCAGCTTCTGTCTGATCTGCTCGCACCACCTTACCATCAGCCGGAGAGATGAAGAGACCATCATTTTCGGGCGTTGAACGCTCCGGATCACGGAAAAAATTCAGCATAAACAATAAAAGTATGGCCAGAAATCCGGCGGTGACATGCCAATATAATGCAACAGTTATCATCAGCAGTGCTGTGCATATTAACAGGAAGGGCCAGCCTTCACGCGCGAGCGGAATGTGACCACGCGGGCGGCCTGAAATCGCCACTTTTTTATTCATGACCGGAATCATACATGTATGTATGTGGCTTCCCAACAGGATTATTTCGGTTAAGATGGACGCCATGGCATTGAACGACGACGAGCTGTTAAGAGTTTATTGCGATCTGCACAAGGTTTTTCCAGAGGATGTGCATATCTCCCGGCCACTCATCCATCTGTTCCAGCAGCGCGGCAATGATCGCCATGCGGGAGATCTGGCTTTGGCCATGGCTAGGCGCATGCTGGCTCTGGGTTGGGGGCAGGATGCCATTGGGTTTCTTGAACTGTGCCGTAACCTTGACCATCCGCAACAGGATGAAATTCAAGCACTCTCGACACTGGCATCCATCACGGTCAATGGTTCCATCCGGATGGAACCGGGAGAAGCACAGGTATTCACGCTCATCGAGCAGCTTTCGGATCAGGAAGCCCTTGAGTTCTTCCGTCTGGCTCATTTAAAGCATGTAGCGGAAGGTGATGACGTGGTCGTGCAGGGTAGTGTGGAGCATAGTTTCTTCCTCATTCTGGAGGGGGAAATGCGCGTACACATGGCGACAGATAATCATGCGCGCGTGCAACTTGGCAGTCTGGGTGTGGGGCAGTTTTTCGGTGAGTTTGCCTGCATCTATGGTTTGCCACGCTCAGCCACAGTCACTGCGGCGCAACCGAGTCTGGTGCTGGAGTTTTCCGATTTGGCGATTACCCAGTTGATGCAGCGTTCGCCGATGGCGGGTGAAGGGCTGATGCGTACCATCCAGATGCGCGTGGTGCAATCCATGTCACGGAGCCATCCTGCTCTGGAGGGTATTCCTGAAACGGATCGGCGCTGGCTGGCGGAAGAGTCTATAATTCTTGAGTTTAAGCAAGGCGATACCATTGGGGGGGATAAGCAGCCGGGGGATGTATGCTATGTTATTGTACATGGCTCGGTGCAGGCCTGTGTTACACGCGATGGCGATACGTTGTCCGCCTATCTGGGCGTCGGTGATATGTTTGGGGAAATCAGTGCCTACTTGCGGTTACCGCCGCACACACAGCTTCACGCCGAAGACCATTGCCTTATATGCCAGGTGCCCAAGGATATTTTTAATTCTTTCATGAATGCATATGGTGGATTTGAAGCATGGGTAAAACAGCATGCCATCAACCGTATCCAGCAATGGAAGAAAGCTGCCGATGAATCGGGGGTTCACATCGTCAAGAGGCACTAACACGTGTTAGTTAGTGCTTCAGGGCAGCGAACAACGTGTTGGCATACGGCAATAAAACCTTTTCCACTCCATTTCTATCCGCCTGAATCCCCAGCCTTTGCATAGAGGTGACAGGCGTATCGCGCATACCGCAGGGTACGATACCAGAGAAATGTTTCAGGTCAGGCGCAATATTCAGAGCCACTCCGTGATAGCTGATCCATTTGCGGCAGCGTACGCCAACTGCGGCAATTTTCCTGTTGTCCACCCATACGCCGATGCCACGTTGACTACGCCCGGCGGCAATATCAAAATCAGTCAATGTGCGAATGACCATTTCTTCCAGGCGCCAGACATGTTTGTGCAGATCCTGTTCTTTCCGTAAATCAGCAATCACATAAACGATCAGTTGCCCGGGCCCATGATAGGTCACCTCACCTCCACGTCCTGTAGGAAATACATCGATATGTTCTCCATCAATTTCCTCGAACAGTACGTCATTCTTATGGCCGGACGTGCCGATGGTGAACAGGGGAGGATGTTCGGTCAGGATGATGCATGGCGAATTTTTATTATTTAAAACATGCGCCGCTTCCGCTTCCTGTTCAGCGACGGAATCAGGGTAAGTCTGTTGTGTATGCCGGATAATGCGTAAGCATTCGTGATGATGGGCCATTTGCCAAGATTATCAGGAATGGTGATGTCTGTT
>JAUZQZ010000133.1 GCA_030950745.1 Mariprofundaceae bacterium | reverse complement strand
CAGCTCGGCGGCTGCTTCCTCATCCTCCACAATCACCACCGTGAGCGAATCGGGGTCAGGACTTGAACCGCGCACCACTTTATTTATTTCCCCACCCGGCCGCGATCCAAGACCTGACCCCGATTCGGATTCTTCCGAAGAAAGTAAACTGTCCCCTTTCTCCCGCCATGGTAGCCAGATGGTGAAGATGCTTCCTTTTCCCTGCTCGCTTTGCATGCCCACAGTGCCGCCGTGCAACTCGGCCAGCTTTTTGACCATCACGAGACCCAGGCCCGTGCCTTCATACTCGCGCGAAAGTGAGGCATCCGCCTGCACAAACGCCTGGAACAGTTTTTGCTGATCTTCCTCGCTGATGCCGATACCGGTGTCCGTGATGGAGATTTCGAGGAAATCGGCATCCTGTGAGGCAGGATGAGTGAGTGGTGAGGGGGTATCCTTGCCACGGCCTATTTCTTCACCTTTCACCCGCCGTGCATCGACGTGCACCGAACCACCATCCGGCGTAAACTTGACGGCGTTGGACAACAGGTTGAAAAGAATCTGCTTGGCCTTGCGCGCATCCATCCAGCAGGCTTCTACGTTTTCACCAACATCCAGATCAATCTTGATACGATGGGCCATGGCCTTTTCCTTGATGATGGACAGGCTGTTGTTCAACAAATCCGGTATGATCACCTCATCCAAATCAAGCTCCATCTTGCCCGCCTCAATCTTGGACAGGTCGAGAATGTCGTTGATGAGGCTCAACAGATGCTGGCCGCTGTTGAAGATATCGCCGATGTATTCGGTTTGTTCCTTGGTCAGCTCACCCATAACGCCGTCTTTCAGCACTTCGGAAAAACCGATGATGGCGTTCAGCGGCGTCCTGAGTTCGTGGCTCATATTGGCCAGGAACTCGGATTTCATACGGTTGGCCTGCTCCAGTTGAGCGTTCTGTTGGGTGATGTCCTCGCTGCGCCGCCTGATCTGTTCGGTCAGGTCCATGAGATCGCGATGCTGCCTGAGAGCGTTGAGGGCCACGCCGAGCTGTGCGGACAGGCGCTCGATAAAGGATGTGTCCAGATCGGTCAACGATTTGGAGGAGGCCAGCACCAGCACGGCCGTCACCTTGTCCTGATAAGCAATCGGGCTGACGATGACGCAGGCAGGCTGAAACGACAGCACCCCGGCCTCGATGCTCAGGCCGGCCTCGTCAAATTCCGCCAGCATCATGGTTTTGTTGTCCAGAAGTGTCTGGCCGATCAGCCCCTCGCCGCGCTCGAATTCTTTTTTCAGCGTTTCAGGCGCGCCAAAACTGGTGGAGAGCGCCAGTTTTCCGCTCCATTCATCATAGGTGTAGATGGCCGAAACAGGGAAGGGGTGATTATCGGCCAGAATCGACAGCAGACCGGAAAGCGCCTTGTTCTGATCGTAGGTCGAGGAGAACAGCGCTATGGCCCTGGCATAGGAGTGATCGTAACGGCCGCGCAGCGCCAGTTCCTGATTCTTACTGGCAATAGCCTGTTCGGCAGCCACGCGCTCCGTGATATCGCGTACCGTACCGATGAATTTTCTCTCGACTCCGATGCGCATTTCATTAACGGTCAGAGCAAGCGGGAACGTGGAGCCATCCTTGCGCCTGCCTTCCACCGTGCGTCCGGTACCGAGGATCTTCGCCTCGCCAGTATCGATATAATGCTGCAAATAGCCGTCGTGCTCCCTTTTGTAGGGCTCCGGCATCAGCATGTTCAGATTGTTGCCGATGACTTCATCGGCGGCATAGCCGAAGATTTTCTCCGCCGCCGGGTTGAAGGATTCGACGATGCCGGATGGATTGATCGTGATCAATCCATCCGCCAAATTTTCCACAACGGCGCGGTTGCGTTCCTCGGAAACAGCAAGATGGCGTGTGGCCTGCCGGATACTCCGCACGATGGGCCGGAAGACAAACAGCACCACCAGCAGGATAACCGCGAGGATGAACAGCATGATGAAGCGGTCAAGATATTGCACGGTCTTAGCATGCTTTTCGCTCTCAAGCTGGTATTGATTCACCTGAGCGTTCAGGGCAGAAATTAATGGGCCACCTGCCGCCTGATGGAGATACAGCAGATGAGGATTGGCGGTGGTAAGCGCGGCTTCCTCTGCATGAGCCAGGGCCCGGCTTTCCTTCAGGAAAAGCGTTATCTGTTGATCCAGCAGCAGCGGCTCATCAAACTGCATGGCCCGAAGGCGCGGCGATAGCTTGACCGGCAGGTGCATATCCGGATCGCCGTGTAGCAGGCCGTGCTGCGAACGTTCCATGAGGGCGCTGGCGTCCAGTAATTCTCTTCGGAATTGCGCGCGCTGGCCTGGAAAGTTGACCATATCCTGGGCACGATCAGTGATCTGTACCGCCAACATGCGTTGCCGGCCGCTGATGTTGATTTGCGCACCAAAGTCGTGCCCGTCTTCGATGCTTTGATTGAGAATCATGTGGCGGGCGACAACCAGAAGCGACAGCAGTATGGTAGCGGCGATGCCCGCGGCGACCATGCGCCTGAGCGGGATGAATCCAACGGAAGGCTCAGGCATGGACGGTTCTCCCGGGCACCAGCGCTTGCCGCCCGGCCGGCTTCACATCCTGCCGGTCCGTCGTGCGGTCAATTCGCCGGTCAGGGGATGCCCTGCTTGGCCTTGATGCTCGGGCGCATGTTTTTACTGCCTGTTGCAGATGATTTGGCCCGAATGTGGAATAACGTTCTGCCACTTTACCCCCGCACTGCAAAAAAACAGTGCCTGAGGCAATGTATATCAGGGTGCTCCCTATAAATAAATAGTAATAATAACTATCTTTGCATGGCCATTCCGACCAATCAGCGTGCTTTGCAGTGGCGGAGCTAGCCCGGGCTAGTCGTCCAGCAGACCGGCCTGTATGGCGATGTGAAGCAGTTCAATCTTGTTGTGGATATTCAGCTTATGCATGATGCTGCTCTGGTGATTGCGTACGGTGTTGGGACTAAGATGCAGCGTCCTGGCAATCCCCACCACTGACTGGCCATCAGCCAGCATCAGGAAGATTTCGAATTCCCGTTTTGTGAGCTTCTGTAACGGTTCGCTGGCCCCGAACATATATTCTTCAGCCATTCGGGTGGTCAGAGCAGTATCAATATACTTCTTTCCCTGGGCAACTTGCCGTATGGCTTCAATCAGCCTCTTCGAACTACATCCCTTGCTTAAATAACCCATGGCGTGTGACTGCATGGCCCTGCGTATCATGTCCGGATTATCGTGGACACTTAATACAATGATTTTTGCGTGCGGGTTTTTAGCAAAAATATGTCGCATGGCTTCCAAGCCACCCATGCCCGGCATGACTATATCCATGATCACGATATCGGGTTGATGCGCCATATAGTCCTGTGCTGCGCACTCGCCGCTATCCGATTCCGCCACCACCTCTATATCATGGCAACTTTCGAGTATGCTCCTGAGCCCAAACCTCACGACCGGTTGATCGTCCACTATTTGCACACGGATGGGTTGTGGCGTTGCGTTCAAGTTTCAATATCCTTCGAAAACGGAGTGAGTACGTATTCGATGATGTAGTTGGCAATATCGTCAAGGTCATCGCGGGCGACATCTGTCCACAGAATATCGTGATCAGCCATGTTCTTTTTCGGCATGAAGACGTTTTTTAAGCCTGTCAAAAACCTCCTGCTGAGGTGTTAGCCTGCCATCTTGAATATCGTCTTCGCCTTGTACCATTAGGCGCAACAGAGCAAGAGATCGTTGTTGGCGCTGATATTGCGCATAGTCGGCTCCTTATTCGGACTTTGTTCGGGTATGATAACGTAAGATATTCAGGTTAACAAAGCGAGTTAAGCGGAAGCAATCTCGCGTGAATCAAAACCGTCATAAACGGCATTGGTAAAATATAGCCCATGCGCCGGTGCTGTATCCGCAGCCTGTTTTCGATCTCTGGCGGCAAGTACAGCTTCAAGTTGAGCCGGCTGCCATTTGCCGATGCCCACTTGCACCAGACTACCGACCACATTGCGAACCATGTGATATAAAAAGGCATCGGCGCGAAAGTGAATCGAGATACATTCGCCATGCGGCTCAATACGCAACTCACGCAATTCACGGATGGGTGAAGACGCCTGACAGCCAGTGGCGCGGAAACTGCTGAAATCATACCTCCCTACCAAACACAGGGCGGCTTGCTGCATTTTCGGAACATCCAGTGAGCGGGGCATCCACCAATGACGCCAGCGATGAATCGCAGGGGCGGTCGTCCGGTTCCATATCTGATAGCGGTATGCGCGTTCCCGGCAATCGAAGCGGGCATGAAACTCTGCGGCTACCGTACGTACGCCCAAAACACGAATTTGTCCGGGCAGATGTTGGTTCACGCCATGCACATAAGCCATCGGAGAACTCGAGAAACGATCCGCACAAACATCTGCATGCACCAGCATGGCTTCAGCGTGCACGCCCGCATCCGTACGCCCGGCCGCATGGCACCGCACCGGCTCTCCTTCAATAAGAGCCAGCGCCGTTTCCAGATGTTCCTGCACCGTTGGGCCGTTATCCTGCAACTGCCAACCGCACAAGCCGTGGCCATCGTATTCCAGCGCCATGGCAATGCGCTGCATCACGCCACCCACGCACCGAATGGGAGACTAATGCCGAGCACCATTAGAGCCAGGGCGCGCCCGTCAAACTTTAAATCGCAGGATGGTAGCTCGCCTTTCCAGCCTTCCCACACAAGCTTTGCCTGATCATGGCCTGAGCGCAGCACATCCTCAAGCAAACAGACAATCATTTCCGGCATTGATGTAATCCCCCGTGAGCGGCTTTCACGCCAATGTTTCCGAGCCAGTTCTGCTGTTATTTTCTGCATAGGTTGAAACAATTGCAGATACGGATACAAACGACAGCCCACTACGGGGATACGGCAAAGCTGCGCCTGCCACTCCTCCAGACTTAGTAATCGGGATAGTAGCATGGCCGAAAAGAAGAGGAAAAATAGCCGTGTGCTGAGCCACACCGCCCTGTCCACGCCCTCCCATGTGAGCGGTAAGCCGCTTCCCGGCCATATCAATGCACCGGGTGTCAGCAGAAGATGCAACAGGCATATGGGTAATATCAACCAGAGAAGCAGACGCACTGCCCTGAAAACCGGCGTCCACGATCTATTGACCATGCGCAACAGAATCAGACTCAAGCCTGTCCCTGTCGCGGCAAACACTACGCCGTGCGCAACCAGTGCTGCGGCAAAGCCTCCCATGCCAAAAAACAATCTGCCCAGTGGGTGAATAGTCACATAAGATGAACGTATGGAACGGCGATTCGCCGATAACCGGTCGGATACCATTGTTATCACATGACCCTAGCCCGGGCTAGTATGTGTATCGATCAATACGAAAACAGTGCGGCCTACATAAAATAAGGGAGTGGTGCGCTGTAACGGTATGGCAGTATTTTTAATCCTGCTTGCTCTTGATGGATTCAAACCATTCGCGATTGCTGTCGTCCACAAGCGCCTCCGCCTCCGCCAGAAGTTCAGCGGCCTTGTCGGCATCACCCCGCTGCTGTGCCACTTCCGCAAGTCCGAGTAAACCATCACCACGTTTATCGCCTGCATCTACAGCTGCCTTGAATGAGGACTCGGCCTCGTCCAGTGTGCCTTCAGCCAGCAAACTGCGCGCTTTATCTATATTAAGCGAATCCGGTGACGTGTCCATATCCAGTGTCACTTCTGCATCCAGATCCAGCTCGGTCAACAGTCCATCCAGTTCATGGGTAATATCGCCATCCCCAATCCCTGAATCCAATGTTTCCGCTTCAACATTTTCTGGAGTGCCATGCAATTCACCAGCAACCTCCCCGCTTTCTACAGGAGCTTCAAGTTCAACAGACTCCAACCCGATATCAGGGAATTCCCCAGCTTTGTCCGTATCCACAGTCATGCGTACCGTGCTGGTAAATTCATCCACGTCATCGGAGGAAGGCGGCTCAGCTTCATTCACCTCCACTTCATCCAGGCCAATGTCCAGCACACCTGAGGCCTGAGGATTGAAAGACTGTTCAACAGGTTGTTCCTTTTCCTCTTTCTGTACACTGTCCGGTTCCTCACCGGTAGCAGCCTCGCCTTCTCCGGAGGGTTGTTCGTTTTCGGACTCCTCAGTTTCAACGGAGAAGCCTCCTGTAGCCTCCTCCAGAGCTTCGGTTTCCCCGGACCAGTCGATAGCGATAGTTTTATCCAGATCAGAAGTTTCAACATCTGCAGATGCTGCGCCTCCGGCTATATCACTCACATCGGGTATGTCTATTCCCGAAAGATCAAGATCTGGTACAGGCACTTCTTCCTCATGTGTGCCGACTTCTTCAACCGAATCGGCTTCACTTGTTGCTACAGGCGGCTCAACAACTTCACCCGAGTCAGATCCCGGCTCCGTAGTGTCTAAAGACTCCGTAGGCTCGCCCTGCGCAGATTCAACCACCGTTTCCTGTACTTCTTCCTCACCATCCGCAGACTGAGTGTCCCAATCAAGATCCTCCATCTCAAGATCACCCATCTCGAGAATATTTTCCTCTTCTTCCGTTTCCTTCTGCTCAGCCACTTCACCCCCGGTAGCAGATTCCTCACTACTGGTGGCCGCCTCTTCCCGCCCTATGGTAGTCTCATCCGGAAGCACAACTTCTTCTGTGAGCGTATTTTCCTCTGTTCGTTCACTCTGGCCTTCGGACGATTCACCCTCATCTACATCAATTTCCTGACCCAGAATAAGCGTATCCTGATCTTCTGTAGATTTCTCCTGCTCAGGCTCCCCCGTTCCGGAAAAATCAATGGCCTCAATACCTGTGGGTGGCAAGGTATCACCTAGATCAACTTCAGGTTTGGCCTCACCTGCCGTGGAAACAGTCACCTCAAATGTCTGCAACCCTTCACCACTGAGTGCAGCACGTCCGGCTTCAACTGCCGCATCCAAAGCCTCCTGATCACCTTTCGACTGGAGCGTCTGGACCAGCTTGACATACGCATCGGCGTTATTCGGCCGTTGTTTGATCGCCATTCTGATCTGACCTATTGCTTCATCCTCCATACCATAGCGAAGATAAACACCGGCTTCGGCCATGTAGTCCACATTCGGATCGGGTTCCTCTTCAACAGCCTCCTGAAGAGCCTCCATTTCAGCCGTATCTGATTCCGTCAGGTCCGGTATGCTGTCCGTAAATGCATCCTCAAACTCCTGTGTATTCATCTGCGTCGTTGCCTGACCTGGCTCTTTAGAGGAGTCTGGTGCTGCGGCAGCACCCTCCTGCGTAACCTCTTCAAACTCCTGCACTTCGTCTTCCAGCGAGGATAGAGAGGAATCAGCCACAGCGGCACTCGCTGCTGTTGAAGCCACAGCCGGATGCGGGCGTTCACGCCGCAACAAATATCCCACGCCGCCCAGTAGCAAAACAACCAGGCCGCTCAGTAGATAAGTCAACCACTGGGGCGTCCCGGCACCATGCTTCGTTTCCTGTCGGCTACGATCCAGTTCGGCCTGCAAGCGAGCCAGACTTAATTCCAGTTTTTTGATACGTGCGTTGGCCGCAACCACATCGGCACTGGCCAATTTACTGGACAGCGCGTCGATCTTATCTTCGGCGACCTTGAGCTTTTCCTGTAAGGCAGCATTTCCCTGTTGCAGTGTATCCAGTTTGGTCTGCTGCACAGCCCCTGACGTTGCCGTTTCCGGTGCTGTTGTCGCCTTGGAGGCCTCGGTTTCAGCAGCCTTGCCATTATCTATTTCCGGTTTCTCTTTGGTTTCCTGACCGGGAACAGGTGCGGATGCAACACCGTTAGCACTCTTGCCCACGCGCACACGGGTTTTATAACGATTCTTCTGCGCCTCAGCCACCGCCGCATAACGCGGCTGTTTCTTTAACGCATTCCAACTCCGGTTCTGCTGAGCCAGCAACGTACTGGCTTGGGCAGGTGTCATTTCTTCAACGTCACTGGCTTGCGGCACATCAAGATAGGTTCCGGCATTAATCAGGTTGACATTACCCTGACTAAACTTTTTCTTGTTCTTGTTGAACAGCGCCATCATCACCTGTGGTAAGGTATAACGTTTATCCACGCGCAAGCGGCGGGCTACAGTGCTGATGGTGTCTCCATAAACCATTGGACCATAGCGCCCGGTTCTCGCCCAACCGTCAAAGGATTGGAATGCAGGCTTTGTAGAATTCTGAGTTGCAGATTCCGCTGCGGACACGGCGGAAACAGGTGTTTCCGGCTGTGCCTCCTGCTTCACGTCTGCCTGCGGATTAATCGCGGAAACCATCGGCAACGCCTTGACTTGAACGGGTCTCGCCTGGGGTAAGTCGAGAAAAACGGGGTACTTCTTGAAGAGGGTAGCATGACCCTGACGCACTTTTAATATCAGATTAAAAAACGGAGCATTAATAACGGAGTCGGAAGAAAGCTCCACACGGGTGCCACGGGAATCTTTTTTTACATCGGAGCGGATGGCATTCAGAGCTGGATCGTGGTACACCTCGAGAATGCGGTAATCGACGGGAGCGGCCACTTCGACAAACACGCTGGCAATACTTTCATTTTTCTCCAGTTGCAAGGGGACTTCAGCAAAGAAACCCTCACCCAGATGACTTGCAACCTCTATCTTTCCCAAAGCCACGGCGTAAGCTTGGGAAACACCCAATATTAAACACACGGAAAACCCGAGCAGACCCCGCATCCAGCGATTCATGCCAGCCTCCTCCATTGACTCTCGTCTATTCCAGTTCTTAGGCAGCTTATTAACAATTTCGGCGCATCTATTCAGTCATTCTGTAGACTGCCGGACAAGAATTTCCGCAATCTGAATGGCATTTAGAGCTGCGCCTTTACGTACATTATCAGCAACAATCCATAAATGCAAGGAATTTGGGAAGGAATCGTCATCGCGGATACGCCCAACCCAAACAGGATCGGTACCCGCCGCATCGCTGGCCAGCGGATAATCTTCACTTCCAGGATCATCCACAACACAAATACCATCAGTCCGTGCCAGAATATTACGCGCCTGTTCCGCTGCCATGGGAGTATCGAAGGTGAGGTTAACAGCTTCCGAATGACCATAGAATACGGGCACGCGTACCGCCGTTGCGGTCACGGCAATGTCAGCTTCCATAATCTTGCGCGTTTCGTCCATCATCTTGCGCTCTTCTCTGGTGTAGCCGTCATCCATAAATACGTCGATATGCGGTATCACATTGAACGCAATACGTGCCGGCAACACCTCCACCTCGGCCTTGTTTCCTGAAAGAAGATTGCGCGTCTGCATGGCCAGTTCTTTGGTGGCCCGCTCACCCGCGCCAGACACGGCCTGATAGGTAGAAACAACAACACGCTTGATGGGAACAGCATCATGTAACGGCTTCAGGGCCATCACCATCTGAATGGTCGAACAGTTCGGATTGGCAATGATGTGATTTTCCCGGGCCATTTCCAATGCCTGCGGATTGACTTCCGGCACCACCAGACAGACATCCTCATGCATGCGCCAGGCGCTGGAATTATCAATTACATAGCACCCGACCCCGGCAAAACGCGGCGCATGTTCTTTTGCTGTCCCACCCCCGGCTGAAAACAGCGCAATATCAAGTCCCGACGGATCAAAATCCGCCAGATCCTGCACAACATATTCCTTTCCTTTGAATTCAATTTTTGATCCGGCACTTCGGCTGGAAGCCAGTGGTACAATTTTGTCCACCGGGAAATTCCGCTCGGCGAGAATCTCCAGCATGGTCTGGCCAACCATACCGGTCGCGCCGACCACAGCAACATTATATCCGTCCTTACGGGGAAGAAATCCACTCATACCTGTTCTGCTCCCATACGCTCCAGTTTGGCGCATACTGCATCCCCCATCCCTGAGCAGGAGACAAGCTGCTCACCACCTGCCAGATCCGGGGTACGCAAACCATCATCCAGCACAGCCTCCACCGCCGCATCCACCTTATCCGCCAGATCACTTTGATTCAGCGTATATTTGAGCATCATGGATACAGATAAAACAGTCGCCAGCGGATTGGCCTTGTTCTGGCCCGAAATATCCGGAGCGGAACCATGAATGGGCTCGTACATCGCATGTCTCTCGCCAATGGAAGCGGAAGGTAACATGCCGATGGACCCCGTCAGCATCGATGCCTCGTCAGACAAAATATCCCCAAACAGGTTGGAGGTAACGATGACGTCAAACTGTTTCGGATTACGAATCAACTGCATCGCCGCGTTATCCACATACATATGCGACAATTCGACATCGGAGAATTCATCACCATGCACGCGGCAAATAATTTCACGCCAGAATTCAGACACATCAAGTACATTGGCCTTGTCCACGCTGCAAACCCGTCCAGTCCTCAAGCGCGCCGTTTCAAACGCCGTACGGGCAATGCGTTCCACTTCGGCTTCGGTATAACTCATCGTGTTGAGGCCCTTGCGTTGCCCCCCCTCCTCGACAATGCCGCGCGGCTGTCCAAAATACACACCACTTACCAACTCCCGAATAACCATGAGATCCACACCGTCAATGACTTCCGGTTTTAACGTAGAAGCATCCAACAACTGCCGGTACACTCTGGCAGGACGGTAATTGGCAAACAGGCCCAGATCGGCACGAATACCGAGCAAGCCCGCCTCCGGTCTGAGCGGTTTGTCGAGTGACTCCCATTTTGGGCCCCCGACCGCGCCAAGTAACACCGCATCGGCCTCACGGGACAATTTTCGCGTCACCTCGGGATAAGGATCACCGGACTCTTCATAACCCACGCCGCCGATGGCAGCTTCCTCCCATTCGGCATTCAGGCCGTATTCCCGGTTCAGCACATCCAGCACCTTAAGCGCCTCACGCACAATTTCCGGGCCAATGCCATCGCCGGGCAATACCGCGATGTTTATACTCATTTCAGGACTCTCCCTCACCATTCATGGCCAATTTCACGGCAGCCAGAAACTCATCTACGTCCTTGAATTCCCGGTATACGGAGGCAAAACGAATATAGGCCACGCCATCGAGTTGTTGCAACTGCTCCATCACAAGGTTTCCGACATCTGCCGCCGGTATCTCCGGCTCGCCCAGCTCCTGAACCGACCGCACAATCGCCTGCACGCCCTGCTCCAGTGCGTTGGCCGGAACGGGCCGTTTCTCCAGCGCCTTTTGCATGCCTGAACGTATCTTTTCGGCATCAAATGTCTGCCGCGCGCCGTCCTTCTTGACCACCATGGGTAAACGCAGCTCCGCACGCTCGTAGGTGGAAAAACGTTTATTGCACACTTCACACTCGCGCCGACGCCGCACCGTGGCACCGCCTTCCGCCACACGTGAATCTATGACGCGTGTGTCATCATTGGCACAGAATGGACAATGCATGTCTTATAGAACCTGCATCAACCGTAAATCGGGAAGTGATCCGTCAGATCGCGTACCCCGGCTGCCACGGTTTTACGCACCGATTCATCTTCGGGCGCAGCCAGCACCTTCAGAATCATTTCGCCGATCCGCACGCTTTCCGCCTCGCATAAACCACGCGTGGTAACCGCCGCCGTGCCGATACGAATACCGCTGGTCACAAACGGACTTTGCGGGTCGAACGGAATGGTGTTTTTGTTCACTGTAATCCCTGCCGCTTCCAGTGCTTCCTCGGCCATCTTGCCGGTTAAATTCTGAGGCCGGACATCCACCCGGAACATATGGCAATCGGTGCCGCCGGAAACGATGCGCAAGCCCCCGTCTGCCAGCGTTTTTGCCAATATACGTGCATTGGCGATAATCTGTTTCTGATCGGCTTTGAACTGCTCGCCCAGTGCTTCACCGAAGGCCACCGCCTTGGCAGCAATCACATGCATCAATGGTCCGCCCTGAATGCCGGGGAAGATACGTGAGTTGATTTTCTTAGCCAATTCATCGTTATCGGTGAGAATCATGCCGCCGCGCGGACCACGCAGGGTCTTATGCGTAGTCGTCGTAATCATATGCGCGTGTCCCACCGGGCTCGGGTACTCACCAGCGGCGATCAGCCCCGCATAATGGGCCATATCCACCATCAGATACGCACCGACGGAATCGGCAATTTCACGCATGCGGACAAAATCGATCGGACGCTCATAGGCCGAAGCGCCGCCGATAATCATCTGTGGTTTATGCTCAAGGGCCAGTTGCTGCATCACGTCGTAATCAATCAGTTCGTTGTCTTCGCGCACGCCATAAGCCACCACGTTATACAACCGGCCGGAAAAATTGACCGGAGAACCATGCGTCAGATGGCCGCCATGCGCCAAATCCATGCCCATGATGGTATCGCCCGGATTGAGCACCGCCATGTACACCGCCATATTGGCCTGTGAGCCGGAATGCGGTTGAACATTAGCGTGTTTAACACCAAACAGCTCTTTAGCACGTTCTTGCGCCAATGCCTCAACCTTGTCCACATGCTCGCAACCGCCGTAATAACGCCGTCCCGGATAACCCTCGGCATACTTGTTGGTCATCACCGATCCCTGCGCCTGCATCACTGCTTTTGACACAATATTCTCGCTGGCAATCAGCTCCAGCGTATGCTGCTGGCGACCCAGTTCGGCGGTAATTGCATCAGCAACAGGAGCATCAGACAACGCTGCATGGAAAAAATCGGTACGATCAGACATCAACAACTCCCCCTGTCAGTTTTACAACTCCATCTTATAATCAAAACAACAAAGGGCCCATACGGGCCCTCTGCATTAAACCGTTACGCCCGACTCAATCGGCACGCCCACACGGGTGGATTATACGCGACGCTCACGGATACGCGCAGCCTTACCGCGCAGTTCACGCAGATAATAGAGCTTGGCGCGGCGAACGTGACCACGGCGCACCACCTTGATGCTCTCCAGCATTGGGGAATGCAACGGAAACACACGTTCCACACCAATTCCACCGGATATTTTACGCACCGTAAAGGAACTGGAAATTCCTTTATTATGGCGGGCGATGACAATACCCTCGTAGGCCTGCAAACGCTCACGGCGTTCCACGCCTTTCTTGGTATCCTTGAAATCCACCACGCGAACATTCACGCGAACGTTATCGCCTTCACGAAAGTCAGGAATATCGCTACGCAACTGATCCCTGGTCACATCATCCAATGCACGCATGTCTTGCCTCCACTCATACCTGATGTAGTCGTAAAAAGTCCATCCGTGACCTTTTTACTCTACGAAAAATGAAAACCGCAGTTTTCACTTTCCTTACAAATCAACGGGTTGGTTGTTCCGAATCAATCGGTCCAGATAAATGGCCACAGCCGCCCGTACAGAAAGGTGCCGCACTTTACCGATACCGGCTATCGGTGACAACCATCCATTTGGTTCCGGCATTTCATCCACATTCAGGCCCCAACCCGTGCCGAATACAATGAGATGAGGGCCGGGCTGTCCCGCCAGCGTATTGACCTCGCGCACCCGGCCTTCCGGCGGCTTGGCGGAGGTATACCATACGCTGTAATCGGCATCCTGCAACACATCTTCCAACGTATTCACCATGCGTATCTGTTTCATCGCTTCGCGCCTGCCCGGGTTGCGTTTTCCACCCTCACCTGTCAACCAGTAACCGGTAATATCGGCCACCATGGAATGCATCCCCGCCGCCGGATGTACCAGATAAACAGGTGCCACGTCGTAAAACACACAGGTACGTGCAAAGTCATGAATATCCATGGACGTAATGGCTGTGGTGGACGGCTCACCCAGTCGATTCAGCACCGGATGATGCACCAGGGCCACAGCAATATCAGACATGGTGGCAGGTTACGCTTAGCGGTGTTAAGATAAAAGTCGGCCATAAAAATTTCAAAACTCGAGAGTCAATGAATTCATCTACATTATTCTGTGGATAAAAATTGAAAGAAGGTGGAATTAAATCGTGATTGAAGAATCGGTTGAAGGGATGTTGTCAGAGCATGAAGCGCGAGTGTTGGGCTGCTTGATGGAAAAGCAGATGACCACGCCGGATTATTATCCCCTTACGCTCAATGCCTTAACCGCGGCTTGCAACCAGAAGAGCAGCCGTGTGCCGGTGATGAGCCTGAGCAGTGGCGAAGTGAGTGGCGTGGTCAATGGCTTGCGGGGTTGTGGGCTGGTGACTGCGCGTATGGATAGCCGGACGGATCGCTTTGAACACCATCTGTCACGCAAGTTAAAGCTTTCCTCCAAAGAACGGGCTGTGGCTTGCGTGCTGATGCTACGCGGTGCGCTCACACTCAATGAGATTCATATCAACACAGGGCGCATGGTCACATTTGAAAGCGCTGAAGAGCTGCAAGTATTGTTGGAGCAGCTTATAGGACGCGATGAGCCTTTGCTGGTTCAAATTCCACGCACCGCCGGGCAACGGGAAGATCGTTATGTGCATCTGCTGTGCGGCGAACCGAAGATTGGAGTAACCACGAAGGGGATGGGTGGTTCATCAGGCGACAGCAGGATGGAATCCGATCGTATGGCCTTGCTGGAAAAAGAGGTGGCTGACTTGAAAAAAGAGATTCAGCGCCTGTGGGAACTCACGGGATTAGCGAAAGACTAACGGGTCATAAAATAAGTGTGCTGTTCATTCTTAAGCCGTTGGATCCTCGAGCCTTGCCTTCGTTTGCAAATATGTGCGACTGGCGGCAAACAGGTTGAAGGCCAATAATGAAAATGAAACAGCGAACAGGACACCGGCTGCATATGCAAACCATTCCGGCCATATAATCGCAGCTACAAGAACCAGTAATGCCGACAAATGGAAAAGCATCTGGCGGCGCTTGCGGTGGTCTGGA
Organism: Mariprofundaceae bacterium; assembly: GCA_030950745.1. Classification (GTDB taxonomy): domain Bacteria; phylum Pseudomonadota; class Zetaproteobacteria; order Mariprofundales; family Mariprofundaceae; genus JAUZQZ01. Next base: position 11,883 of record JAUZQZ010000133.1, on the reverse strand, counting down.
ATGATCTCCTTTACCGTTGGAAGTCCGGTCTGGCCTATATGCAGACTTTGCAGATGGAACCAGACCAGAAAGGGGACGATTTTATAGAGCATACCGTTAATTACCGACACGATAAATCCGGCAATATATATAGCTCCAAGCAACAAATCGTAGTGTGGCCAAGCGGCCAGTGTCGGTAAGAACTGACCACCAATCCAGAGAAAAACGCTGGTGAGAAGACTGAGCATACCGATGCGCCAGAAACCCATGGTAACATCGGGGCGGCGTCTGCGCCTGTGGCTTTGCAAATAAAGCGTTGTAACGGCAAAGCAGATGAGTGCTGCGGCTATGCACAGACCGAGCAGTGTAAATAGCCAGCCGGGCATGACCAGCAGGTAGGCACCCGTCCATAATATCAAAACAGTAATTATCAATTTACTCAGCCAACGCTGTATCCATGCAGGATAGGACGGCGTCAGTTGAAACATCGGGACAACCTCATACGCGGCACTGATCACCAGTAGCCCTACCCAACCGATTAAGGCCCAGGCCAGATGTATATTCGTCCATAAATGAGCCACATGTGTTTGAAATTGCCAGATATGTTCCGCACCGATTCTTAGCCCGAAAGCAAGCGTAATCGCCAGAGAAACAACTGCCATGCGCATGCCGGTCACGGCGGGGCTGTGTACCTGCGAACACACCAGGCTCCGTGTAATGGTCGTCAGAAAAATTATCAGCGCCATGGCCAGCATGGGCAGGGCAAACCACATGAGACCGGAACGATCAAACCAGAAGCCAGAAGCCAGCATTATAACACCCAGACACAAAAGCGAGTGCACCACGGAGCTGACAAGACGAGGGCGCCATGTCGGAGAGCCGGCAATCACTGGCATCATTTGCAGCATGGCGCCCATCATGGCCATCGTGATGAAGCCCAAAGTCATAAGATGGGTCAGTGCCAGAGTTACGGGCACCCAGCGTCTGAGCAGGGCATCGGGACCGTCAGCAATCAGAACGATGGCTGCCATAAGTCCAAAGATCGGTGAGCTAAGAAAGAAACGGAGTGGTACGAAAATTGGTGGCGCCTGTTCCAGCGCCGGACCGGAAGCGTGCTTCATTCTCGGCAATGCAGGCTATCTTCCTCATCACTCTGCATTACGCTCTGCACCAGGCCACGCACCGTTTTGTCGTGTCCATGCCAGATGAATAATTCGAAAAGGCTGTGCTGTCCCGGGCGAATAGCATGAGAAAACCCTTCCCGACCCAGGATATCGTAAAGAGGGAACGGTTCACGGTGTATCCATATACGTAAATAATGACCCTGCGTGAGGGCATCAATGGCTGACAGAATGTGCTCCATTGGTTCCGGCGGTTCAAGTAAATTAACATCAAGGAACTGTTCCGGTTTCATGGAAAATCAGCTCTCCCCACTCCGGGCGATGAATTGTGCCATTACTTCATCTTTCTCACCGGCAAGGATTTGATCAGCCATGGGGTAGAGGATGCTTTCCTCCTTGAGATTGTGTTGTTGCATCAACATCAGCAAGGCATCCGACAATCCCAGACAGTGTTCAGCCTGTTGCTGCGCAATATCTTCCCTGATTTCTCCGAACAGACGGCGCATGTCTTCGTGTTCTTTGAGCATAACCTGAACAGGGCCCATGCCTGCTCCCATCTTCTGTTCCAGTGCGGGGAAAAGCACTTCCTCTTCCTTACCCAGGTGATGTTCCATGCTGGCTACAAAGTCTGAAAAAAGACTATCCGCTTCATCCCATTGGTGCTTTTCCACTGCTTCCTCGGCTGCTGCAATCAGGTTGTCACAACTACGGTGCTCGCGAGTAAGTACGGTGCTGATGTTTTCCATGCCAAGCTCCGATCCGAGATGAATTATATGATTATTGCCCCCGCCCACGGGTCTGATGATGGCCTTTTCACAAAGCCATCATTACGTGCGCATATTCCAACCGGTGCACCCACTGTTGCATTGATGTATATCAAATCAAGGGCAGGCTTTGATGTCACAGGCCATGATGCTGGGACAAGGTGAAGCAGGGATACTTTGCTTGCCAGTAAGAAATGCACAATGCACCACAAACATTGGCCCGCAAGCCACCCGGGTTTATTTCTTTCCGCTCCTCTCCATCGAACGTTCGCCTGACTGCACCCGCCGCCATGCGTCAATAGCAGCATGATCGCCGGAAAGAAGTATTCCGGGTACCCGTTTACCCTCAAACACTTCCGGGCGTGTGTAATGCGGCCAATCAAGGATTCCTTCCTCACTGAAGGAATCCAGTACCGCTGATTCGGGGCTTCCGAGCACGCCCGGCAGCAATCGAACCACAGCGTCGAGCACACACATTGCCGCCGGTTCACCGCCGGAAAGCACATAATCACCCAACGAAAGCTGCTCATCCACATAGTCGCAGATGCGCTCATCAAATCCCTCGTAGCGGCCACAGAGCAGAGTCAGATGCCCCCTGTCCACATACTCCAGCGCCCTGTCCTGAGTAAAATGTGTTCCGGACGGGGTCAACATCACGACATGCGTATCAGGGTGGCGTTGACGTGCCTCACGAATGGCCGCAACTACCGGTTCCGGCTTCATTACCATGCCGGGACCACCGCCATAGGGGGAGTCGTCCACCTTGTGATGTTTATCAAGCGCGAAATCCCGAATCTGGATACAGTCAACCGAAACCATACCGCCATCAATGGCCCGCTTCGGGATTGAGCAGGACAAAGGTGATGTGAAAAACTCGGGAAAGAGGGTTAGAATCTGGGCGTAAAACATGCATCCATCCCCTCAGGCAAATCAACGGTGATTCGACGTGCCGCCAAGTCCACATCCAGCACTACATCTTCGATGAAAGGTAGCATCCATTCACCTTGCTGCCTGGCATCCTCCGGCGTACGTACGGTCAGAATATCCTGGGCGCCGTATTCCTCAAGCGCAACCACAACACCCAGAAGCACGCCACCGCTCCCTCCGCCACCCCTTTCATCACTAATTTGATACACCTCACAGCCGATAATATCCGCCCACAGATACTCATTTTCGCCCACCGTCGCCTCATCGGCAGGCACCCATATATGCATCTGCTCCAGCAAGACCGCCTGATCGCAATCGCTCACCCCTTCCAACTCGGCCAAAATACGTTTACCGTGTTCCCAGCAACGTTTGACTTTATATGACTTGATAGATTCTGAATTTACCCCCAGCCACCAAAAAGAATACCCGGCAATGCCGATGGCAGGCCGGGTATGCGAATAGATAGTCAGGGCACCCTTTAGACCATGAGGTCTATGAATCACACCGACTTCAAGCAGGTGCTCAGGCGTCAGCCTTTTCCTCATCTTCTTTGGCTGCAGGTTTCGTTTCTTTGGCTGGTTTGGCCTCAGCGGCTTTGGCTTCGGCAATCTCTTCTACGGCTGGCTCCTCTGCAGGAGCCTCTTCTTCTGACTCTTCAACTGCGGCTTCTGCTTCAGCAGCCTTGGCAGCCTCTTCTTCAGCTTTTTTAGCTTCCTTTTCAGCCTTGGCAGCAGCATCGGCTTCCGCCTTGGCCTTTGTTTCTACTGCAGCCGTCCTCTCGGCAGCCTTTTGTTCCGTCTTAACCTTGGTCTTTTCGGCCAACTCAGGATTTTTCACGAGCTTGATCAGGCTGGCAACACGGGGCGACACCTGCGCACCCTCATCGGTCCATGCTTTCACACGTTCCATGTTCAACTCAATCACGTCGGGTTCCTTGCATGGATCGTAGTAACCGATTTTTTCGATAAAGGCACCGTCACGACGGTTACGTTTATCCATCACCACCACGGAATAAAACGGACGTTTTTTACGTCCACCACGCTGCAAGCGAATCACTGTTGCCATAAAATTAGTACCTCCGGAAAATAAGGCGGCGGACTATAGTCGGGCAAAGAGTGCGGAGCAAGGCGAAGTTTGCCGCCACCTACATCTTCGGCATGCCGGGAGGCATACCTCCGCCCATGCCACCAAGACGGCTGGCCATTTGCGCCATCATGCGCTTGCCTTTGTTACCTTTCATCTTCTTCATCATCTTCTGCATCTGTGTAAATTGTTTGAGCATCTGATTCAGCTCCTGAATACTGGTGCCGGAACCGGCGGCAATACGCTTCTTGCGGCTGCCGTTCATCACCTTTGGATACTTTCGTTCTTTTTGCGTCATTGAATAAACCATGGCCTGCATCCGTTTAACCGGCTTATCATCCATCTGCGCCAAGGCTCCCTGTGGCAGTTTCATGCCCGGAAGCATCTTTAACATGCCGGACATGCCACCCATGTTCTGTATCTGTCCGAGTTGATCGGCATAGTCCATCAGGTCAAATGCGCCCTTTTTAACCTTTTTCGCCAACTTCTCGGCCTGTTCCTGATCGACATGAGCCTGAACCTTTTCCACCAGCCCGGCCACATCGCCCTGTCCGAGAATGCGCCCGGCAAAACGCTGTGGATCAAAGAGTTCAAGCGCATCAACCTTTTCACCCGTACCAACATAACGCACCGGAACACCGGTGACATGCGCCACAGAAAGTGCCGCGCCACCGCGTACATCAGCATCAGTTTTGGTGAGGATACAACCGGAAAGTTTGACCGATCCATGGAATTGTTCGGCAATGGTTAACGCCGCCTGACCTGTCATTGAATCAAGCACCAGCAACCGCTCGCTGGCATTCACCGTGGTCACCACTTCGTGAATTTCTGTCATCAAGGCATCGTCCACGACCTGTCGGCCCGCCGTATCAAGAATCAGCACATGATGACCACCTGTTTTAGCCATACTCAGCGCGGACTTCGCCATCGCTACAGGTGTGGTTCCATCACCTTCAAGATAGGGAACATTTACCTGCTCGGCCAGCACCTTCAACTGCTCGCGTGCAGCCGGACGCGTTGCATCAACGCTGGTCAGCGCCACCTTGCGGCCCTGCCCCGCGAGTAATCGTGCCAACTTGCCTGCTGTGGTTGTTTTACCTGCACCCTGCAGTCCGCAGAGCAGGATGACCGACGGAATGTTCGATATATCCAGATCACGGCGCTGCCCGCCCAGCACATCAGCAAGCACATCGTGCAGGATTTTTATAATTACCTGCCCCGGATTCAAGCTCTTGGCCACTTCCGAACCAAGCGCGCGCTCGCGTGCTTGGCTCATCAGGTAACGTGCCACAGGCAGAGCCACATCGGCTTCCAGCAGCGCCAACCTCATCTCACGCAAAGTCGCATCCAGATCGGCCTCGGAAACATGCGCAGCGCCCCGAAGACGGCCCGCAATACCGCCGAGCTTTTCGCTTAAACGGTCAAACATGATTCCTTCTCCTGAAGGAATCAAAGCGCCCGTCCATGGGCGCGAAAATCAAAACGCTGGCACTGCATAATGCCTGAATCTGGAGGGCAGGGGATTGTTCCCTGCCACGCAGACTACGTGGAGCTATCTTGCCGTGATCTCCTTCCTGCCAAAATGCGGACTGTTGTGCGCACATTCGTTTTTCCCCTTCTCCTTGTTGTTTATAAAAAGCTATACATGCCATTGGTTTATGCGCCCATGCATGGGCGCTTTAACGCCTTCGAAAGAAGGCGTTATTTCTCAATCGAAAGCAATTCAACATCAAAAATCAGTGTGGAATTCGGCCCGATCTTATTGCCTGGTGCACTGGCCCCATACGCCAGCTCGGATGGCAGGAAGAACCTGTATTTGCTGCCCACCGGCATCAGCTGCAAACCTTCGGTCCAGCCCTTAATGACCTGATTCAATGGAAAGGTCACGGGTTGCCCTCGTTTGTAGGAAGAATCAAACACCGTACCATCAATCAACCGCCCCTCGTAATGCACCTTGACTTTATCCGTTACCTTGGGCTTCATACCATCACCGGATTTAATGACCTGATATTGCAGGCCACTTGCCGTCGTATTCACACCCTCTTTTTTGGCATTTTCCGCCAGAAACTTTTCGCCCTCTGCTTTATTCTTCAAACCCTCTTTCGTTTGTTTGGCCAACAACTCTTTTTGTTTGGCTAACATTTTCTCTTGCTGCATCCTGAGTACAGCTTGTTTGGCTGCTGCAAGCTCCTTGGATGATAACATGGGTTCCTCACCCCTGATGACCGACGTAACCGCCGCATCAAAAGCAGCTAAATCAAGTTTACTTCCGATAGTTTTGAGGTATTTCCCGACATCCAGTCCAATGACATAGCTAAACTTTGAGCTTTCGCTATCCAGCGACAGTTTTGCTTTTTTTTCTTTCACCTGCTGCGTTCCAGCGGAACATCCCGCCATAACTACCAGTGCGACAGCAATTACAATATATTTTTTCATTTCATCTCCTTTGATTTAAATTTTTAATTGTTATTCCCACTCGATCGTCGCCGGTGGTTTACCTGAGACATCATAAACAACACGGTTGATACCTTGCACCTCATTGATGATACGGTTGGACACTTGGGCCAGCAACGCATGCGGCAATTCCGCCCAGTGCGCAGTCATGAAGTCCTGCGTTTGCACCGCCCGTAGCGCAACCACCCATTCGTAGGTGCGTCCATCGCCCATCACACCGACCGATTTCACCGGTAAAAATACAGCGAACGCCTGACTGGTCTTGTCGTACCAGCCGGAGGTGCGTAATTCCTCAATAAAAATTGCATCAGCCTGGCGCAACAGGTCCGCATATTCTTTCCTGACTTCGCCAAGAATACGTACGCCCAGCCCCGGGCCCGGGAAAGGGTGGCGATAAACCATTTCGTGCGGTAGGCCAAGCGCCACGCCCAGTTCGCGAACCTCATCCTTAAACAGATCACGTAGCGGCTCAAGCAACTTCAGATGCAAGGTGTCCGGCAGACCACCAACATTATGATGGCTCTTGATCGTGTGCGCCTTTTTTGTCTTCGCACCGGCTGATTCGATGACATCAGGATAAATCGTTCCCTGTGCCAACCATTTGGCCTTCGGCAATTTTTCCGCCTCACACTGAAAGACCTCGACGAATTCACGGCCGATAATCTTGCGTTTCTCCTCCGGGTCAGCGATGCCGGTCAGGTGTTCCAAAAATACATCACTGGCATCGATATGATTCACCTTCACACCCAGATGTTCGGAAAAGGTTGCCATCACCTGATCGGCTTCATTCAGGCGTAGCAAACCGTTGTCGACAAAGACGCAGGTAAGCTGATCACCAATCGCACGATGCAACAATGCCGCTGCGACCGAGGAATCGACTCCACCGGACAGCCCCAGAATCACTTCTTCATCACCGACCTGCTCGTGAATATGCCGGACAGTCTCTTCAATATAATTTGGCATCGTCCAGCGACGGGAACAGCCGCAAATATCATGCACAAAACGACTTAGAATCTCCTTACCCTGACGAGTATGGGTCACTTCGGGGTGGAACTGTAAACCATAGAAATGACGCGATTCGTCCGCCATGCCAGCAATTGGAGCCGTATCGTTGCCGCAGATCACTTGAAAGCCCTGCGGCAAACTGACCACTTTATCCCCATGGCTCATCCAGACATCAAGTTCTCCGTTTTCTTTATCCTCAATACCGCGTAGCAATGGTGAAGCACCACTGGTCAGCACATGAGCATGGCCAAACTCACGCACTGCCCCTGTCTCGACGGCGCCTCCCAGTTGCACGGCAATTGTCTGCATGCCATAACAAATACCCAGCACCGGCACACCCAGAGCGAACACGACCTCGGGCACTTTCGGCGTTTCGTCTTCATAAACCGAATTCGGCCCGCCGGACAGGATGATACCAGCCGGAGCGAAAGCGCGAATCTGCGCCTCAGGCATATCGAAGGAATGCAGCTCGCTGTACACTTCGGCTTCGCGCACACGGCGGGCGATCAATTGCGTGTATTGTGAACCGAAATCCAGAATCAGGATTTTTTCCATATTAAAACCTTTCAGATGCAGATGAACGCAGATCAGCACAGATAAAGGGCAAACTATCACAAAATAAAAACATAGAAATTAGTGAATATCTGCGTAAATCAGCGTCTAAAGAGCCACTTGCAAAACTCTGGGTGGATGAGCGGCAATCCCACTTTGAGTCCATTTTCGGGGTGGAATGAGGTGCATGGTGGTTCCTTGGACCGAAATTCCAGCTCGGAAATGGGCCGAAGTGGGGAAGCCGATTGCCGCCCATGAGTTTTGCAAGTGGCTCTAAAATCAAATTTAAGAGTCCAAACGGTAATTCGGTGCTTCCTCGGTGATGGTCACATCGTGTACGTGGCTCTCTCGCAATCCTGCACCGGTAATACGTACAAATTTTGCATGTTTGTGCATTTCAGCAATTGTAGCAGCCCCGGTATAGCCCATTGCCGCGCGCAAACCGCCAACAAGCTGATGCAGAATATCACCCACCGGACCTTTATATGCCACACGTCCTTCAATCCCTTCGGGGACCAGTTTCATCGTATCGACATCATGCTGAAAATAGCGGTCTTTACTGCCCTGTTGCATGGCGCCAATCGAACCCATGCCTCGGTAAGCCTTGTAAGTACGCCCCTGATACAGAATCTTTTCTCCCGGCGCCTCGTCCGTACCGGCAAGCATGGAACCGAACATACAGGTGGAAGCACCTGCCGCCATCGCCTTGGCAAAATCCCCGGAGAACTTGATCCCGCCGTCGGCAATCACCGGAATGCCGGCATCCTTACCTGCCACCGCGCACTGCATAATGGCAGTTAATTGCGGTACACCCACGCCCGCCACCATGCGGGTGGTGCAAATCGATCCGGGGCCGATCCCCACCTTCACAGCATCAGCACCTGCATCGGCCAGATCACGCACCGCTTCCGGCGTGGCAATATTGCCGCCAATAATCTGAATATCATCACCATGCTGCTGCTTGATCTCGCGTACTTGCCCGATCACACCTTCCGAATGACCATGCGCCGTGTCCACCACAACGGCATCCACGCCGACTGCGATCAGCGCCTCAAAACGCGCCAGTTCTTTATCTCCGACACCAATCGCGGCTGCGGCCAGAAGACGTCCCAAATTATCGCGCACGGCTTGGGGAAACGCCTTCGATTTCTCAATATCACGCACGGTAATCATACCGTGCAAACGTCCCTTATCATCCACCACAGGAAGCTTCTCAATGCGATGTTCCCGGAATAACTGTTTGCAATGCTCCAAATCAGCGCCGGGTTTAACCGTTACCAGCCTGTCGCGCGGTGTCATCACTTCATCCACCCGCTTGCTCAAATCATTTTCAAAGCGCGTATCACGGTTGGTAATGATGCCGCACAAACCGCCATCTTCATTGAGTACGGGAAAACCGGAAAATCCGTGAATTCCGCAAAGATCACGCACGTCTGACAAACTCATACCCGGCGAAACAGTGAATGGCTCCTGCACCACACCCGCCTCAAATCGTTTCACCTTGCGAACTTCCGCAGCCTGAATCTCCGGTGTAAGATTTTTGTGGATAACGCCAATACCGCCTTCCTGAGCCAGGGCGATAGCGGTTCGCGCTTCTGTTACGGTATCCATAGCCGCTGATAAAACCGGAATATTGAGTTGAATTTTTTTTGTAAATTGTGAGGTCGTGTCCACTACACGGGGAACCACATGGCTTTCTTGCGGCACCAGCAACACATCGTCAAAGGTTAGCCCTTCACCCAATACTCGCTCGTCCATGCAGCCATAACCTCCTTCAAGGAAGCGCCGCATGATAACGCAAGCCGCCGTATCCGGCTAGGAGCCTGTCGGACTTAGGCAATTCGTAGCGAGCAGGTGGGGAAGCGAGAACAAAATTGAGTGAATATAAGGAGTATAGTGGTTCTATACGACGAATATTCAGTCAATTTTGGGCCACTCTCCCTGCCGCACAGTAGATTTCGGCTAAGTCCGACAGACTCCTAGTGCATGTAAACCCGGGCGTTTGCTAACCAGTTCAGCGAATGCCTGCGTTGGGCTACCCATGCTGACAGCCGTGTAGGCCTTACGACGGCTGCTGTCGATGGTATGTGCCCCCGCGCTATCTCCACGCAATTGCGCTTGAATCACGCCGGATTTGTCGACGACGGCTGCGCTGACCTTGTAGCCGTCCTTTCCGCATGCGGCAACGGCGGCAAGGACAGCCTGATTGGCCGCTGTGCTGGATAAGATTTTCTGGGTTAAAAGGGTTGCAGCTTGACTGTCCGGACTCAGGAAGAAGCCCGAAAACATAACGGCAGAAACTAGAATATATTTAATGTTATACTTTAGACTATCACATCTAACATATTGAAAATTAATCATATATGCCTCACATTGAATAGCTATCTCAGTGCAAAAACTTCAATACTTGATCCATATCTCCTTCTTGAATGACATAGGGTGCTTCGGCGGCCACTTTGGGTTTGGCGTGGAATGCGATACCCAGCCCGGCTGCATGAATCATGGGCAAATCATTGGCGCCATCTCCCAGTGCTACTGTCTGCCTGACCGGGATACTCCATGCTGCCGCCTGCGACAGCAACGCGTTTTTCTTAGCCTCTGCATCGACAATATTGCCGACAATGCCTCCAGTGAGTTTGTCGTCCCGGATACCCAGCACATTGGACAGGGTGAAATCCAGATTCAGACGTTTTTTGAGTTTATCAGTAAAATATGTAAACCCGCCGGAGACCAGACCCACCTTCCAGCCGTGTTGCCTAAGCGTTTCAATCAGGTGTTCAGCCCCACCGGTGAGTTCAATGCATTGATCATAGACTTGATCCAGCACCTTCGCATCCAGCCCGACCAGCAATTGCACGCGCTCGGTCAGGGATGCGGCGAAATCCAGTTCACCGCGCATGGCACGTTCGGTGATGGCGGCAACCTGTGGTTTGATACCCAGAAAAGCTGCAATTTCATCAATGCACTCACATTGAATCATGGTTGAATCCATATCCATGAACAGCAGGCCGGGTTGTGAGAGGGTGGGGCGCAAACTCATGGCTCGTATACTGCCAAGCTTGCCCGGCAAGCAAAAGCGTTTCATGATGAAGCAATATGGACAAGGTTGAACGTGTACAACGTTTGCATGCGATACTCAGGAAATGCCGGACGCCGGTTTCTCTGGGATCCATCTGTGAACGCCTCGAATGTTCGGAATCGACAGCAAAGCGCCTGATCCGCGATATGCGCCTGTATCTTGATGCGCCGATAATCAATCAACCGGGTACGGGTTATAGCTATGCGAGAAATTCAATCTTTGAATTGCCGGGCGTATGGTTTTCCCCCGAAGAGCTACATGCCCTGCTGACTATTCAGCAGTTGACCGCCAACCTTTCCGGTGGTTTGTTTGACGACAGCATCAAACTGATTCGCGACAAGGCGGCATCTCTGCTCGGTTCCCATGTGCCGTCGCCGGAAGAGATTCGCCGGGTTCGCGTGCTGGGAGCGGGGGCGCGCAGTAAAACATTGCCGATGTTTTCCATTGTTGCTAATGCAGTGATGCATCGTCAGCGAATCCATATCCGCTATCATAGTAGGCAGCATGACGAGTGGACAGAGCGTGAGATTTCCCCGCAGCGTTTGGTTTTTTACCGTGGAAACTGGTATCTGGATTCATGGTGTCACAAGAAAGGTGATCTGCGCTCCTTTGCTGTGGAAAAGATTGAACATGCGCGTTTTCTGGATACCGGATGCAAGGAAATTCCGGATGCCGAACTGGATGAGAAGCTCACAACATCATTCGGCATCTTCTCCGGCAAGCCCAAAGCCACGGCGGTGCTGCATTTCAGCGAAAAGGCCGCCCGCTGGGTGCAGGATGAAGAATGGTTTCCGGATGTGTCCGGCAACTGGCTGGACGACGGTCGTTATGAACTGCGCATTCCGTACAACAATCCGACCGAACTGGTGATGGAGATATGCCGCTATGGGGCGGATGTCGAGGTGATTGAACCGCCGGA
>JAUZQZ010000132.1 GCA_030950745.1 Mariprofundaceae bacterium | reverse complement strand
CAGAAGGTGAAGGACATTGTCTCCGAGATTGCAGCGGCGAGCCAGGAACAGGCTTCCGGTGTAGAACAGATCAATAAGGCAATTGCTCAGCTGGATAGCGGCACACAGCAGAATGCGGCCATGGTCGAGGAAGTGAGTGCGGCTAGCGAAAACCTGGATGAACAGGTGGGCAACATGCGTGAACTGATTGCCGTGTTTGATGTCGGTGAGGGTGGTGCATCCACCAGAGCATCCAAAGTGCCGGAGAAGAATGGCAGGAAGGTGGTTGAGATGAACAAGCCTGCCGCTTTATCGGCTAAAAAACAGACTAAAGCGGCACCCCAAATTGTAGCGAAGGCTGTATCCCAGGCCAAAGAAAAGTTTGAGGATGATGAATGAACGTTCTGATGAATAAAAGGATATTGCTATGACCACGAAAGCCACACCGAAGAAATCGGCCCCTCGCCGCGCTTCCGGTGCAAAGAGCAAGGCGGATCAGGCCCATGTCATTCAACTCAAGGGTAATCTTGGCATCGCGCAGGCGGAATCCCTGCATGAGCAATTTTGCCACGCCCTGGCAAACCATGGCGAGGTGATGATGGATGCCGGGGAGCTGGCACAGGTGGATGCGTCGACCGTGCAATTGTTTCGCGCCTTTATCCGTGATGCAAAAGAAGGTGCTATCCCGGTAAAATGGAAAGCTGTTCCGGAAGAATTACGGCAAACGGCTGACATGATGGGAATGGTCAACGGGATAAGTTTCGATGGTTGAGCCACTTGCAAAACTCATGAGCGGCAATCGGCTTCCTCACTTCGGCCCATTTCCGAGCTGGAATTTCGGTCCATGGAACCACCATGCACCTCATTCCACCCCGAAAATGGACTCAAAGTGGGATTGCCGCTCATCCACCCAGAGTTTTGCAAGTGGCTCGGTTGAGAAAGAACATGTCAGGGAAATGCGAGGGAAGAAAGGTTTATTGCCCAGCGCACTGGCCTCTCTTTGAGGCGCATCGTGACTAAAGATATTCTCAAAAAACACGAATTCGCCTTCACTCAAAGTGACTTTGACACATTATGTCGGCTTATCATGGATTATGCCGGGATTAAGATGCATCAGGGCAAGGAAGATATGATTTACGGGCGTATTTCACGCCGTGTGCGCAAACTTGGGTTGCGGTCATTCAGTGAATATGTTGATTTACTGGAGGCGAACCCGTCAGGTGAGGAAATGGGCCGTTTTGTAAATGCGGTGACCACCAATATGACCTCGTTCTTCCGCGAAAACCACCATTTTGAATACATGAAGCAAACGCTGCTGCCGGAGCTGATGGAACATCACAAGATGGATCATCGCATCCGTATCTGGTCGGCGGGCTGTTCCAGTGGGGAGGAGCCTTATTCCATCGCCATGACCATGGCTGAAACCATGCCCGCTGGTTGGGATGCAAAGATTCTGGCGACTGATCTGGATACCGATATGGTGGCGCATGCCGCAAACGGTATATATGAAAGCAAACGGGTGAATGGCCTTGCCAAAGGCAAGGTACGGCGCTGGTTCTCGCGCAATCGAAAATATCCCGATATGGTAAAAATCAAATCTCCGTTACAGGAAATGATCACATTCCGGCAACTGAATTTATTGCATGACTGGCCCATGAACGGGCCGTTGGATGCCATTTTCTGCCGCAATGTCATCATCTATTTTGATACGGAAACAAAACGGAAACTGATGGCCCGTTATGCCGATCTTCTGGCGCCGCACGGGCGTTTGTTTCTTGGGCACTCCGAATCGTTGCTCAATATTAGCGATCAATTCAAGTTATGCGGGAAGTCCATTTATGCCAAGGGACAATAAATGTCAGCAGACCCTTGTCTGAGGCCCGAATTGCCGTCGCGGCTGGCTGGTTTTGAGCATATCAATACCTATTTTGACAAAATGCATGGCGTGCATACAGCCAAGCTGTTGCCCGGTGAATATTACGTCACAACGGATTCGGAAGCGGTGGTGACCGTGCTGGGATCATGCGTGTCCGCCTGTATCCGTGATACTGTGTTTGGCATTGGCGGCATGAATCATTTCATGCTGCCTGTCCACAAGGGCGAGAATCAGACATGGGGCGGAAGCATTGTGGATCATGTTACACGTTTCGGGAATTATGCCATGGAGCATCTTATCAACACGATATTATCCCACGGTGGTGTCAGGAAAAACCTTGAAATCAAGCTGTTTGGCGGTGGGCGGATGATGAGCGGTATGTCGGATATTGGTGCGCAGAACATTCAGTTTGTTCACGATTATCTACGGCAGGAGAACATGGCGATTGCCGCGAGTGACGTGAGCGGAAACTGTCCGCGCAAGGTCTATTACTTCCCGATGACAGGCCTGGTGCGGCTCAAGAAGCTGCGTTCTCTCCATAATGACACCGTTGTTGAGCGTGAAACACGCTATATGCAGGAGATTAGCAAAGCGCCCGTTGCGGGCGACGTGGAGCTATTTTGATGGTCACTGTTCAACTCACCCCTGATTTGCCCGATAACTGCGTCAAACATGCTCATGTGCAGGAGCACACTGTGCGTGTTTTCCTTGTTCTCGGGCAAATCAGGGACAATCTGAGCAGTGACATTCACTTTCTTCTGAGGAGCGCCTTCTGATGAAGAAAATCAAAGTGTTAATCGTGGATGATTCCGCACTGGTGCGGCAGTTGCTTACAGAGATATTCAGTCAGGATAAGGCGATTGAAGTGGTGGGTGTGGCGCAGGATCCTCTGGTTGCACGGAAGAAAATCAAGGAACTGAATCCTGACGTGCTGACGCTGGATGTGGAAATGCCGCGCATGGACGGATTGACATTTCTCTCCAATCTGATGCGTCTGCGTCCCATGCCCGTGGTGATGGTTTCTTCACTGACGCAGAAGGGAGCGGATGTCACCCTTTCCGCGCTGGAACTCGGGGCGGTAGATTTTGTTGGTAAGCCTGCCGCGTTGGGCAGAGGTCTGGAAGACTATGCCGATGAGATTATCGAGAAGGTCAAGATGGCTGCCGGAGCGCATGTGCGGGCGATACGTCATGCCCCGGTAAAATCGATGGAAGTCACGGTCAGTCAGTCGGCGGATGCGGTCATCAAAAAAAAGACGATGAAACATTTCAGGACAACGGAGAAGATTGTCGCCCTTGGTGCATCGACGGGGGGAACGGAAGCGACGGCGGAAGTGTTGCAGATGCTTCCCTCCAATTTTCCGGGGATCGTCATCAGTCAGCATTTGCCGGAGGCTTTCAGTGAATCCTATTCACAGCGTCTGGGCAAGATATGCAGGATGCATGTCAAGCTGGCCGAGCACGGGGAACAGATTATTCCCGGCCACATATACATTTCTCCCGGAACCCATCATATGCTCGTGAAACGCGATGGCGCCCGCTATGTGTGTAAGCTGAATGACGGTCCGCCCGTCAATCGCCACAGGCCCTCCGTGGATGTGATGTTCCGTTCCGTGGCCCAGAATGCCGGGCCCAATGCGCTTGGTGTCATCCTGACAGGAATGGGCGCAGATGGCGCGGACGGGCTGAAGGAAATGCGCGACGCGGGCGCTTCCACGGTCGGACAGGACGAAGCCACGAGCGTGGTATGGGGCATGCCGGGTGAAGCATTCAAGCGTGGTGCGGTTGAGGTTGTGGCACCTCTGGCGAAAGTGGCGGAACATATGATTAGTTTGGCTGGCGGCTGATGGAGGTGTGTGTGGTGGCAAACAAAGCCCAAAATGAGGATGCGGATGTCCGGCTCATGGAGCTTCAGGATGCGGTAACATCCGTTCTGAATGATGTTGAATCAGGTGTAACCGATGAACTCGGCGCCATTCGTAAACAGACTGACCAGATCCAATGTTTATTGAAGGATGCGATTGCTGCGTTGCATGAAAGCTTTGAGCGTCTGGATGGTGATGCTTCGGAACTTATGTCGATGATGTCCACGCTGATGATGGAAGCCGTGGGACAAAATAATGAGAATTCGGAGGATCTGAATATTTTTCAACGTACGGATCATGCCGGTAAGATCCTTGCGCAGCTGGTTGAGATGATTATGCAAAGCAGCCGGAATGATTTGCGTGAACTGGAATATATGGGCGAGGTGCGTATTCCGATGGATCGTCTTGTGAAAGGCATGCAAACGTCCCGGAAACTACTAAACCGCCTGGATAAGATGGCGAACGGCGGGACGGTGGATGCGGAGCAGCTAAAACACCTTGTCGATGAAGCCAGAGCAGAGCATGAGGTTTGTGAGGGATCCGTGAATGAAGCGATGCAGCCTTTTTCCAAGCTACATAAGCTTGTCGTGAAAGCCGCCTCGCGGGAAATGAATGAGGTCTTCAAGTCAAGGTCCGGCGTGGAAGATATCATCAAGCATTTTAACAGCATCAATGATCTGATTTCCAGTTGCCGTTCGGATGTAAGCACATTGGGCGCCAATATGCGTAAAGATCTTGGTGCGGTGATTCGTGCCCTGCAATTCGAGGATATCGTAAGCCAAAGCCTGGGGCATACGGAGTTGCACATGGATCGCATGGAAGGCTTTGCACGAATTCTGGCCGAAAACGCTTCCGGCATGGATAAGGTGCGATCGGACGATATTGAGGGATATACAAACAGGTTAAAACTGCTACAGGATGAAGTTGCAGCTTATCGTAAAGGCCTTCTTCTGGAAGAGACCAATCCGGTATCGCAGCAAAATATGGATGAGGGAGATGTGGAGCTTTTCTGATATATTGATGAAGCCGTAAAAAGGCCATTCAAGGTCTTTTTATTCCACACTCGTTTATGGGCGCGATGATGACTTCTTGTGAAGGCATCATATACTCTTTCCGAAAATGTCTAAAACACTTTCATACCCTCTTGTTCACGGGGAAGTTGCTTTGGTTGGCGCTGGTCCGGGCGCAGCGGATTTACTGACTTGTGCGGCCGCTCAATTGCTGGCTAATTGCGACGTGATTGTTCACGACGCTCTGGTGTCACAGGACGTCCTTGACCTTGGGTGTAGTAATACAGAACGTGTTTTTGCAGGCAAGCGTGGTGGTCAGGCATCCGCCATTCAATCAGATATTTGCGCCACGCTGATCAGGTTGGCCAGAAGTGGTAAACGAGTGGTGCGTCTGAAGGGTGGTGATCCCTTTGTGTTCGGACGTGGTGGAGAAGAGATCCGTGCACTGGCTGAGGCTGACGTACCGTTTCGTATTATTCCCGGTATTACGGCAGGCATCGCCGCACCGGCAATGGCGGGTATTCCGGTTACGGATCGGAGCGTGAACAGTTCGATTGCCTTTTTGACGGGACATGAGGTTTCTGAAGATAGCCGAATTGACTGGTCGGCGCTGGTTGCGGCATTTCCGGTCATGGTGTTCTACATGGCGGCACGCGTACTGCCGGAACTGGCTGTCCGGCTGATGGATGCAGGTATGGATTTTAGCATGCCCGTTGCAGTGATTCGCAATGCATCGCTGGCGGATGAATCGGTTCATATCGGGACGTTACAGCAAGCAAAAACTGGTAAAATAACCGCAGCCTCTCCGTCCATCGTGATTGTTGGAGAAACCGTGAACCAGCGTATCCCGTGGAGGAACCAGCCAAGCTGACGCTATGGTTAGGATGTTTTATGTGGCTCTTCGTTATCCTGGTCAGACGACATTGACCTTGAAGGCTGGCTGATTAGCATCGCCCCGCACCGTGCACCTGTGACGGGTGTAAATTCAAGCTTCTTTGGAGTCATTCATCTCAATGTTAAAACAATACCTACTTTCTCCGGGTCCAACCGCTGTGCCTGAGCGCGTATTGCTGCGTATGGCACATCCGATGATTCATCACCGCACACCACAATTTTCAGCTATTTTTGCCGAAACCAAAAGAATGCTCGAACAGGTCATTCAAACGAAGAACGATGCGTTGATACTGGCATCTTCAGGTTCCGGCGCCATGGAGGCTGCGGTGACCAACCTGTGCTCGCCCGGCGACACCATCATTTATGTGAATGGCGGCAAGTTCGGTGAGCGATGGGGCAAGATTGCGGCAAAATACGGCGTGAATACCGTTGAGATCAAGGTGGAATGGGGTCAGGCGGTTGAGATTTCCGCTGTAGAGGCGGCTCTTGACGCCCATCCCGAGGCAAAAGGTGTGTTTTTGCAGGCATCGGAAACCAGCACGGCCACTGAGCACCCGATCCGCGAGGTGGCGCGGTTAACAGCGGCGCGCAAAGGCTGCGTGACCGTAGTGGACGCGATTACAGCACTGGGTGTGATTGATATGCCGATGGATGACTGGGGTCTGGATGTGGTGATTTCCGGTTCGCAGAAGGCATTCATGCTGCCGCCCGGACTGGCCATGATCGCACTTTCGGACAAGGCGTGGGCGCTTACGGAATCGGCGGCTTGCCCGAGATTTTATTTTGATCTTGCCACCGAGCGAAAGAACCAGCAGGCAGGTAAAGATACTACGGCATGGACGCCTGCCGTGGCCCTGATTCTCGGTTTGAATGAAGTGTTAAAAATGATATTTGAGGAAGGCCTGGACAATCTCCATGCCCGGCATGCATTACTGGCGAAGGCAACACGCGCAGCCGTGGCGGCGCTTGGTATGAAACCGGTGTCTTCATCCCCGGCTACTTCCGCCACCGGCGCTTTTGTGCCTGATGGCGTGGATGGTGGGGCGTTTGTGAAGTATTTGCGCGACATCATGGGCGTGACCTTCGCTGGCGGGCAGGATCATTTAAAGGGTAAAATCATCCGCATCGCTCATCTGGGATACTATGATGTGTTTGATATTTGCATAGCGATAAGTGCCATTGAAATCGCACTGAACCGTTTTGGACATCCGGTCGAAATGGGCCGTGGCGTAGCGGCGGCACAGACTGTGCTGGCCGAACGTTTTCCGGCTCAGGAGTGATGACTTCGTAAGAAGTCATCAAAGCGCCCATGGATGGGCGCGCAAATCAAGGACTTGCAGCGCAAGTTGTTGATTTGTAAGGAAAGTGAAAATCGCACTTTTCGCTATCCGTGGAGTAAAAAGTCCATGGACGGACTTTTTACGACTTCATCAGGAGTAAGCTATGCCCAAAGTATGGATTGCCGATAAAATGTCTGATCGTGCCGTAGAAGTGTTTAAGGCGCGTGGTATTGAAGTGGACTACAAACCGGGTCTTTCGGATGAGGAAAAAATAGCCATAGCCGGAGATTACGATGGCATTGCCGTTCGTTCATCGACGACATTAAAAAGTGCATTGCTAGACGCGGCAGGGCGTGTGAAGGTGATTGGCCGCGCCGGTATCGGTGTGGATAATATTGATGTAGAAGCCTGTTCACGCCGTGGCATTGTGGTGATGAATACGCCGTTTGGTAATACCATCACGACCGCCGAACTGGCTGTGGCGCATATTGTGGCGGCGGCGCGCATGATTCCGCAGGCTTCCGCCTCCACACGCTCAGGCAAGTGGGAAAAATCACGTTTTATGGGCATGGAACTGACCGGCAAGAAAGCCGGCGTGATTGGCGCGGGTAATATTGGCGCCATTGTATGTGACCGGCTCAAGGGTCTGCGCATGGCCGTGTATGTTTACGATCCGTTCATTTCTGATGAACGGGCTGCGGCGATGGGTGTGACCAAGGTAGAAACGGTGGCGGAACTGGCCGAAACGGTCGATATGCTGACCATCCACGTGCCGCTTCTGGATGCGACACGCAACCTGATCAACGCGGACATACTGGCGCGGATGAAGAAAGGTTCGATTCTGGTGAATTGTGCTCGTGGTGGTATCGTCGATGAAAAGGCGCTGTACGATGCATGTAAATCCGGCCACCTGCGGGCGGCGGCGCTGGATGTGTTTGAGAGTGAACCGGCACGTGAAAACCCCCTGTTTGAACTGGATAATGTCAGCTTTACACCGCATATCGGGGCATCTACGGATGAGGCACAGGAAAATGTAGCCGTTCAGGTGGCTGAGCAGATGTCGGACTATCTGCTGAATGGCACGGTGCGCAACGCCGTGAATATGCCGTCGCTGTCCGAAGAGGAACAGCGTTTGCTGGCGCCATATTTGTTGCTGGCCGAACGCATGGGCCGTTTTATCGGGCAGACCATGAAGCCCGGTTATTCACGCATTACGACACATTTCGAGGGGCAGGCTGCGTCGATCAACCGCAAACCGCTCATTAACAGCATGCTTCAGGGTCTGTTGTCGCAAAGCATGGAAGAGGTGAATGCAGTTAATGCCGGTATGCTGGCCAAGGATCGTGGTATTGAAGTAGCTGAGTCGGCGCGTGAAACGCCGGAGAATTTTTCCACGCTGATCCGCCTGCAGGTGGAGGGTGATGAAGGAACACGCTGTGTTTCGGGGACATTGTTCGATGAAACGCGGCCTCGCTTTGTCAGTTTCGACACCTGCGAAGTGGAAATTGCGCCACAAGGCAATCTTATTTTCATTCAGAATGAGGACAGACCGGGCGTGATTGCGGCGATTGGTTCCATTCTGGCTGAAGCCAATATCAACATCGGTGATTTCCGCCTGGGACGCAGGGAAGACACGAGCAATGCGGTGGCGCTGGTACAGGTGGATACGTCACCGGATGAGGATGTGCTCGACAAGTTGGCGAGCCTGCCCCATATCATCATGGTTCGTTATGCTGAATTGGGGGATATGTGATGGATCGTCCGATTATCGGGTTGGATGACGCCTTCGGTGTTCGTGCGAAGTCACTGCGTGGTTTGCAGGGCCGGTTGCTTGCACTGTTTGACGAGGCGGGATTTGATGAGGTGATTCCACCGATTCTGGAACGTCCCGATACGCTGAAATCCGGTGCAGGACGTTTTCTTGCCGATCAGACGGTGGTGTTTTCTGATCCGGCAGGGGCTGGATTATTGGCCATTCGTTCGGATATGACACCCCAGATTGCACGCATTGCCGCGACACGTTTACAAAGTAAGGATATTTTGAAGCTTTGCTATTCAGGCACGGTCATGCTGGCCCGGCCGGTATCGCGGCGTGGTTCACGTCAGCAATGGCAAACAGGTGTGGAATATCTTGGCGTATCCGGCGCGGAAGGCGATACCGAAGTGATGCGTTTGGCGGCCACGTGCATGCTGGCCGCCGGATTCGAGCAGCCGGTGTTACAGGTTGGACATATCGGCTTGCTCAAGGCGCTGGTCGAGGAGAGTTCGGTATCGCTGGAAACCTGGCGGGAACTCATTGCCCGCCGCTCACCGGATGACCTGTCCGCGACCATTACTTCCGTAAACATCTCCGAAACAAACCGGCAGGTCTTGCTGGACATGGCTTCAGGGCTTGGCGACCTGGCGTGGATTGAGGCGCAGCAGGGCAGAATCAACGATACATTTGATGCCGCCGCGCAGGAATTGGTTTCTCTGGTGAAACAGGTGGGCAGCCAGTTAGAGGGTGAGGTTCAGGTGCATGCAGACGCAGCGGTGATGCCGCGCTTTCTGTACCACAGCGGGATTGTGTTTGCGGGGTTTGCCGCCGGAGTGCCGCAGGCGCTGCTGCATGGCGGACGTTATGATACGATGATGGCGGCGCATGGACGGGATATGCCTGCGACAGGATTTTCCTGTGATTTATGGGCGTGGCTGGATGTGGTTCAGTCATGATGACTTCACAAGAAGTCATCAAAGCGCCCATGGATGGGCGCGAAAATCAATGATTTGCGATGCAAGCTGTTTATTTGTAAGAGAATTACAGCTCGCACTTTTCCTTTTCCGTGGAGCAAAAATGCCACCTGTCTGCGTGCAACGCACAGGTAGATGGATGGCTTTTTTACGACTTCATCAATCATGAGTTTTACAAGCATGGGGGAAACATGGCAAATATAGTTGCAATCGGGGTTCAGTGGGGCGATGAAGGCAAGGGAAAAATTGTCGATCTTCTGGCCCCCGAAGTGGATGTGGTTGCGCGCTTTCAGGGCGGTCCCAATGCCGGGCATACGCTGGTCATTGGCGACAAGAAGACGGTGTTGCACCTGGTCCCGTCCGGTATTCTGCATGACAATACCCTGTGCCTGATCGGCAATGGCACGGTGGTGGCGCCGGAAACGATTGTCGAAGAGATGAATACCCTGATCCGGGCGGGGATTCCGGTTGCACAGCGGCTTAAGATTTCCGACCGCTGCCAGTTGATTCTTCCCTATCATCGGGCGCTGGATGTGGCGCGCGAAATAGCCAAAGGCAAGGCAAAGATAGGCACCACAGGACGCGGAATTGGTCCCGCTTACGAAGACAAAACTGCGCGGCGCGGTATCCGCCTGATTGATCTGACGTCAAACGATCTGGATGCCAAGATCAGCGAGAACCTGGAGTGGACGAATTTCCTGCTGACCAAATATTTCAAGACGGACGCAGTGAGTCGCGCGGATGTGGATGAAGTTCTCGATCTGGCGCGGGAGCGTTTGCTGCCGTTGATGGCCGATGTTTCACTCATATTGCAGGAACGTCATAAAGCGGGGGATTCCATGCTGTTTGAGGGTGCGCAGGGCACGATGCTGGATGTGGATTTTGGCACCTATCCGTTTGTGACATCGTCGAACACGGTTTCCGGCGCGGCCATGGCGGGGCTTGGTATAGGGCCTGCCATGATCGACGAGGTGCTGGGAATCTGTAAAGCCTATACCACGAGGGTCGGAGCAGGGCCATTCCCGACCGAACTCTACAATGCCGAAGGAATGAATGATGCCGCAGGCAAACATCTGGCTGAGAAGGGGCAGGAGTTCGGTGCGACCACGGGACGCCCGCGCCGTACAGGGTGGTTTGATGCCGTGGTTGTACGCCATGCCGTGCGCGTGGCAGGCGTCACCGGACTGGCGGTGACCAAACTGGATGTTCTCGATGGCTTATCCGAAGTGAAGCTGTGTGTGGCCTATGAGCGCAACGGCGAATACTTGCAGTCGATTCCGGCGGATGCGGGAGTGTTGAATGAATGCACGCCCGTGTACGAAACATTACCCGGCTGGGCTGAGAATACCTTTGGTTTGACGGATATGGCGCAGTTACCGAAAAATGCAAAAACCTTGCTGGACCGTATTGAGGAAGTGTGTGGCTGTCCGGTAACGATGCTGTCCACAGGTCCGGACCGGGAGCATATCTGCCGCTTATAGTCCAATCTCCATCAGTATGGAACAGTAGTGAGCTTGATCCCCTCAATCATTTATAAATAAAACAGACAACTGAGCCACTTGCAAAACTCATGAGTGGCAATCGGCTTCCCCACTTCGGCCCACTTGATTCGGGCCGTTGGCCCTCACCCTTCGGGCGACCAGAAGTTCGTCCAAACGGCCTGCGGCCTTTTTGTCCGAGCTGGAATTTCGGTCCATGGAACCACCATGCACCTCATTCCACCCCGAAAATGGACTCAAAGTGGG
>JAUZQZ010000131.1 GCA_030950745.1 Mariprofundaceae bacterium | reverse complement strand
GGATGAGCGGCAATCCCACTTTGAGTCCATTTTCGGGGTGGAATGAGGTGCATGGTGGTTCCATGGACCGAAATTCCAGCTCGGAAATGGGCCGAAGTGGGGAAGCCGATTGCCGCTCATGAGTTTTGCAAGTGGCTCAACTAAGCGAAAATATCCAGTTTGGAACCTTCAACGCTATTTGCACTTTTTTGCGCCTGCCCTGCTCCGTCATTACCCTGAGCCTGTTGGGCTGTCTGGGTCTGATTGGCAGGGTTCACCGCGGCTATCGGATTGCTCGCGTTACTTTGTGATGCGCCACCTGCATTGCCGGTTTGTTGTGATTGAATCTGGTTGGGCTGGGGATTATTCAGGAACTGAAGTGGAAGTTTACCGTTAATTTGCATTGATGGCTCCTCTTAGCAGACCTTTGGCCTGTCAAATATATACGCATCCATGCAGTGACTATTTAACCCTTACGTACATTAACTCTTATGTACATTTCACGGCCCATCCATAGTCCGCGTATAACAGCATCACAATATTCAGGCTGTCAATCTATCTATCGGCAAACGGAGAATGAACTTTAGTCAGGAAAGCCCTACTACTACTGCCGCCGTATTATGCAACCGTGACTGGGCATTCTCAATCACTAGAATATCCTCTTGAACATTGTGCATTTTTTTCATGATGGAACGCATCACCTTATGATGCATCATTTCCAATTGCCGTAACCGGGCCATTTCCTCTTCTGTGGTGTTTCCGGTGCCAAACCTCTCAAGATATTGCCGAACAGGTTCAAATGCCTCGTGGAAAACAAGCATTGCCTTATCCAGCCGACCCATATCTCCCCCAAGCAAAATCATACGCATACCATTCATGGCCCGCATGCTTGCTTCGATACGCTGAGATAGAAAAACGGGGTCAGGTTTTCTCATCAGGCAGCTACGGAGACAGGTTCCGATATCACCGCATTCTGCTGCTGCCGATCCAACTGTTGCCAACCCTCACGCAGGGTCTGCACCAGACGTATCACCTCATCTGTAGCCTCCGTAGAACAGCTACACATACCTTCACTCAACCGTTTCATCATATAGGTATAGAGCGAAGCCAGCGAAGATGCCACCTCACCCCCCCTTTCCATGTCCAGACTGCTTGCCAGTTCAATAATGGCCTCCATCGCCCGGCTTGTGTGATCGGCTTCCGCCGCCAAATCACCTGCCTCAATCGCCCGGCGGACTCGTCCCAATGATTTGTAGAGCGCCTCATAGCTGAGCAACACCAAACCCAACGGACTGGAACCATCTACCTGATACCCCTGATATGCCTTGTATCCTGTCATTTCCGCCTCCTTGCTTTATGTGGTTCTGATGCAATCCTTGCATCGCAATTCGTACTCTTATCTATCGCTGAAAACGTTCCAGACTTGAGAACAAACAGGCGTTAATTCTTGGCTGAGAATGCGTTTATCTGATTGGTCAGGAAATTCCCGGTAGCTTTAAGCGAAGCCAATGATTGCGTCAGTTTGGCGAATGATGCTGTTAGTTGAACACGCTTCCGGTCCATCTGATCCTGAAGATTGGCAATTTGCTGATCCAGTGTCGTGTTAATCCCCAGCGATGAAGTAATACTGTTCTGAATCAGCCCCGTAGCCGGATTGGTAAACAGATCGAGCGAGCCATCAAAGCGTGCTGCCGCACCCACGCCCAGCACAAGATCAGAGGTCACGGGCGCCGCACCGGTAAACAGCAACGCCAAGCCATCCACATTGCTGTTTGTTCCGCTTGCCACGGTAAGCACCTGCCCTTTCCCGGTTGTGGTCAACGCAGGATTTCCGGCACCAGTCAGTGTCACTGTTCCAGCTACATCCACGCCATTAATAATCGGCGTTACCAACCCGAGGAAATCTGAAGTCCCCGCCGTTTGCGCAATGCTGAACCCTGCCGATAAGCCAAAGCTCTTGCTTTGAATCTGCACGGAAGTTCCCGATGCCACAGCCTCCAGATCAAGCGCATAGCGTCCTTCAGTGGCGGTATCCACACCAAACAAATCAGCCGCATTCTTTTGCAACGCAACCGTTAGTCCGCTGGCGCCTGCTTGCGTATCCGTCACCTGGATCTTCCCGCTTACGTCCACACTGGCCGTAACCTGCTGACCGAACGTGGACTGAATAGCCAGAAACAGATCGTTCAACGTGTCCGTCGCGGCCACCACAAGACTTCCACTCACCGCTACGCCGGAGCGATCCGTACCCGCAAGGGTAATCGTATCGCTCACCGCAAGTCCCACGCCCAGATTGGTAAGCAAAGCCCCACTGGTTGCGGGCAGGCTGGTTGCACTGTCCGTCAGCGGTGTACCAAACAAATGCTGCTCAGTAATGATTTTCCC
This sequence comes from Mariprofundaceae bacterium, assembly GCA_030950745.1. Classification (GTDB taxonomy): domain Bacteria; phylum Pseudomonadota; class Zetaproteobacteria; order Mariprofundales; family Mariprofundaceae; genus JAUZQZ01. The sequence continues at coordinate 8,066 of JAUZQZ010000131.1, read as the reverse complement.
GAATTCGGTGTTCAGCTTATTCAGAATGGTTGCCTGTGAGTCCCCTGCGCCCAATACCACACTCGCCGCGACAGGATCATTAACAGCGGTAATCGCAATGGTTTCCGCCCCGCCCAGGCCACCGGGTGAAGGTATCGCCGCGCCTGTCTTGATAGCTTGCGTTCCGGCCTGGGTAATACCTACTGAATACGTTCCGGACGGTGTATTCAGACCATTGACCAGAAATTTCAGATCATTGTTGATACTGCTTCCCTGCACAGCGAATACATCGCGGATGGCATTTACATCCGTGTTCAAAAAGCCGGAAAATATATTATCGTTGATACTCAACACGCCATTTCTATCCGGCTCCACACCGATACGTACCAGACTGTCCGGCTTACCTGCGGCAATGCCCGGTACGGATGTAAGCAAACTGGATGACAGGGAACTCTGAATACTCGTGATCAATGATTCGCCGGACAACACGCCGTTCTTTCCGGTCTTCTTATCGAATACAAACTGGTCGTTAATAAAGCTTTGCACGCCGTTATATGCATCCACGAAAGACTGCACATTGGCGCGCAGCGCCGTTGTATCCACGCCAACATTCAAGCTCAGAGTTGCCGGATCGGCCTGCTTCAAATCGAAAGTTACGCCAGCCAGAGCGTCACTGATCTTGTTGCTCGCACGTGTCACCTGAAGGCCGTCAATGGTTAATTTAGCATCGGCGGACAAGGCCAGTGCCGTCTGGCTTCCGGCGGATAACCCCAGCCCGCTCAGTACGCCACCACTACCGGTCGTCAGTGTAATTGTTTTTGCCGGCGTTCCGGCTAGCGCATCTCCCTGCAATGAAAGTCGGAAATCCGATGCACCAAAGCTCTCCACGGAAGCTTTTACGCCAATGCCAAGACCATTGATGGTCGTCGCGATACCTTGCAAGGTGTCCGTAGCCACCACATTGACTGCGGTGCCATTGATATTGAACGCTCCCGTCAAGTTCATCTGCGTAGTATCACTGGTAATTGCGGCATTTGATGCAAGCGATCCCAGTTTTAAATTGGCCAGACTCCCACCTGTATTCAACGCGTTTCCACTGAGTGTGAAGCCCGTACTGCCCGTATTGTCCGAAACCAGCACCAGCCGGAAATCATTCGTCCCGGCTTTGATAACCGATGCTGTCACACCCGTCGCTGTACTACCCGTATTCGCCTGATTGATAGCAAAACTAATATCCTGAATCGAATCGGCAGCGGTAACGTTAATGGTTACGCCATTGATCTGGAAACTGGCAGCGGTAAGGCCCAGCGCTTCCGCATCGCTTGCCGCCGCGCTGCCTGTACTTGCACTGATGACAGCAGATGACGAAGACAGGCGTTCGGCTGCCGCAATCTGATTCACGACCAGAGTGTGGCTGCCCGCAGAAACCGCATTGGTTCCACTCACATTCAATAAACTGCCAGCCGTAACGCCAGAGGCACTGCTTGAAAGGCTGGCCGTGAATGAGAAGAACTGAGAAGCACTCGCCATGGCCGTGGATGTACTGCGCAGAGTTGATAGCGCCGTATTCAACTGCGTCAGTGCAACCTGCTTGGCTGTCTGGTCAGTCTGTTTCTGCTTGAGTTGATTAATCTTAAATTGATCGACAGCAAGTAATTGTTTGACCGCTCCCTGCGTATCAAAACCCGTAATCTGATTCGGTATACTGGAAATAACAGGCATGTTCTTCTCCTTTGCTTATGCCTCGCCATAAAACAATTGAATCTCTTGCAAATTTCAGGCCAGATGTAAAAACAGGATCAGTCCTTGACCTTGCACTCAGTCCTCAACCGCTGTGGCTTTTATCGTGAAAGCCGGAGCTTGGTGAGTGCAAGGTCAAGAACTGACCCCTAACTGTCTTATGCCTGTTTATCCAGTAACATGCCCAAAAATGCTTTGGAAGCAATCTGTTGCGCGATAAATTCCCTGGAGGGAAATTGTCTGATCACTTCACCTGAATTTTTGTCCGTTATCTGAACAACCAGTTGACCCAATTCTTTAACGAACCCGAATGAAAGGTTTTCATTAAGTCCGGCAATCTGGGCATTGGCCTGGACCACTGCACGCTGAACGTCCTGGCTACTGGGCTGCTGCTTTTTCATATCGCCAGCCTGACTGGAAGGCACGGGCTGGTCGGAAGATACGGATGATGGCTTAGCAGGCTGTCGTGTTACAGTCGTTGAAGGTGAGCGAACATCCACAGAACCAGAGGGCAGCGTTGTGTTGCTAGCTTGTGTAACGGAAATCATGGCTGTTTACCTCCTTTCATGGATTAGCTCCGCCCTCTCCCCCAACGCGGGGGAGAGGATGGCTTATACTCCTACTGGAACAATCTGAGCACATTCTTGCTGGCCTGATTGGCCTGAGCCAGCATGGCCGTACCCGCCTGCACCAGAATCTGGCTCTTGGTGAAGTTCGCGATCTCGGCAGCAATATCCGCATCACGAATACTGGACACCGAGGCTGACACCTGCTCAATGCTGGTAGCCAGATTGGCCTGCACAAAACCCAACTGGTTCGCCGTAGCACCCAGATCGGCACGTTGTGTAATCAGCGTGTCGAGCGATGTCTTGAGCGTGGTGATATACGCTTTGGCATTGGTTGCACTCGTCAGGTCACCGGTAATAGCCAAGCCTACCGTTGTATACTTGTTTTGCAGATTCACCGTTACCTGATCGTTGGTGTTGTTTTCCGCGCCCACCTGAAAAATCAAAGCTGCGGCATAAGCAGCCGTACCTGCTGCAGTATAAGCCGTACCGTTCGCCGTTGTGGCATTGGTGTAGCTATCGCCAGACACATCAGGTGTGGTTCCAGCAGTAAAGGTGAACGTCAATCCGGTATTGGCAGTAGTTAAAGCTGTGCCAGCCGTCACCACCGCACCAGTCGTGATATTGGTCAAGTCCACATCCGACACTACACCGAAGGCTGTTGCGCTCGTCATGGTTGTGGTGAGGGTTGCCGTGGCAGCAGTAGAGAATGTCGCCGTGCCGCTAATAGCAAATGTGCCATTACCAGTGTTAGTACCAGCGACGCCTGATCCTGCAACAGTTGCGGCTGTGCCATTGGCAACCACCGAATTGGCATCAATGCCATTCAACAGATTTGTGCCGTTGAAGTTGGTGGAATTGGCGATCTTGTCGATCGAACTCACCAGCTTGCTACGCTCCGCATCCAGTTGGGTCAATTCACCCGCGTTATTGGCGCTGGCTCCCTGAATGGCCAGTGTCTGCAGGCGAACAATCATATTCTGGATTTCGTTCACGCCGGCTTCCGCCGTTTTAACCAGAGCCGTGGCCTGTGATGCGTTTTGAACCGCAGCCTTGAGACGCGAACCCTGTGCATCCAGTTTGGACGAAATCGCAAAGCCTGCCGCATCATCCGCTGCCGAATTGATACGGAAGCCGGATGACAGACGGTTCAATGCCTTGTTTTGCCCTAATGTGTTGGTGTTGATGTTTTTCTGCGCCGTAACGGCCGCATTGTTGGTTTGAATTACTAGTGCCATTTTAATCTCTCCTTAGTATGTGTTGTTGATACGTGAACGACATCCATGCCTTGTCACGTTTGCCTTGGAAGATCGAAACTTTACCTCGGCGAATACACATATCGGCAGAGAAATTGAGGACTTTAGAAAAACTTTACTCTGGCTTATGTTTGCTCAACACTTCTTTTTCGCCCAAATGGTATCCGTTACCAAGCAAGTCAGTGACGGCACCGGGCTTTTATATTCTGTTTATCACTCTCACATCACTGCAAGATCGAGACCCGGAATATCCACAAAATCCCGTCGATTGCGGGTAAGAAGTTGATAGCCATGCTGAATGGCCTGGCTGGCAAGCCATAAATCCTGCACGCGATAGCGGTGCTTCCTTCCAGTACCCTTGATTGCCGCTGCCAGTCCACCGAATATTTCTCCGGGTGCAAGGTGGCCCTGCTCTACATCAATCCAAATACAGGTGTCGATCAGGAATCCCATGGATTGCGAATCTCCTCATTGATCGTTCCCGCCAAACTCTGGCTATCTTTAAGCCAATTTCCTGCTGCATCCTCTGGCAAGGTTCTGTAAAGATCGGCCATGGCTTCAAGTGCTGTCTGTTGTCCGGCACTGGGGACGATGCGGGCAATCTGTCGATGGTTTCGCTCAATCACATATTCTTCATGCGTGGACATGATATTATCCAACACTTGGCGAAGATTTCTGGCAAGTTCTGTCGCAGTAATGTTTCGCATTGCAAGGCCTCTCTAACCATTTTGGAATAGCAACCTCAATTTAGGGTTAATCCACACTCCCCGCCACTGGCCGCCAGAAGCGGATCATGGCCTCTGTCGGTTCCACGGGCGGAAGATGCTCATGCCAGTGGCGAATCAACGGCGCATCGCGAACAATATCCAGCAATCGGAATCCGGCCTCACCACTCTGACGCGCACCCAGCGCATCGCCTGCACCACGTAATTGTAAATCAAGTTCTGCCAGTTTTAGGCCATCGTGGTTCGTCGCCATATGACCCAAGCGGGAAAGCGCAGCCTCCGATGCGTCCTTTGACGGCAGCAGCACGCAATAGCTTTGCGTATCGCTGCGCCCCACCCTGCCGCGCAACTGGTGCAATTGCGCCAGTCCGTAACCTTCCGCCTGTTCAATCACCATCAGACGCGCCTCGGGCACATTCACGCCCACCTCGACCACCGTAGTGGAAACCAGCAGGCGGCACGCACCTTTTGCAAAAGCATCCAGCACCGCATCCTTTTCCTTTGGCTTCATGCGTCCATGCAGGCCCAATACGCCTGCATCAGGAAATCGCTGCTTGAGTGCTTCCACCCGCTGATCCACGGAGATGCCATCTTCGTCCTCATCAATACGCGGTACAATCCAGTAAACTCTTCCACCCTCATCCAGCATACGGCGCATGCCATCGGCCAATTTACCACGTCCTGAAATCACCCGTGTTTCCACCGGCTTGCGTCCCGGCGGCATGCCTCGCATCAAGCTCAAGTCCATATCACCATACAGCGCCAACGCCAGCGAGCGTGGAATCGGCGTTGCGGTCATAGCCAGCAAATGCACGGAGGATCCACGTTCGGTCAAAGCCCAACGCTGGCGCACGCCAAAACGGTGTTGCTCATCCACCACGGCCAAGCCCAGCTTATGGTATTGCACGTCTTCCGAAATCAGGGCATGCGTGCCGACCACCATATCCATGCTTCCATCAGCCAAACCGTCAAGGATCCTTCCCCGCTCCTTCGTGCGCAGTCCTCCGGTCAGAAGCTCTATCTTTCTGCCCAACGGTAAAAAAAGTTCGTTCAGCGTTTCCACATGCTGCCGCACCAGCACACTGGTCGGTGCCATCAGTACAGCCTGAAAACCATGATCGACCGCCATCAACATTGAGAGCGCTGCAATCCATGTCTTGCCCGCACCCACATCGCCTTGCAGCAAACGGTGCATACGCAATCCACTGGACAGATCGCGTTGTATTTCCTTCCAAACGCTGGCTTGCGCTTCGGTCAACGGGTAAGGAAGTGAAGCGAGAAAGGTCTCTATAATATCTATTTTTGGCCATTCCGGAGCAGAAACCTGTGCTTTTTGACGCATGTTGCGCATCAAATGCAGGTAGGTCAGAAGTTCTTCCAACCGCAGACGCACCATAGCCTGCTGCACGGGGTTGGAATCGGGGTCCGTATTCGGAGCATGTACCAATCGCAAAGACTGCCCGAACGACGGGTATTCTTTCAGGCCCGCATCAAATGAACTAATAGCCTTACGCGGCAATAACGACAAGGCCCGCGGAATCATGCCGGCAATACGCACACCCGTGAGCCCCGCAACCGAGGCATACACAGGCCTCCAGCCACCGCTAAATGCTTCCAGCGGCATCCATTCCGGATGCAGTATCTGGCAGGAATCCCGCCACCATTCCGGTTTGCCGCGCACACTGATCTCACGCCCGGGAGTGAGCCGTGCATCACGCAACAGATAGGGAGAATGGAAGAAACGCAATTGAACCTGTGCGCCACTGTCATCGCCCAAAACGATGATAACCTGCCGTTTTCTACCCATGCCGGTGGCTTCGACTTTCAACACCTGTCCGCTGGTGCGCGCTGCTATGCCTTCCTGTAAATCACGGATGGGAATGCTTACCCTGTCATCAATGTAAGCCTTTGGCAGGAGCAACAACAAATCACCCATGCAACGAATTCCCGTGCTGGCAAGCCGTTTACCAAGCGCTGGCCCAACACCGGGAATTATGGTTATATCCTGTAGCAACGCCTGATACATCCGGCAAGCTTACTAACAACCTGCACTTGTGTCTCAATGCATCTTCGCCTAAAGTGCGCCTCCTTTTTAGAAGGTTATTTGAAAGTTTGCAGGGGGTACACCATGGCCAAACGTTGCGACATTTGCGGCAAGGGACCGATGAGCGGTAATAATGTGAGTCATGCTCACAACACAACCCGGCGGCGTTTTCTGCCGAATCTGCACAGAATACGCGCTGTCATTAGTGGTCACGTCAGCCATGCGCGCGTATGCACTCGCTGCCTGCGTTCGGGGAAAGTACAGAAAGCAGCTTAACCCGGATTATTCACAAATGATGACTTCGTAAGAAGTCATCAAAGCGCCCATGGATGGGCGCGCAAATCAAGGGCTTGCAGCGCAAGTTGTTGATTTGTAAGGAAAGTGAAAATCGCACTTTTCGCTTTCCGGACAGTCAAAAAGGCCATGGACGGACTTTTTACGACTTCATCACAAATGCTGCCGCGCCCTCGCTTTTTCCTCAATTCCACACACAAAATACCTGCCCCAATCGGATGTCAGCAGAAAAGCTATAACAAGGGCGGTCTGCCGCGCTGAAGGCACATATCCACCAGTGCCTCAATAGAAGCCGTGCCGGCACACATCACCGTATCCGCCGCACCCCAGTAGATTTTGACCGTACCATCATCTTCCGGCACAGCGCTGCAGCAGAACACGACGTTGGGCACATAGCCTGAACGCTCCCATGGGGCCTCCGGTTCCAGTATCCAGTCATCCGCCACACCAAGGATACGCGCCGGATCATCCAGCGCGTGCAACGCGACACCCAGCCGGTACACGGCTCCGTTCATGGTTTCAAACACGCCGTGATAGATGGACAGCCAGCCCCGGCTGGTGGCGAACGGCGTCGCTCCCGGCCCGATCTTCATTTCATCCCAGTGGTACGGCATCGGCGCGATCAGGCGGCGCGACTCCCCCCAGTGGATCAGATCGGGAGATGACGACATCCATATCGACCATGGCGCAATATCGCCATGCGGGCGATCCAGACGTACATAGCGGCCATCGAAACGTCGTGGAAACAGCACGACATTACGCATATCCGCCTCGGTAATCAGGGCTATGCGTTCCACGTTGATAAAGTCATGCGTTTTCGCCAGCGCAATGCGCACGCCGTGAGAAGAATAGGCGCTGTAGGTAATGTAATACGCATCATCCATGCGGCAGATCCGCGGATCCTCCACGCCGAACGCTTCATACTCGGCAAACTCACCTTCGTCTGCTGGCGTCAGCCATGGTCTGGACCGCACTGAGAAGTGGAAACCGTCATCACTCTCGGCAATGCCGATGACTGAACGACCGTTATGCAGATGGGCGCGAAACAGCATGATGTAACGCCCTTCATATTGGACCACGGCAGCGTTGTGCACCGTGGACACCGGATACGGCACATCATCCGGCGTCAGGATCGGATTCTTCGCATAGCGATGGATCATGGGGTCGGATTTCGAAGTACGTATCATCGACGTCTGATCATGGTTGCTACTCATGTCCGGGTTGCCTCCCTCGGTTCCTGAATCACCTCATATTCGGGGGTGAATTCGTCCAAAAATTTTCGGACTATCTCCATAGGTGAATTCACCGGCATGAAGGATAGTTAAGTGTATTTAGTAAACTGTCATCGTAATACTACTTTTTTACCAAAACTTTTTTGTGAATCTTGAATATGTTTTCATAGGCTCTTCAAAACACGGCTTAGTTATTTCTTCTAATTTAATTTGAATATTTTTTAGATTTA
>JAUZQZ010000130.1 GCA_030950745.1 Mariprofundaceae bacterium | reverse complement strand
GGGCGGCGATCAACTTCCCCACTCCGGCCCATTTCCGAACTGGAATTTCGGCACATGGAACCACCATGCCCCTCATTCCATCCCGAAGATGGACTCGAAGTGGGATTGCCGTTCATCCACCCAGACTTTTGCAAGTGGCTCGTCACCTGTTTTTTACATGGCACACCCAGGTAGAATCATGATATCTCTTTTATATGCTTTTCACTGCTGAAGAACGCATACAAACAGGGCAATACGAATAGCGTTAAAGCTGTAGAGGACACAAGACCGCCGACGACTACGGTCGCCAGCGGCCGCTGAATCTCCGAGCCAATACCTGTGGCCAATAGCAGAGGAAACAATCCCAGTGCTGCGATTGTTGCAGTCATCATGACCGGTCGGAAACGGCTTTCCGCACCCATACATACCGACTCATCCATATCGTTACTATCCTTGCGGTGCCGGTTGATGGCATCCACCATCACAACACCATTGAGTACAGCCACGCCGAACAGGGCGATAAAGCCAATACTGGAAGGTACGGACAGATATTGGCCGGAGATAAACAGGGCCAGAATGCCACCGATCAGCGCCATGGGCACATTGAGCATGATCAGCAATGCCTGTCCTGCTGAATGGAAAGCAAAATACAGCAACAGGAAAATCAGTAGCAGTGACAACGGCACCACGACCATCAGCTTCGCCTGTGCGCGTTGCTGATTTTTGAACTGGCCGCCAAAAACAACCGTATAACCGGGGGGAAGCTTAATCTCCTTGTGGATGCGCTGGTCGAGTTCGGCAACCAGACCACCCATATCACGCCCTTCCACATTGCACTGGATGACAACGCGGCGTTGCACATCATCGCGCCGGATCATCGGCGGACCCATCTCCACTGCGATCCGCGCCACGTCGCGCAGGCGCACCCATGCACCATCCGGTGCCTGAAGAATAAGATTGCCAATCTCTTCGGGGCTGCTGCGGAACGCCTTAGCCAGACGCACATAAATGTTATAGCGCTCATTGCCCTTGATGACCTGCCCGGCGGTGACGCCGCCAATGGCATCCGACACCAGGCTCATCACCTCATCCACCGGGATGCCGTAACGATCCAGTTTGTCCCGATCCGGCCGGATAACAAGTTGTGCTTCACCTTCGATCTGTTCCATGGCTACATCGCGTGTACCCTCCACGCTGCGCGTCAGCCGCTCAATTTCCCGTCCTTTTTCGGCCAACACTTTAAGGTCTGGCCCGAACAGTTTGATGGCCAGCTGTGCCTTGACGCCCGAAAGCATCTCATCCACGCGCGTGGCAATCGGCTGGGAAAATGCAAACAACGCGCCCGGCACGGCTTCCAGTTTCTCACGCATCAGATTCTGCAATGCTTCGCGGTTATTAGCGGAGGTCCATTCGTCATGCGGCTTCAAACCGACAAATATTTCAACATTGGACACAGCTTCCGGATCACCACCAATTTCAGCACGACCGGTGCGGGCGGTGGCATAGGTTACCTCGGGAAAGTTCTCAACCAGAATCTTTTCCAGTTTCTCACCAACACCCTTGGCATATTCCAGTGAGGAAGAGGGGTTCAGTGTCACCCGGATATTGAGCGTTCCTTCTTCCAGTTCCGGTACGAATTCGGTGCCGAGTAAGGGAACCAGCGTCAATGCGGCCAATAGCGCCCCCACCGCACCACCCACCACCCACCTTCGATGCATAAGTGCCGTCCGCAGAGTACTGTGATAGAGGCGCGCCAGCGGCGCCAGAACCGGGCTGTCCTTGTGTTTTACTCCCTTGGTGAAAACATAGGTAGCCAGCACCGGCATGACGAACATGGCGACCAGAAGCGACGCAAACATGGCGAAACAAATAGACAGCGCCATCGGCGTAAACAGCTTGCCTTCCACACCTTCCAGTGAAAACAGTGGCGTGAATACGATCAGGATAATCAGCACCGCAAACAACACGGGACGGGCGACCTCGCGGGCAGCCTCGGTAATGCGCAATGCAATTCCATGATCGTCTTCCTTCACCTGCTCCAGATGTTTGAAGATGTTTTCCACCATCACCACGGAACCGTCCACCATCATGCCAATGGCAATAGCCAGTCCACCCAGACTCATCAGGTTGGCGGAAATGTCGTAGTATTGCATGGTCGCCAGTGCCGCCAGTACCGACACCGGCACGGAAACAAGCACCAGCGCGGCGGCGCGCAAGTTCATCAGAAACAGAAACAGAATGATCACGATCAACACAAATGCCTCGATCAATGCCTCTTCCACCGTCCATATAGCTTTGGAAACCAGATCGGACTGGTCATAGAAGGGTTGAATGGTCACGCCTTTGGGTAAGGCCTTCTGCACGATCGCAAGGCGTGTTTTTACATCGTCAATCGTAGCCTTGGTATTAGAACCGAATCGCTTCAGCACGATACCGGCCACCACTTCCCCAAGTGGTTTGACTTTACCTTCACGATCACGTTCCGTCATCGTCACCGCGCCCTGACGAATTTCACCGCCAAAGGCAATTTTCGCCAGATCACGGATGCGCACCGGCGTACCGTTGACTGTTTTGACCGGTATCGCCGCGATGGCTTTCAGCCCCGCCTCACCGGCAGGAATCCAGCCCACACCACGAATCACCAGTTGCTCGCCACTCCCTGTAAGATACCAGCCACCGGCATTGCGATTATTTGCCTTGAGTGCTGAAACGATATCCGAAACATGCAGGCCATAGCTGAGCAGGCGGCCGGGATTCAGGCGCACCTGATATTGCCGCACTTCACCACCGAATGAGAGAATTTCCGTCACTCCGTTTACCGGCATCAACATCAGTTTGACCACCCAGTCATTCAGCGAACGTAGCGTCAGTGCATCGAGACCTGCTTCCGGATCGGCTTTAAGAATATACTGAAATACCTGTCCAAGCCCCGATGTGTTCGGACCAATTCCGGGCACACCCGCCCATGCGGGAATGGTTTGGCGTGCAGTCTGTAATTTCTGGAAGACAAGCTGACGGGCGAAATAAATATCCGTGCTCTCCTTGAATACGACCGTGACTACCGACAGTCCGGTCTTGGAAATGGAACGCACTTCTTCGACATCAGGCAGCGCATACATCACCGCCTCAATCGGAAAGGTAATCAGCTGTTCCACTTCTTCAGAAGCCAGCCCCGGCGATTCGGTATTGATGGTCACCTGAATGTTGGTGACATCGGGAAAGGCATCGAGATTCAGTTTTGGTACGGCAAAGGCCGCATACGCAACACCACCGATCAGGCACAGGAGGACAAGAAAACGGTTGTTGATCGCCATATCAATCAGCTTTGCAAACATAACCTATTCCTCCGCGAAACCGGCCTTGGCCAGTTCCGAAGCCACGGCAAATGCACCCGCAGTCACTACTCGATCGCCTGCTTTCAGCCCCTCCAATACCGGAATCCGTCCCATGCTGGCCGCACCCACACGCACTTCACGGCGTTTGTAATGGCCCGGTTGTTTCTCCACAAAAACAACCAACTTTCCGCCCTGGCGCTGAATGGCCTCCCGTGGAAGCAGCAATGCCTTTTTGCCCGTTCCGGCATCAATTGTGGCTTCCACGAACATACCGGGGTGCAAGGCAGCATCTACATTTTTCACCTCCAGACGTACACCGGCGGTACGAGTGGCAGTATCCAGTTGAGGATGAATGTTGACGACCTTTCCCGTGTAATGCCGATTTCCACCTTTCGGTATGATGGATGCGGCTTGTCCCACCTTGATGCTGAAAAGCTGTGTCGCGGGAATCCTGACCTCAACCCAGAGCGTCCGGTCATCGGCAATTTGTATAAGGGGCGTGCCTGCTGCAATGTGTTGCCCCAGGCGAAAATCATCCGCAACAATGGTGCCGGAGCGCGATGCCCGGAGTGTCAGTTGACCGTAATCACTCTGCTTGATAAGTGCGTCTATATCCCGGCCTCTCAAGCCGTAGGAAGCAAGTGTTGCGCGGGCGGCTGCCAGCGCGGCGTGATTGGACTGATGAACACTCTCCGCCTGTTGCAACCGCGCCTGGGACACGATCTTCTGTTCCGCCAGGCCTTTGAGACGCACCCAGTCCTGCTTACTCTTGCGATGCTCCGCCTCGGCTCGAAGAAAACCTGCTTCAGCTTGCGCCAGAGCCGTACTGATCAGTGTCACCAGCCTTTGCCCTTGCCTCACCCGGTCTCCCAGACGGACATAGCGTGCATGGATCACACCATCGACAAGGCTGGTGATATCGGCCAGACGATAGGCATTAAAAGCCACCGTGCCCGGCGCACGAATAAGCTCCGTGTCCGGTTGCGGCTTTAGTGTTTCCACTTTTAAACCGATCTGCCTGATTTGTTCGGCAGTCAGATGAACTTCATCAGCCTGCTCCTGATGGTCCGCGACCTGAGCATGGTTGTTTTCTTCAGCTACGGCGGGTGGTGTGGAAATGATAAGTAACGAAAGCAAACTAATCAAAATGTTCATTGTTGGATTCCTTTGAGAATATATTCGGGATGACCGAGTACTTCGGCCACGCGGATGTGGGCCAGCCACATCCGCTTGAGCAGTTCAAACCGGGTCGTACGCGCCTGAAGGCTGCGGTCGAGATAAATAACAAGGTCGGAGAGATCCATCTCGCCGTTTTCATAGGCAGTCTGGGCCAGGCGGATGTTGTCTTCCGCCGCAGGCGTTTGTCCTTGCAGAAACAAGGTTAAGGTTCTGGCCGCCACCTCATGCTCACGAATAACCGTAGTCACTTCCCGTTTTAATTTTATGATACTCCATTGTTCCATATCCCGTGTACGCTCACGTTCGGCGATGGCTGCCTTGTAGGCGCCGGTATGGGCGTTGAGTACAGGTAGGGGAATGTTCACGCCGAAGCCGATGATGCGATCATTGGTATCCCGTCCTGTTAACAGACTGAGCGTGGGATCGGGGATACGATTGAGATCAGCCAGTCGTGCCCGGGCTTCACCCACCCTGGTATTGGCCTTTACAGCCTGAAGATCAGGCCTGGAAGCCAAAGCCAGTTGCACAGCGTTCTCAGGCGGTCTCCATCCCGGATTCAGAGAAGGGAGGATAACATGGAGCTCCTGCTTCCTTTTCCCCGGCAGGCCCAGGGCATTGGCCATATCCTCTTCCGCCCTCAAATAGCGTTGCCTTGCCTGGGCAACCATGGATAGTGAGTTGGCAAAAGATGCACGGGCGAGATTGACATCCAGCATGTTCTTCTCACCGGCCTTAAAACCCTGATTTACAGCCTTAAGAAGTCGCTGCATGATATTCTTCTGCTGCTGACGAACATTCTCAGTCTGCATGAAAAAATCCAGCATTGTCGCTGCCCGTGCGGCCGCAATCATGCGTCGCTGACGCACATTTTCGGCATTATCTTCTGCCACATCCAAACCTGCCCTGGCCGCCTTGCTCCTGTTGGAACGCTTGCCGGGGATCTCGATTCCCTGCGACAGCGTGATAAAATAATCGTTGGTAATGCCACTTCTATCTGCCAGCCGTCTGCGCTGCGGTTCGATCAGCACTTCCGGGTTGTAGGCATAGGATGATTTCTCGGTCAACATGCCTTGAGCTGCTGCAACGCCCTGCTCGGCCATGCGTACCTCGGGATGTGTATCACCCGCCTGCTGCATGGCTTCTTCAAGCGTAATCGACTCGGCATATGCGGGCTGCTGCAAAAGCAGTAGCCCCGAGCACACCAGAATAATATGATAAATTCGCACAGTTTCCCCCTGTGATGAGATATTGATCGGTGGGGAAGCTGAGAAACGGTGTCTGGCACGTACCAGAATCAGGTCATAAAAGATCCAAAATTTTCTTAATCCAGAGTGTTATCTACAAACCTGCGCGATGATTGCGGCAGTTCATGAACCATCCGGATCAAACCCGAATCTCAGCTATACAAAAATCTTGGAGGGTGTTCAATCAGATGTGGTACGTTGACGATATTGAGCGTGGCCAAGTGATAAAGCCGTTCAGGGAGGCTTTCGGAGTCACCCATAATAAAGGTTTTTTGCTCCGTAAATACATGGGATGCATGAATCTGGCATACCAGATCCATCAAACCTGTTCCCTGATCTGCACCATTATGTGAATGGACAATCTGGCTTGTTGTGTCATCCAGATGATCTATATGGATATCAGTTCCACATGTGAACATGGACAACTGTAGCCCCATAAAAGCAATCAAAGCCAAAGCACGCATGCCGGAACCATAGTGAAACTATACTGTACGGGCAAGGCTGGCTGGATACCACCACTGATCATAATTTAAATTACAATCTGAGAAGCGGTTAATCACCCTTCAATGTTTTCAGGAATTCGATCACGTCCTTGCGGCTTTGAGAGCTCTGCATTTCAGGTAAGGTCGGCATAGTCAACCCATAGGGGTTGGCTTCTATAAGCGCCCTGGCTGTTTTATCCTTTTTGGCAAAGATGGCAGGATTGGTAAGCCACTGATTTAGCCATTCAGGCGTATGGCGATCCATTACATCGCGCAAACCGGGCGCACCAACTGCGCTGACGTCGTAGTCCGTACGATGACAGTGGATACAGATATTCTTGAAAATTTCCTTGCCATACTCAGGATTTACTGCTGCTTTGGTCTTACCTGCTGTAGCCTGTCCACTTTTTGCCGTGGTAACGAGCTTATCAGCAGCAACGGCATCCCCGGACAGCCCCACTTCCATAAGAATGAGTAAGAAAGCCATATACAAAAATTTTCTCATTTCCCCTGCCCATATCTTGCGCATGGATGGACTTTAAGCTGCACATGCAAAAGCCGCAAGCCAAAAATGACCTGTTTGCCTCTTGTGCAAGCTTGTATCAGCATGCCCTGCTTACGGCACTCCTGCCGCCCGGAGTAGAAAAACATGCACGTTTCCAGTCTGACAGCATTATCTCCGCTTGATGGACGTTATGCGGGGAAAATCGCACCCCTCCGACCAATCTTCAGCGAATTTGGCCTCATCCACGCACGTGTAATCATTGAAGTCCGCTGGTTGCAAATGCTTGCCCGTCATCCGGATATTCATGGAGTGTCCGGATTCTCTGATTCTGCTGAAAAAGCACTGGATGCTATCATCGAAGACTTCGATGAAAAAGACGCCACACGTGTTAAAAGCATCGAAATTAACACCAATCACGACGTCAAGGCGGTCGAATACTTTCTCAGGGAAAAAATTTCCGGCAATGCGGAGTTGGCGGCTGTATCCGGATTTCTACATTTCGCCTGCACATCCGAGGACATTAACAATCTCGCTTATGCCTTAATGCTCAAACGCGCACGTGATGAAATTATGATTCCCTGTGTGGATGAACTGATTGATAAGATCATCGAAGGCGCCCACGCCATGGCCGGTGCATCCATGTTATCCCGCACGCACGGCCAGCATGCAAGCCCTACGACCATGGGCAAGGAATGGGCCAACATCGCTTACCGCTTGAAACGGCAACGAGAACAGATTCTGGCCGTTCCCATGATGGGAAAAGCCAATGGCGCTGTCGGCAATTACAATGCCCATTTCATCAGCTATCCGGACGTGGACTGGCAAACAACCACGAAGCACTTTGTGGAATCACTGGGACTAACATGGAACCCCTACACCACACAGATCGAACCCCATGACTTTATTGCGGAACTGGGTGATGCGTTTTCCCGTATCAACAACGTTTTCATGGATTTTTGCCGGGATATCTGGGGATATATTTCGATTGGCTATTTCCGCCAGATTGCCATTCCCGGAGAGGTCGGTTCCTCCACTATGCCGCACAAAATTAATCCGATAGATTTTGAAAATGCCGAAGGGAATTTGGGATTGGCAAATACTACTTTCACACATTTAGCAGCAAAACTTCCTATTTCCCGTTGGCAGCGCGACCTCTCTGATTCGACTGTATTGCGGAGCCTCGGCACAGCCTTCGGTCACAGCCTGCTTGCATGGAAATCTACCCAACGCGGGATGGGTAAGCTTGAACTCAACGAAAAAGAACTGAAAAAAGACCTTGATAATGCGTGGGAGGTACTAAGTGAAGCCGTTCAAACCGTCATGCGTCGTTATGGTCTGCCGAACCCCTACGAACAAATGAAGGAACTCACACGTGGTAAAGGGATTGATGAAAAAAGTTTGCGAACTTTTGTCCAGGGGCTTGATATTCCGGCTGATGCAAAACAGCAGTTGATGGCTTTAACGCCTGCATCCTATACAGGCAATGCAGAGGAGCAGGCCCAAAATATTTGATCCATCAATAAACGAAGCAACAGAGCCTCTTGCAAAACTCTGGGTGGATGAGCGGCAATCCCACTTTGAGTTCATTTTCGGGATGGAATGAGGTGCATGGTGGTTCCAGGGACCGAAATTCCAGCTCGGAAATGGGCTAAAGTGGGGAAGCCGATCGCCGCCCACGAGTTTTGCAAGAGGCTCAACAGGTTAGAAGTGAATATCCTTCGCCACCAGTTTGCCATCTGATTGTTCGTAGCTCACCATCACTGATCCCTTCGCTTTTGCCGCATCCTTGAGAATGTCGGTGGACGCCGCAAAAACAATCGGTTTTCGGGTCTCCGCATCCATAATGGTAAAGGTTCCCGCATTGGCATTCACCGTCGTCACTTGCCCGACATGTTTATTCGGCCCGGCAACACTACAGGCAAATGCCGGTGTGGCAGCGGACACGACCAAACCAGCCGCCATCACAATGGTTAGTATCTGTTTCTTCATATCATCTCCTTTTCTCCAGACTTCATGCATCAGCACTATTTTAGCACGATGCGCGCTT
>JAUZQZ010000013.1 GCA_030950745.1 Mariprofundaceae bacterium | reverse complement strand
AGATGGTGATGCCGGGAGATAACGTAAGCATGGAAATTGAACTGCTTACCCCGATTGCAATGGACAAGGAACTACGCTTCGCTATTCGCGAGGGTGGTCGTACGGTCGGCGCTGGCGTCGTTACCGAAATTATTAAGTAAGTAAGAGACAGCATAAAGCGGCGGTAGCCTGTGTTACCGCCGCTTTGTTGCCCCTGGAGTTTAGGAAATGCGTGATTTGCTGAGTTTGGCTTGTGAGGATTGCAAGCGGCGTAATTATACAACGGATAAGAATAAGCGAACGACAACTGAAAAGTTGAAGTTACGCAAATATTGCCCATTTTGCCGCAAGCATACCCTGCATACGGAGTCAAAGGTTTAAGGATTCAGAGCGAAGGCCAGTAGCTCAATTGGTAGAGCACCGGTCTCCAAAACCGGGGGTTGGGGGTTCGAGTCCCTCCTGGCCTGCCAGTTGAAGGGCTGTATTTATAAGATGGCCAGGTAAAGAGGAATGCATTGATGAGCCGTATTGCGGAAGTACAGAAATTTGTACGGGAAGTCCAGGCTGAAGCCAAGAAGGTGGTATGGCCGGAGCGTAAAGATGCCCTGCAATCCACCCTGATGGTGGTGGTCATGGTAATTTTTGTGGCACTGTTTCTGTGGGCTGTCGATGGCACCATGGGCTGGCTTGTGCAGAAGGTGATCTGATGGACTGGTATGTCGTACAAGCGTATTCTAGCTTTGAAGATAAAGTTGTCGAGCGTCTGACGGAGCGTATTGAGCGGTCCGGACTGGCTGATCAGTTTGGCGAAATTATCGTACCGCGTGAAGAGGTCGTTGAGCTGAAGAAGGGTCAGAAGGTTACTTCTCAGCGCAAGTTTTTCCCCGGCTATATTCTGGTTGAGATGGAAATGAATGATGAGACCTGGCATGTGGTGAAAGATACGCCCCAGGTTTCAGGGTTTTTGGGCTCGGGCGGTAAGCCGAGGCCCATGCCTGCCAAGGAAGTGACAGCGCTGAAGCAGCAGATCGAAGAAGGCGTGGAACGGCCTCGTCCGAAGGTGATGTTTGATATAGGCGATGCCGTGCGTGTCATGGATGGTCCGTTTGCTTCCTTCAACGGTATTGTTGAAGAGGTGATGGAAGATAAGGCGAAACTGAAGGTGAGTGTATCCATCTTTGGTCGACCGACACCCGTGGAACTCGATTTTGTCCAGGTCGAGAAGGGTTAAAAGGAAGGACATATGGCTAAGGAAGTTACGACTCTCATAAAGTTGCAGGTATCGGCCGGTAAGGCTAATCCGGCACCCCCGGTGGGCCCCGCATTGGGCCAGGCCGGTGTGAATATCATGGAATTCTGCAAGGCATTTAATGCCAAGACGCAGGAAATGGAGGCCGGCATGCCTTTGCCGGTGGTCATCAGCGTATACAAGGATCGTTCGTTTGATTTTATTATCAAGACGCCACCGGCCTCGTTTTTGTTGAAGAAAGCTGCGGGCCTGCAGAAAGGTAGCCCGGAGCCCAATAAGAACAAAGTAGGTAAGGTAACGCGTGCACAGGTGCAGGGGATTGCTGAAACTAAAATGCCCGACCTGAATGCCTATGACGTGGAAGCTGCAATGCGGATTATCGAAGGAACGGCCCGATCCATGGGTCTGGAAGTGGAGGGCTAAGCGATGGCAAAAATTTCAAAACGGATGCAGGCAGCCCGCGAGGTTGCCCCCAGAGAAGCAGTGACGCTGGATGCGGCTGTCGCGGCAGTGTTGGCTCAACCTGCCGCTAAATTCGATGAATCTGTAGATGTGGCCGTAAATTTGGGTGTGGACCCCAAGCATGCCGAGCAGATGGTGCGCGGATCGGTCAGTCTGCCGAATGGTACTGGAAAAACCGTGCGTGTAGCCGTGTTTGCCAAAGGTCCAAAGGCCGATGAAGCGAAAGAGGCTGGTGCCGATATTGTGGGCGCTGATGACCTGGTGGAGAAGGTGCAAGGCGGATTCATGGACTTCGATCGTATCGTTGCTACGCCGGATATGATGGCACAGGTGGGCAAGCTCGGTCGTGTGTTGGGCCCGCGCGGCCTGATGCCGAATCCCAAGCTGGGTACGGTGACCATGGATGTTGGTAAAGCTGTATCAGCGGTCAAGGCTGGCCAGATTGAGGTCCGCACCGATAAAACCGGTATCGTGCATGCATCGGTGGGACGGCGTTCATTTGATGCGACCAAGCTGGAAGAGAATGTACGATTTCTGGTGGATGAATTGAACCGGATGAAACCGGCGGCTTCCAAGGGGCGTTATATGCAACGCATGGTGATTTCTTCCACTATGGGTGCCGCTGTGACAGTAGACGTAGCGAGTTTGTAGAAAAACGGCTACATAAAAGGATAACTGCCAACCACGGTGTAACGATGGAAGGTAGTTAAAAACGGTCCGTCCAAGACTGCAGGTGCCATGGCCATAGGCCGGGCTTAATAGGCAACATCCTGCAATAGATGGTGAGCGAGAGCTCCTTCTTGCGGATCGAAAAAAAGAAGGGGGTAGATGTGAATCGGGAAGACAAGCAACGCGTGGTGGAAAATCTGCACGCTGCCTGGTCGGAAGCAAATGCTGGCGTAGTGACGCACTATCGGGGCCTTTCCGTGGCCAAGATGGGTGAGTTACGCCGGTCATTGCGCGCCGCCGAGGTCAGTTTGCAAGTGGTCAAAAACACGCTGGCCAGAAGGGCGGCTGAAGGCACGGATTTTTCGGTGGCGGAAGATCTGTTTACAGGGCCTGTAGCCGTGGCTTATGGCAATGACCCTGTCGGTCTAGCCAAGGCTCTGTCCGACTTTGCCAAGAGCAACGAAGCGCTGAAAATTCTCGGCGGCGTGCTTGATGGCAAACGTTTGGAGAAAGCTGAAGTTTCTGCATTGGCGAGTTTGCCACCGCGTGAAATTTTGTTGGCCAGACTGCTGGGAAGCCTGCAATCGCCATTGTCCGGTTTTGTGCGTACCTTGAATGAGGTTCCGGCCTCGTTTGTACGTACGCTGGCAGCAGTGCGTGATCAAAAGCAGGCTGCTTAATATCGATGATGACACCCTCAAATATTGAATTAATAACTGATAAAGCAAAAGGAGCTTGAAAATGGCAAAAGCATTAACGAATGATGATTTAATGACAGCAATTGAGAGCATGACGGTACTCGAAATGTCCGAACTGGTCAGCGCACTGGAAGACAAATTTGGTGTCTCCGCTGCTGCCCCAGTGGCTATGGTGGCTGCACCTGCTGCAGGTGACACAGCTGAAGCTGCTGAAGAAAAGACCGAGTTTGACGTAGTTCTGACTGCTGTTGGCGACAAGAAGATTCAGGTGATTAAAGCGGTACGTGAAATCACCGGTCTGGGCCTGAAGGATGCCAAGGATTTGGTGGATAGCGCGCCGAAGCCGGTGAAAGAAGGTGCAGCCAAGGAAGAGGCCGAAGAAATCAAGGGCAAGCTGGAAGAGGCGGGAGCAACGGTCGAACTCAAGTAGTTGCCGCTGTTTCTCTTGTTAAACAAAAATAAATGAATGGGCAAATATCCCCGGTAGCCAAAGCGCTGCCGGGGCTTGCCTTTTTTTGTATTTCTGATTCCACCGGGGTGAGGTCAACATGGTAAAGCAAACGTCAGTAAAGCGTATCCGCAAGAACTTTGGAAGTATTCATTCGGTAATTTCAATGCCGAATATGCTGCAACTCCAAACAGAATCCTTTATCGGTTTTCTCGGTGTGGGCCAGGGAAAAACTGAGATTAACACGTCACGTTTGGCGGCGGTATTCAAGTCTGTATTTCCAATCAGGGACTATGCCGGTCATGCTGAGCTGGATTTCGTCGCGCTGGAATACAGCCCACCGCGTTATGATCTGGATGAATGCCTCCGGCGTGATCTCACCTATGCATTGCCGATCAAAGTGCATTTACGGCTGACCATTTTTGAGCCTACTCCGGGCAAGAGCGGTAGCCGTTCCACGGCCAAGCGACAAGTGCGTGAGGTGCGTGATCAATCAGTTTACATGGGTGAGATTCCGTTGATGACAGATCATGGTTCCTTCATTATCAACGGAACCGAGCGGGCCATCGTGTCTCAAATGCACCGTTCTCCAGGCGTCTTTTTCGATCATGACAAGGGTAAAACACAGGCTTCGGGCAAGTTTTTGTTCAAGGCCCGCATTATCCCCTATCGTGGATCCTGGCTGGATTTTGAATTTGA
The DNA here is from genome assembly GCA_030950745.1 of Mariprofundaceae bacterium. Taxonomy (GTDB): domain Bacteria; phylum Pseudomonadota; class Zetaproteobacteria; order Mariprofundales; family Mariprofundaceae; genus JAUZQZ01. The sequence goes on along the minus strand of JAUZQZ010000013.1, from coordinate 35,318 downwards.
TGCCAAGGACAAGGTCAATTTCCGCATTGATCTGCGCCGTAAAATGCCAGCGGGTATTCTGCTCAAGGCGCTGGGTTACAACGAGCAGGAAATTTTCGACCGTTTTTATGAACGCCGTACGTTCCGTTTTGCCAAAAAGGGTCTTCAGGTCAAGTTTGCACCCGAACAGTTTCTGGGAAGCCGGGCCTTTGTCAATATCAAGGCAAGTGGCAAGCAGGTTGTTGCCGAGGGTAAAAAAATTACCAAATTGGCGATTAAACGTTTAACGGATGCCAAGGTGGAATGGATTGATGTGCCGGAAGAGGTGGTCACTGGTGAGAGTATCGCCACGCCGGTGTTGACTGAAGGTGGCGAAATCATTGCCGATACCAATGTCGAGGTGACCGGAGATACGCTTGAGGCCATGCGGACGGCGGGGATCAAACAATTCGAATGCCTGTTCATCGATATTTTCCGCCGTGGGCCATGGCTGGCGGATACGTTGCGTCTGGACGAGGTGCAGAGCAAGGAAGAAGCCCGGGTTGAGATTTACCGTATGATGCGTCCCGGCGAGCCTCCGACCGTGGAAACTGCGCGCGCTTTGTTTGAATCCATGTTCCACGATGCAGGCCGTTATGATTTGTCCCGCGTTGGACGCATGAAACTTAATAGTCGTCTGGGGATCAGCGATGAAGAGGTCACGCTGGACCAGGGGACACTGCGCAATGAGGATATCCTGTTAACGCTGGATACGCTGTTAAAATTACGGGACGGCATTGGTGAGGTGGATGATATTGATCATCTGGGTAATCGGCGCCTGCGTTCGGTAGGTGAATTGCTGCAGAACCAGATTCGTCTTGGTCTGGTGCGTATGGAACGCGCCATCCGTGAGCGGCTGAGTTCAGGTGATTTGAGTGAGATGATGCCCTCCGATCTGGTGAATGCCAAGCCGATGATTGCTGCTGTGCGCGAATTTTTCGGTTCTTCACAGCTCTCACAGTTCATGGATCAGACCAATCCGCTTTCCGAGGTGACGCATAAACGGCGGTTGTCGGCACTGGGCCCGGGCGGGTTGTCACGCGAACGTGCCGGATTTGAGGTGCGCGATGTTCATCCAACGCATTATGGGCGCATGTGCGCCATCGAAACACCGGAAGGCCCGAATATCGGCCTGATTAATTCACTGTCATGTTTTGCTCAGGTCAATGAGTTCGGTTTCATCGAGACGCCCTATCGCAAGGTGGAGAATGGCCATGTGACGGATACGGTGGAATATCTTTCCGCCATTGCCGAGGCGGGTCATGTGATTGCTCAGGCTAATGCTAAGTTGGGTGCCAAAGGTAAGTTCGAAGCTGACCGTATACAGTGCCGGCAGGATGGTGATTTTATCATGGCACAACCGGTCCAGATTGATTATATGGATGTGTCGCCCAGTCAGGTAATTTCCATTTCTGCTGGCCTGATTCCGTTTCTTGAGCATGACGATGCCAACCGTGCTCTGATGGGTTCCAACATGCAGCGTCAGGCTGTGCCACTGGTCAAGAGTGAGAAACCTTTGGTCGGTACCGGCATGGAGGCCGAGGTCGCGCGTGATTCGGGCGTGGCTATGGTGACCAGCCGTGGCGGTGCGGTGGAGCGTGTGGATGCCAGTCGTATTGTGATTCGTGTGAATGAAAGCGAACAGGTTGAAGGCGAACCGGGTGTGGATATTTACCAATTGTTCAAATATCGCCGTTCCAATCAGAACACCTGTTTCAATCAGCGCCCGCTGGTGAAGGTCGGGGATGTGGTGGTCAAAGGGGATATCATCGCGGATGGTCCCTCCACGGATCAGGGTGAGTTGTCTCTGGGGCGTAATGCGTTGGTGGCGTTCATGCCCTGGCGTGGCTACAACTTTGAGGATGCAATCGTCATTTCCGAGAAAATGGTGCGTGACGATGTTTATACCTCGATTCATATTGAGGAGTTTGAATGCACGGCGCGTCAAACCAAGCTGGGCGATGAGGAAATTACGCGCGATATCCCGAATGTGGGTGAAGAGGCTTTGCGTCATCTGGACGAAGCGGGTATTACAATCGTTGGTGCTGAAGTCAAGCCGGGCGATATTCTGGTCGGCAAGATCACGCCCAAGGGTGAAACTCAGCTTTCGCCGGAGGAAAAACTCCTGCGCGCCATTTTTGGTGAGAAAGCATCCGATGTACGCGATACCAGTTTGCGTGTGAAGCCGGGTGATGAAGGCGTGGTGATGGACGTTCAGGTATTTACCCGCCGTGGTGATGAGAAGGATGACCGCGCCAAATCTATTGAAGAAGCGGATGTCGAGCTGCTCTACCGTGATAAGGAAGAGGAGCGTCGTATTCTGGAGGCCAATGTGATTACGCGGCTTGCAACCCTTTTTGCGGGCAAGAAGGCAGTGAATGCGAAGGGTCTGAAGAAAGATGCCATCATCACATCCGAGTATCTGAAAGGCCTCAAGTTGCGTGATCTGACTGACATTTCGACGGCAGATGACAAGGTAAACAAACGTGTGGCAGGTATCCTGGAAAACATGGATAAAGAACGCGCACGACTTGAGAAGCGCTTTGAAGAAAAGGTTGCCAAAGCACGTGAAGGTTCTGAGTTGCGGCCTGGTGTTATCAAGGTGGTTAAGGTGTTTCTGGCTGTGAAACGTAAGCTTCAGCCTGGCGACAAAATGGCTGGCCGCCACGGTAACAAAGGCGTTATTTCCATTATTGTTCCCGAGGAAGACATGCCGTACATGGATGACGGAACACCGGTGGATATTTGCCTTAATCCCCTGGGTGTGCCTTCACGTATGAATATCGGACAAATTCTTGAGATTCATATGGGGCTTGCCGCACATGGTCTGGGTCGAAACATTGCAAAACTGATGGGTGAATGTGCCACGGATGACAAGTTAAAGAAGTTGTTGCTCGAAATTTATGCGGGTGATACTGCGGCGGTGGAAAAAATTTCCGGAATGACGCAAGCGCAGATTTGCGAGCTGGCGGGACAGCTTGAAGATGGCGTTCCCATGGCGACGCCTGTGTTTGACGGTGCCAATGAAGGTCAGATCCGGAAGCTGTTGAGTCTGGCTGGATTGCCCGAATCGGGCCAGATGAGGCTCCATGACGGCAGGACCGGCGAGCCTTTCGACCATCCTGTCACCATCGGTTATATGTATATGCTGAAGCTGCATCACCTTGTGGACGAAAAGATTCATGCACGCTCCACCGGGCCGTACTCGCTGGTCACCCAGCAACCGCTGGGTGGCAAGGCGCAGTTTGGTGGTCAACGATTCGGTGAGATGGAAGTGTGGGCACTGGAGGCATATGGTGCCGCTTATACGCTTCAGGAGATGTTGACCGTGAAATCTGATGATGTGGCGGGACGTACCTCCATGTATGAGTCCATTGTCAGGGGTGACATGACCTTTGATGCCGGCATTCCCGAGTCATTCAATGTGATGACCAAGGAACTCAATGCGCTGGGCATTGATCTCGCGATGGTCAAGCGCCCGGTACCCGTACAGGAAACACCAGAAATTCAGGATAATCAGGAGAACTAAACCATGCGCGAAATTCTTCAATTGTTTCAGAAACCCCGTAGCATCGAGGAGTTTGACGGGCTAAAAATAAGTCTGGCAAGTCCGGAAAAGATCCGTTCGTGGTCGTATGGTGAGGTCAAGAAACCAGAAACCATCAATTACCGCACCTTTAAACCGGAGCGGGATGGGCTGTTTTGCTGCAAAATTTTTGGACCTGTACGTGACTATGAGTGCCTGTGCGGCAAGTACAAGCGGCTGAAGCATCGTGGCGTGGTGTGTGAGAAGTGTGGCGTGGAAGTCATCCAGTCCAAGGTGCGGCGTGAACGCATGGGGCATATAGAACTGGCCGCACCGGTTGCACATATCTGGTTTTTGAAGAGCCTTCCTTCCCGTATCGGCCTGTTGCTCGACAAAACATTGAAGGAACTGGAGCGCATCCTCTATTTTGAATCCTATGTGGTGCTCGACCCGGGACTTACCAGTCTGGATCAGTACCAGATTCTTACCGAAGAAGAGTATCTTGAAACATTTGATGAATATGGTGATGAATTCCGCATCGGTATGGGAGCCGAGGCTGTGCGTGAAATGCTGGCTGACGTCAATTTGGCGGAAGAGCGGCAGTCATTGCGTGCCCAGATTGCTGCGACCAAAGCGGAAACCAGGCTGGCCAAGCTGACCAAGCGCCTGAAAACCATTGAAGCTATGCTTGAATCCGGCAATCGACCCGAACGGATGATTATGGAAGTGATTCCAATTTTACCGCCGGAACTGCGACCCCTGGTGCCACTGGATGGTGGTCGTTTCGCCACATCCGATCTCAATGATCTGTACCGCCGGGTGATTAACCGCAACAATCGGTTGAAACGGTTGCTGGAATTGAAAGCACCGGAAATTATCACACGTAACGAAAAACGTATGTTGCAAGAGTCGGTGGACGCGCTGTTTGACAATTCACGTAAAACCAAGCCTATTACCGGCAACAATCGCAGGCCGCTCAAATCATTGTCCGATATCATCAAGGGCAAGCAGGGCCGTTTCCGCCAGAATTTGCTGGGCAAACGCGTGGACTATTCCGGTCGTTCGGTGATTGTGGTGGGCCCCGATCTGAAGCTGCATCAATGCGGTCTGCCCAAAACCATGGCGCTGGAGTTATTCAAACCCTTTATTTATCACAAACTGGAAGTGCGTGGTTTGGCCACAACCATTAAAGCAGCCAAGAAGCTGGTGGAGCAGGGAATTACCGAGGTCTGGGATATCCTTGAAGAGGTTATTGAGGAACACCCGATTTTGCTGAACCGTGCGCCAACGCTGCATCGTTTGGGTATCCAGGCTTTTGAACCCATCCTGATTGAAGGCAAGGCCATTCAGTTGCACCCGCTGGTCTGTACCGCGTTTAATGCCGACTTTGACGGTGACCAGATGGCAGTGCATGTGCCTCTTTCCGTGGAGGCACAGACGGAAGCGCGGGCGTTGATGATGTCCACCAACAATATTCTTTCACCATCGACCGGCAAACCTGTGGTGGCGCCGACGCAAGACATCATTCTCGGTATTTACTACATGACGCGTGACCGCCCCTTCTGCAAGGGTGAGGGCATGGTCTTTGCCAATCCCGGTGAGGTGTTGCGGGCCTTTGATGCAGGGGCGGTTGCATTGCATACTCGAATTGCATGCCGTATCCGTGGCAAACGCGAAACGACAACCGTGGGCCGTGCGATTCTTTCCACAGTTTTACCGGAAGACATGCCATTCTCCGGCATCAATAAGGTACTGACCAAGAAAGATATGGCAGGCTTGATTGAAGATAGCTATCGCATCGCCGGTAACAAGGCGACGGTGTTGTTTGTGGATCGTATGAAGAACATGGGATTTGCCCATGCAGCCAAATCAGGCGTATCGTTTTCGCTGGATGACGTGATTATCCCGGATGAAAAATATACTCTGGTGGACAAGACCGAAGCCGAAGTAAAAAAAGTGCAACAGCAATATACCGATGGTCTGATTACAGCGGGCGAGCGTTATAACAAGGTGGTTGATTTGTGGACGCATACCACGGAAAGCGTAGCGCGGGCCATGATGGATAATCTGGCGACGGAAGAGTTGGTGTCGCCGGATGGTAAGACGAAGGAAACGACGAAATCATTCAATTCCGTTTATATGATGGCGGATTCCGGCGCACGTGGTTCGGCGCAACAGATTCGTCAGCTGGCCGGGATGCGTGGCCTGATGGCCAAGCCGGACGGCTCCATTATTGAAACGCCGATCACCGCGAATTTCCGTGAAGGATTGACCGTGTTGCAATACTTTATTTCCACACACGGCGCTCGCAAGGGTCTGGCGGATACTGCTCTGAAGACCGCGAACTCGGGTTATTTGACCCGCCGACTGGTGGATGTGGCACAGGATTGCGTGGTTACCATACAGGACTGTGGTACGAAGCAGGGCATTACCATGACACCGCTGATGGAAGGCGGCGAAGTGGTTGAGGAATTGTCCGAGCGCGTACTGGGCCGGGTGCTGATCGACGCAGCCTGTGACCCGATCAGCGGTGATGAGATTGCACCTGCGGGGGCCATGCTTAACGAAGAACTGGTTGCCAAAGTTAATGCTGCGGGTGTGGAGAGCGCCCATATCCGTTCGGTGCTTACCTGCGAAGCCGAGCATGGCGTGTGCGCTGCCTGTTATGGCCGTGACTTGGCACATGGTACGCCGGTCAGCCTGGGAGAGGCTGTGGGTGTAATTGCCGCACAATCCATTGGCGAGCCGGGTACGCAGTTAACCATGCGCACCTTCCATGTGGGTGGTACCGCATCCCGTTCAGCTGAAGCGGCGCACGTGGAGGCCAAGTTTGCCGGCACCTTGAAGCTTGAGAATGAAGTAACGGTTCAGGATCAGGATGGCATTGTGGTGATTATCAACCGCCATACCGAAGCGATTATCGAAGATGCCAAGGGTGCAGAGCGTGAACGCCACAAGATTCCGTATGGAGCCGGTTTGCGTGCGAAGCCGGGCAGTAAGGTCAAAGCGGGCCAGGTTCTGGCCGAATGGGATCCGTACACCATGCCACTTATTGCCGAAGTGGATGGTTGCGTATGCTATCAGGACGTGGTGGAAGGTAAGACCATGCGCGAACAAACCGATGAAGTGACCGGGCTTTCCAATCGCGTTATTACGCAGGCGAGTGAAGCCCGTAAGGTGGCGCTACGGCCACAATTACAGCTTGTAGACCCCAAGGATCCCGACGGTAATCCGGTGATTATGCCGCGCACCAATACGCCGGCGCGGTATTTCCTGTCTCCAGGTGCTATTTTAAATGTAGAAGAAGGCGAAGCGGTCACAGCCGGCAATGTATTGGCACGTATTCCTCGCGAGACGACCAAAACCAAGGATATTACCGGTGGTTTGCCACGCGTGGTCGAGCTGTTTGAGGCGCGTAAGCCGAAGAGTCTGGCTTTTATTGCAGCCAGGGATGGCGTGATTTCGTTCGGCAAGGATATTCGCGGCAAGCGACGCGTGCTGGTCAATCCGGATGATGGTTCCGATCCGGTTGAGTATCAGGTTCCCAAGGGCAGCCACATCATTGTCCAGGAAGGGGATCGTGTGCGCAGGGGCGAGCGCTTGATGGAGGGTTCACCCGCACCTCACGATATCCTGAGCGTGCTTGGTGTTGAAGCGCTGGCTAAATATCTGACTGATGAAGTACAGGAGGTTTATCGTCTGCAGGGGGTGAAGATCAATGACAAACATATTGAGGTCATTGTACGGCAGATGATGCGTAAGGTTCAAATCAACGATCCTGGTGCTTCAAACTTTATTGCCGGAGAGCAGGCTGAACGCAGGGCGGTGATGGAAGCGAATCGCAAGCTGGAAGCAGAGGGTAAGCCCCCGGCGACGTTCGAACCGGTTCTGTTGGGCATCACCAAATCGTCACTGTCTACGGATTCTTTTATTTCCGCAGCATCTTTCCAGGAAACGACACGTGTGATTACCGAGGCGGCACTGGCAGGTAAGGTGGACTGGCTGAAAGGTCTTAAGGAGAATGTCATTCTTGGCCGATTGTTACCGGCGGGGACGGGCTTTGCATCCCGCCTTATACCTCCGCCGGAAATTCCGGAAGAATCCGGGAAGGCGATTGAAACGGCAGATGCCGACGAGAAAGCCGCCTGACAAAAAAAAGAGCAGGTGTTCAACTTGACACCTGCTCTTTTGTCTCGCAAAAGGGTTAATCTGTCTTGTTCAGTTGGTGCTTTAGCCTAAGAACTGATATTGGATGTAGATGCGGGATGTAATAGTTTGCTCTGTATGGTGCTACCGTATTGATGATGAAGGTTTTGCCGGGATGCCAGATGAAGCAAAGGATTTCGGCATATATTGCGCGGATTCAACTACCAAGAGCAACTCCAGTGAGTTGGGTGCTGGTATTAAAGAACCCTTCGAGCCACGTGCAAAACTCTGGGTGGATGAGCGGCAATCCCACTTTGAGTCCATTTTCGGGGTGGAATGAGGTGCATGGTGGTTCCATGGACCGAAATTCCAGCTCGGAAATGGGCCGAAGTGGGGAAGCCGATTGCCGCTCATGAGTTTTACAAGTGGCTCAAGTAAAACACTGTTTTCTTTATTTCATATAACCTGTCAGTTGCAAAGCTGGCGGGTTTTTTATTATCGGGTTGGTTTATCTTTTCTCATTCGCTGCGTACAATCCTGTTGTCAGGCAAACGGGGGAAGTGGTTTATGTCCGGACACATAGTAGATACTCGGCATTACAAAAAAATTTCCGATAAGGAATATAGAAAGGCTTTGGCCAGGCTCGACGAGGAACTGGTTAAGTTTCAATACTGGGTCAAGGATCAGGGTCTGCGTATTGTCATTGTTTTTGAGGGACGGGATGCTGCCGGCAAGGGCGGTACCATCAAGCGCCTTCTGGACCCGCTGAATCCACGCGGATGTAATGTGGTGGCGTTGCCCGCACCCTCGGATCGGGAAAAAACACAGTGGTATTTTCAGCGCTATGTCCAGCATTTGCCTGCCGCAGGTGAAATCGTCGTATTTGACCGCAGTTGGTACAATCGGGCCGGAGTAGAGCGCGTGATGGGTTATTGCACCGACAAAGAGTACCGTGAGTTTTTACGTTCTTGCCCTGAGTTTGAGCGCATGCTTGTGCGTTCGGGGATTCTTCTTCTCAAATACTGGTTCTCGGTCAGTGATGCCGAGCAGGAGAAACGTTTTCAGAAGCGGGCCACGGACACGACCAAACACTGGAAACTTAGCCCCATGGATCTGGAATCCAGGGATCGATGGGTGGAATACTCAAAAGCCAAGGATGAAATGTTTTTTTATACCGACATCGAGGAGGCTCGCTGGAATGTGGTACATGCGGATGACAAGAAGCGGGCACGGCTGAATTGCCTGAGCCATATTCTACAGGCCACTCCATATCAGGACATCATGCCCGCTCCAGCACCGCTTCCGGCTCGTCGGGAACCGCCCGACTATAAAAGACCGGATATGGAAGAGCAGCATTTTGTGCCTGAGGTTTACTAAAGTGAATGGATCAAATGATTTATTGTGGAAAATACTAAGGGAAAAAACATCTGCTACACCTAAGTCACACTGGAGGGTGAAATGAAGAAGAGAATAATGTCGGTTTTGGCCTTACTCATACTAACGTTCGTTATAGCCGGTTGCGAAATCTATGAGCCGTTCGATATCGACTATCCCCATTATGGTGGTGGAGAACATGAAAGGCACGGTGGTGATGACTAAGCAGATCAATCGAGTCTGTCTCTCATTTTTTTTGATTATTGGGTAAAAAAAGCACGAATTAAGAGCCGATTGCCGCTCATGAGTTTTGCAAGTGGCTCTTAAGACCTGATCTCTTCCTGTGTGGTTTGGAGAAAGTGATGATCAGGTTTGTGCCAAGAGTCATAGAGCTTTACTCTTCAAGCATGTCCATGATTCAATCAAAATTCAGACACGCCACCACTGTCCGCTATATTCTACATTTGTGGCCCTTGCCGTTACTGTTCCTGATTGCACAAATTACCATGAGGTTGACTGGGAACAGTGACTTTCTTGGGCTTTCTCTCCGGACTTCCGGTATAGATTTATCCCTGTTTCTGTTATTTTTCATTCTGGCTGCGGCGTGGGTATATTGGCCCATGTCCCATATTATGCGTCATCAGAGCCTCGGGACCGGGCAATCCAGACTGGATTATGCCATGATGGCCCAATTGCCATGGCGTGCTTTGAAGGCATATTTCGTGACGGGAGCAATTTTTGGCACCTGTTTGATAATTTTGCTACTGGTGTTGTCCGAACTTTCTGGCAATGCACCACTGACCTTCCGCATAGTCATTTCTCTGGTATTGAGCGTTTATTTCAGTACACTGGTATTGGCACCAGCCCTCGGCGTTGCTATAACTGTTCACTACGGCCTCATTCTAAGGCTTTCCCAGACACCAAATACAGCACCTGCAAATACATCCGGTAACTGGAGTCCCGTGTATTCACTGACGGATTCATCCCACAGGCCATGGTTGGTTTTTATGGTGACCGGATTGATTCCAGCCAGCTTACTCGCGGCTTTTATTTTTCTGGTTGCCGGAACAGAGGTTGAGGCGGAAGAACACTTTATAGCATCGCAGGGGCTGGTACTTTTCACCATATATATTCTGGCCAGTATATGGCTGGTGTTTCTGATGAGTCATTCATTGAAGCTGGTAACCAACGAACTGGCCAAGGGCCTGCAACATCTTCGGCATGGCCGTTTTGATGCAACCGTTCCGGTGTTGACGGATGATGATTTGGGAGAACTTGCCAGTGGCTTAAATACTGCATTGCAGGGACTGAAGGAACGTGAGGCACTGAAGGATTCGTTGGCCATTGCCGAGGAAATTCAGCAGGGGTTGTTATCGGAAGCACCATCCGATATTCCCGGATATACTTTTTGTGCATTCGAGCAAAGCTGCTACTCCGTGGGTGGTGATTATTATGATTTTATTATCTTGCCTGATGGACGTATGTGGCTGGTGATTGCCGATGTGGCGGGAAAAGGTTATCCGGCGGCGCTGACCGTGGCCAACCTGCAGGCTATGCTGCATGTGCTGGCGGCTGAAAACGTCCCTTTTGAAAAAGCAGTGGATTATATCAACAAAGCACTCTGCCGAACTCTCGCAGGAGGACGGTTTGTCACGTTGTTCATGGCCAAGCTACAGCCGCAAAGTCACTCCCTGCTGTGGTTGAATGCAGGACACGTGCCGCCCATGCTATTGAGGAAATCAGGTGTGGAACGCCTGCATGCTTCCACACCCCCATTGGGGCTGTTGCCGGAGATCGGAATCGAGCCGCAAAGGATCGAACTGCAACCGGGAGATTTGCTGCTGGCCTATACGGATGGTGTGACCGAAACACATAGCGTTATAGGAGGAGATATGGGTGGGGAAATGTTTGGTGATCAACGTTTGGCCGATTGGCTTACCATCCATCGGGGGTCTTCACTGGAGGATTTGCCGGAGGATTTGCTTAGAACACTGAAACTGTTTGGCCAGACAACTCAGGAAGATGATATTACACTGTTATGTCTACAGCGGGAGGAATCATGAATCAGAAGAATCAGGGACCTGCTTTTCGTATTGAGCATGACTCGATGGGAGAGATGCATGTGCCGGCGGATGCGATGTACGGTGCATCCACAGCACGTGCGGTCGAGAATTTCCCGGTTTCAGGCGTTCGTTTTCCGCGCGAATTCATCAAGGCGCTGGGAAATATCAAGAAGGCGGCAGCGGGAGTCAACGGAGCGCTGGGCAAACTTGATGGCCGACGTGTGCAGCTGATTTCACAGGCAGCAAGCGAACTCGCCGAAGGACAATGGGATAACCATATGGTGCTGGATATCTTCCAGACGGGGTCGGGAACAAGCACAAACATGAACGCCAACGAGGTGATCGCTCACCGCTGCGCACAACTGGATGCCGATATTACCGTGCATCCGAACGATCATGTGAACATGGGTCAGTCGTCCAATGATGTAATCCCAACGGCTATTCATGTCGCGGCGGTTGATTTACTTGTTCACGAATTGACTCCAGCGTTGATCCATCTGCACGATATCCTGACCGAAAAGGTGCAGGAAACGAGCGATGTGGTGAAGATTGGCCGCACCCACCTGATGGATGCAACGCCCATCACGCTCGGGCAGGAGATTGCCGGCTGGGCGCGGCAGGTGGAGCTTGGCACTGCGCGGCTGGAAGCGGTGCTTCCACGTATCACCGAATTGGCACAGGGTGGTACGGCGGTCGGTACCGGGCTCAATACCCATCCTGAATTCGGGGCGCGCATAGCGGCGGAGCTGTCCACATCCTACGGTATAAAGTTTGCTGAGACAGCCAATCATTTCGAGGCGCAGGCGGCGCAGGATGCGGCGGTAGAATTATCCGGCGCGCTGAAAACGGTGGCTGTTTCGCTGCTCAAGATCGCCAACGATGTGCGCCTGCTGAATGCTGGCCCGCGCTGCGGCATTGGAGAGATTACCGTACCTGCTGTGCAGCCCGGGTCCTCAATCATGCCCGGCAAGGTCAATCCGGTGATAGCCGAATCGTTGGCACAGGTTTGCGCCCAGGTTATCGGCAATGATGTGACGATTGCTTTCGCCGGTAGTTCCGGTTTGCTTGACCTGAATGTGATGCTGCCGGTGATGGTACATAACCTGCTTGAATCGGAACGGCTTTTGGCGAACGCCGTGCGTATGTTTGCTGACAAGTGTGTTGCCGGGCTGCAAGCCAACATTGAAAGGTGTGCCGAGCAGATCGAATGGAGCATGAGTATGGTGACATCACTGACCCCAAAAATCGGCTATAATAAGGCGGCAGAGATTGCCAAACAGGCAATTATCGAGGGTAAAACGGTACGCCAGATATGTCTGGACATGAATGTTTTGCCGGAGGATGAGTTAAATGTGCTGCTTGATCCCTCATCAATGCTATATCCGCATGCCTAATATGAACTTGCTTCATGCGTGGTTGAGGATTCTTTCGAATGAATGAGCGTCAATCTCCGGATAATGAGTTTCGGCACATATTTGATGCGGCTCCTGTTTCTTTATGGGTAGAGGATTTATCAGATGTAAAAAAGATTATTGACCAGTTACGTGCTTCCGGGGTGGATAATTTGAGAGCACACTTTGAAAGCCATCCGCAAGTAGTCAGCGCATGTGCAAAGGCGGTCAAAGTCATTCAAGTTAATAAGGCCACGCTGGATATGTATAGAGCCGATAGCGAGAAACATCTTTTTGAGGGGATAGACAAAACCTTTACTGAAGAGTCCTATGAGGTATTCAGGGAAGAGTTGATTGCTCTGGCCGATGGCAAAAGTAGCGTTGCCAGTGAGGCAGTAACGAAAACGTTAACCGGGGAACCGGTTCATATCCTGATACGTATTTCGATCATGCCGGGACATGAGGATACATGGAGCCGTCTGTTGGTTTCCATGAATGATATTAGCAAACGCAAACAATCGGAAGAAAAATTCAGGGACATGGCAGTTAAATCGCTGGTGGGCATTTACATCATTCAGAACAATATATTCAAATACGTTAATCCCATGCTGGCGAAGATATTTGGCTATTCCGAGGATGAAATGATCAATCACTTTGGGCCGAAGCACCTGACCCTTGAGGAAGACTGGCCGTTAGTTTCCGAAAACATACGCAAGCGGATTGAAAGTAAAGAGGAAAGTATCCACTACACATTCAGAGGGATTACCAGGGATAAAAGCATCATTGAGGTCGAGGCCTTCGGTTCGTTTACGCGCCACCAGGGGAAGCCGGCAATTATTGGAACACTACTGGACATTACCGAACGGAAGCAGGCCGAAAATGCTTTGAGATCCAGTGAGAAGAAGTACCGGACTCTGATTGAAAATAGCAATGATGCTATTTTTATCGCTGACGCTGATACCGGCACTATTGTTGAGACCAATCATCGCGCGGAGGAACTGGTTGGTTTGCCTCACGAGAAGCTGATTGGCATGCACCAGAGCATGCTTCACCCGCCTGAAGACGCCAAGGCCTATAGAGAGCGGTTTCGAGCCCGTGTGGTATCAGGGGAAGCGGTCAATGATAACATTATCATCCAGCACAGCGATGGTCATAAAATACCTGTGAATGTCAGTGCCTGCCGAATTGAGACGGAAGGAAGGGTGCTGATTCAGGGTGTGTTCCGGGACATCACCGAACGCCAGCGGGCCGAGGAAGCGCTGAAGAAGAATGAAAGCCGATTGCTGGAAGCTGAGAGAATAGCTCACATAGGGTTTATTGAGGTGGATTTGGAAACAGAACAGATTTACATGTCCGATGAAACCTGCCGTATGTATGGGATTGAAAAAGGGAAAGTTGAGACGATGCTCGAACTCGTGAGCCACGTGCATCCGGATGATCTGGAGCTAGTGCAAAAGAGGCTTGATTTGGTGATGCGTGGTGAGCAGGTATATGATATTGAGCATCGTATCGTGCGCCCGGATGGCTCAATTATGTGGACACACTCGCAAGCCGAACTAATTCGTGATGCTAATGGTAAGCCAATAAAGATCATTGGCACATTGCATGATATTACTGAACGCAAACGAGCAAAAGAACAATTACGCAGAGTGAACCGTACCTTACGCATGATCAGCGACTGTAATCAGGCACTGGTTCGCGTATCAGATGAGCAGCGGTTACTCGAAACTATTTGTACACTCATTGTAAATGAAGGTGGATACAGAATGGTCTGGGTGGGCGAAGCGGAGCATAATGATGAGCGTCGTGTTGTCCCCATTAGTCAGGCAGGTTTTGGGGATAGCTATCTTAAATCGGCCCATATCTCATGGGCAGACGATAAGTTTGGCAGAGGTCCATCTGGACGGGCAATTCGTGAAAAGAAAACTATTGTATGCCAGAATATTCTTCAGGATCCGACATTTCAGCCTTGGCGCGACCAGGCTGTCCGGCACGGTTATGCTTCCTGTGCTGCTTTTCCTCTGATGATTGATGGAAACGTGATGGGGGTACTGAATATTTATGCCTCTGAACCAGAGGCATTTCATGCTGATGAGATAAATCTTCTGGAAGAACTGGCCAGTGATGTGGCCTTTGGTGTGGAAGTGTTGCGTCACAGAAAGGAGAAAGAGGTCCTGGAAGAGCAATTCCGCCAGGCCCAGAAAATGGAAGCTATTGGAACCTTGGCTGGCGGCATTGCGCATGATTTCAACAACATGCTGGCGGGCATGCTTGGCACGGTCTATCTCGTACGGGAGAAACTTCAGGATCATCCCGAGGAGCAAGAGAAGCTGAAGCGGGTCGAGCAAGTAGGATTTCGTGCCGCAGAAATGATTTCACAGTTATTGACCTTTGCGCGTAAGGGTATGACGGATATGCAACCCGTGGCACTGACCCCCTTTCTGAAAGAAACCTTTAAGCTGGCACGCAGCAGTGTTCCTGAGAATATCAGTTTCACGCTGGATGTGCCGGATATTGAGTGTACGGTGAAGGGTGATGCCACTTTACTACAGCAGGTGCTGCTGAATCTCGTCAGCAACGCAAGACACGCTGTTGCCGGGCAAGTCCGTCCGGAGATTTGTGTTTCATTGAATGTGCTGGAAGCGGATGAGGCTTTGTGGGAGCGATATCCGGATATTCCGCATAAACCTTATGCCCGGCTGACAGTTGAGGACAATGGTTATGGCATCCCGGAGAAATATTTCAGTAAATTATTCAATCCGTTTTTCACTACCAAGGAAGTCGGTGAAGGCACAGGTCTGGGTCTGGCCATGGTGTACGGAGCGGTGCAGTCCCATAATGGTATTATTGAGGTGGAGAGTGAAGAGGGAAAGGGGAGTGTTTTTCATGTATTTCTTCCCCTGATTAAACAGGATGAGGCTCCCTCCCAAGCTGCGGAGGACCAGATGCTGGAGGGGCATGGTGAAACTATTTTATTGGCTGATGATGAAAAGTTGGTTTGTGAAGTGTCTCTGGGATTACTGGAGGCCATGGGTTACCGCGTACTGATAGCGACCGATGGGGAAGAAGCAGTCAGGCTATTCAGAGAGCATCAGAGTGAGGTTCGTCTGGCTATACTGGATGTGGTGATGCCGCAGATGGGGGGTGTGGATGCGGCACTGCAGATTCGTGTATCTGCTCCGGACTTGCCCATTTTATTTCAGACCGCCTATGGTGAGGAGCAGGCCCTTAAGGAGATGAGAGACATGAAATTTTGCCGTGTTGTTACCAAACCGACAGCTATCCCCAAGCTTAGTTGTATATTGCGTGAACTCCTGGACGGGAAGGGTGAAGGGTAAACCTCGACAGCGTACCGGGGTGTTCGTAGTCTGCACGCAACCATGATTGGAGCGATTGAATAAATATGAAACCGGCGATGCTGGTACTGGCAAACGGGACGGTTTTTCAAGGCCGTGCCTTTGGTTCTGTTGGCCATACCGTTGGTGAAGTTTGCTTCAATACTTCCATGACAGGATATCAGGAAATTCTTACCGACCCTTCTTATACGGATCAAATCATTACTTTTACCTATCCGCACATTGGCAATGTAGGCGTTAACGATACCGATTTAGAATCCTCTGAAGCAGCTGTGCGTGGTTTGATCGTGCGCGCACCTGCCCGCATCACGTCCAATTATCGTGCTGAGGGAGATTTTGAAACGTGGCTAAAATTACAGCGTGTGGTGGGTATCGCAGGTATTGACACACGCGCGCTGGTGCGGTGCTTGCGCGATCAGGGTGTGCAGAATGGAGTGATCAGCTCCGACGATATGTGCGAGGCCGATGCGTTAGCGATGACGCGTGACTGGCAAGGTCTGGAAGGTCGTGATCTGGCCGGGCAGGTCAGTCGCAAACAGGCCAGCGGATGGACTCAAGGCAGCTATGACCTGGATGCCTGTCATCATCGTGATGTCGGGGATGTATGGCATGTGGTAGCCATGGATTTTGGCTGTAAAGATAATATTCTGCGCAAACTTGCCGACCGCGATTGCCGTGTAACCGTGATGCCAGCATCTTCCTCTGCATCTGATATTCTGGCACAGAATCCCAATGGTATCTTTCTTTCCAACGGACCCGGAGATCCGGCAGCGGTTGGCTATGCGGTGGATACCATCCGCGAACTGTTGGAAACCAATACGCCCATCTTCGGCATCTGCATGGGGCATCAGTTGTTGTCGCAGGCGCTGGGACTATCTACATTCAAACTGAAATTCGGCCATCGTGGCGGTAATCATCCGGTGAAGGATGAAACCACCGGCAAAATTGAGATTACCAGCCAGAATCATGGCTTTGCCGTGCGGGATGATCATGTGCCTGCCGATGTTGAAATTACGCACCGCTCATTGTTCGATGGTACGGTGGAAGGTCTGCGAGTGAAGGATAAACCGGTATTTTCCGTACAGTATCATCCGGAAGCCAGTCCCGGCCCACACGATGCTGATTATCTGTTTGACCGTTTCGTGGAGATGATTCGTACCTGTTCAGCCTGAAGTGACATATGTTATAACTTGGTTATAACATTCTTTTTACCGTATAATGGCTGGAAACGTGCCGCCGGCATTAGTGAAGGTTCAGCCACGCCCAACGACTGTATCCGCTGCCACAGTTTTTCAGCTTCTGCGTGGCTTGCGGCAGGAAAGGTAAATCGCCAGGTTGGGATATTGACCATCCGGCGTTCATAACGGTATTTCATGCCATTTTTTCTGAGCCTTCTCTGCAACTGTTTTGCATAGGCAGTCAGGTACAGGCGACCCAGAGCTACGCCAAAGCGGGCGTTTGGTTTAATAATGCTGGCTTCAAATCCGAGTTTCTCCCATGCCCTTTTGGCGCGGACCGCCTCTTTCCGTTTGGCAAAAGTGCGCACATCATCAAAGGCATGCAGTTCGACATCTTCCTTGCGGCCAATGGGTATTACACGCAATCCGGTTTCTTCCAGACGTGCATGCATGGCTTCAGCTGCTTTCTTCCAGACCATCCGGCGTGTGACTACACGCCAGAGGGTGGGCACAGTTTCCACTGGTTCGGGTAGTGCGGCCCTTATTTTCTGTGCGCCAGAGATGATTTCCGGAGACTGCCAGCTTGTCCATGCAAGCCATGTCAGCAGGATAAGTAAGACGAACGAGGTGAGACTTTTTCCCATTTAAGCAAAGTGGCGTTTTGCCAATAATAGCAGGCCTTCGAGGGTGAGGCGTGGGCGGTGTTCGGTAATGCCTGAAATATCTTCAATTATTGTTGCTGACTGTCCACCCGTGGCGATCACCGGCGCGTCCTCATAGCTGGTAAGCGTATGCAGCCTGCGGATGATGCCGCTTAAGGCTTCTACCATTCCCCAGTAACTGCCCGTCTGCATGCTGCTCGCGGTATCCCGACCAATGAGCGTATCCGTTTTGCCGAAGGATACCTCCGGTAGCCTGGCGGCTCGCCCTGAAAGAGCTGCCAGCGCAAGCTCCATACCCGGCAGGATGAGGCCTCCGGCATAATGACCTTCCGGGGAAACAACATCGAAGGTGGTCGCGGTGCCGCAATCCATAACGATGACCGGGCTGCCGAACTGTTCACGCGCGGCAACAGCATTGGCAATACGGTCCGCGCCAACCTCACGTGGATTCTTGTAGTCCACGGCCATGCCGGTTTTAACCTCACTGGTTCCGACAAAAGCAGGGGTGGCGCCAAAAACTTTGCTACAGGCTTCTTTCAACACGTCATCCAAATGCGGCACCACGCTGGCGGCAAGAATACCCCGGATTTCATCTCTGGCATGCTTTGTGGTCAGGCCGCACAGCTTCAGGGCCAACTCGTCGCTGGTCATATTGCCTTCGCTGGATAATTGCCAATGAGCAGTTAAAACATCGCCGTGATACAGGCCAAAGACCATGCATGTGTTACCGATATCGACCAGCAGGAGCGCGGGTGTTTCAGCCATGATGCGTTCCCCTCCGTTTCGTCTCCATCGGTTTTTGCTCCATCAACTCAAGATCACCGGCGACCACCCTTTGAGTCCCCGAACGGGTATGCAATAGCAATGCGCCATCTTCATCCAGAGCTTCAGCAATACCCTCAATATAGCGCAAACCATCATGCACGCGCACCGGCTTTCCACAAGCCGCATGGGCCTGCCACCACTGTTCCCGTACAGGGTCAAAGCCATCGTTCAAATAATCCAGATAATGCTGTTCCATGGATTCAAGGATACGTACCGCAATGTCCATGCGTGAAACGGTGTGCCCTGAGGCAGTGCCCAGATCGGTGGCAATATCCGCTATATCCTCCGGCCAACCACCGGAGGGCGCGTTCACATTGATGCCCATGCCGACCACCACGGCTTGCACACGTCCCGGTTCAGCGCGCATCTCGGTGAGGATACCGGCTATTTTCCTACCGTGATGAAGAATATCGTTCGGCCACTTGATTCTGATATCCGGCGCCAGTGGTGAAAGTGCGTTATGGAGCGCCACGGCGGTGAGCAGGGAAATCTGCGGAATCTTTTCCGGAGCAAGTGGAGGCCTAAGCAATACGGACATGGCCAGCGTATGTTCCGCGATGGTGTGCCATTGACGCTGCAAGCGTCCACGGCCCGCTGTTTGCCTGTTGGCAAGTACAGTTAAACCTTCTTCTGCACCAACGCTCGCCCGGCGCATTGCCTCGGAATTGGTTGAATCTACTTCATCCAGAACGAGGCACGGGTGTCCAAGCAGACGGGTGTTCAAATGCTGTTCCAGAAAGTGTTCGTTGAGCACATCAGACTCAAGCACATAGCCACGCCCCTTGTATGCGCGAATATGAATACCTGCCCGCTGCAGGGTATGAATATGTTTCCAGACCGCAGTCCGGCTCAGATTCAGCTTACGCGCCAGTTTATCACCAGACACGGGTGCACGGGTGTTGACCAAATGCTCCAGAATGGCTTCCCGCGTCGTGTTCATTGAGCTTTTACCCGCATGG
Source organism: Mariprofundaceae bacterium (assembly GCA_030950745.1). Lineage (GTDB taxonomy): Bacteria > Pseudomonadota > Zetaproteobacteria > Mariprofundales > Mariprofundaceae > JAUZQZ01. The sequence goes on along the minus strand of JAUZQZ010000013.1, from coordinate 15,820 downwards.
AAATATCCAGGGCAGGGGCAGAATGGGTGATGGCCCCGATGGCCAGCCGATCCACGCCGGTTTCGGCATATTCGCGGGCATTGGATAATGTGATATTGCCGGAAGCTTCCAACAGAATGGTTTTGGGAACGATGGCACGGGTCGTGCGTACCGCTTCCGGCGTCATATTATCCAGCAGAATGATGTCCGGGCAGACGCTAACGGCTTCGCGGACTTCATCCATGGTTTCGCATTCCACATCCACCCACACATCGTATCCTGATTCGGAACACAGATGAACAGCCTGGCTCAGGGAGCCTGCTGCCACAATGTGGTTTTCCTTAATCAGCATGCCGCTGGCCAGGTCCATGCGGTGGTTGACACCTCCACCATGCAGTACGGCTTGCTTTTCCAGATGCCGCAACCCCGGCGTGGTCTTGCGTGTGTCCGCGATGGCGCAACCTGTTTCGGCCACTGTGTCCACGAAGGCGCGTGTGAGAGTGGCAATGCCGGAGAGATGTTGCAGAAAATTCAATGCTGTGCGTTCGGCAGCCAGCAGAGAGCGTAGCGGCCCTGAAATTCGACAGATGATATCGCTCGCATGCACGTCATCACCGTCCTGTCTTGCCCATGTCTGCGTTATATTTTTATCCACGGATTCAAACACATACCGGGTAACCTGAATACCTGAAAGTACGCCGTTTGCTTTGGCGGTCAGTGTGGCAGAACCGGATTGTTCGAGCGCAATGGTTGCCTGTGCCGTCAAGTCCGTTGCCGCAGCGTCCTCAGCCAACGCCAGCTTGACCAGTGTACTCAAAGAATCCACAGCACACCTCCAATAGCAGTTGCAATACCGGGAAGATTGAAAGGATGCGGGATCAGCGCGCGTGTTGCGGAGGCGGCAATACCGGCCAGCGCGGTTGCAGTGAGCGATTCAAACCAGCCGATCTGGTGGAATACATGCAAACTCCAGCCACAGGTAATCATGACGGTGGCGATAAGACTAAGGTGCCCCGGCAGAGTTTGCGCCGGGTTGGCCGGGAATTTCAGTTTGAATTTGCCTGACCGGTCCAGCCAGTGGGCCAGCGGCAGGCCGAGGCATACACTTAATGCAGCGCCAAAGCCAAATTCCGGAAACGGTGTTGAAAAAGTGGCAGCGAGAGCCAATGCTGCGGTGAACATAAGCATAGGCCACGGCCACGCCATATTATCGGACCACGCCAGCCTGATCCGGTTAAAGGCAGGATGCCTAATAGAGGAAACCAGAAGAATAACAATCACGAACAGACCGATAGCGGCAAAAATAGACGTGGTGTTTTTATATGCCGGCCAGAATAGCACCCATATCCCGGTAAGCGACCACAGGGCACGGAGTATCAGGGAAGATGGAACGCCATATCTTGCTGCGAGACTCGTCAGCCAGCAGCCCTGCCCAAGTCCGATGGCGAAAAGGAAAGTAATGATGATGTCCAGACGAGGCATGGTGGGAGGCTAGTCCAGACGAGGCATAAATGCAGAATAAATTTACTTTACGAAGCTTTGCGGTGGGTTCTCTTCTTCTTTGCGTGCCCAAAGAAGAAGCAAGAAAGGGCACCCGGCGTCTGACTGCCCTGCGGGTTCCCTCGCCTGCGCACCGCGTCTTGGTCTGACCCGTCTGGAAGGATTCTGAAGCGTGATTTGTGTGTAAAGGGCAGGCTTGGGCAGCCAGCCAATCGGGGAACAGTCAGCGTCCGAAAGACTTTCTTTGTGTCTTCGTGCCTCCGTGGTGAATTGGGTTTAATGATGCAGAGGATGAATCACGCCTGATTCTGGGCTAATATCGCCCAAATACAAAGGAGGGAATGATGACCCAGGACGAAATGAAACAGAAGGTGGCCGAAGCGGCATTGAAATATGTCAAAGCAGGCACTGTTATCGGTGTGGGCACGGGCTCAACAGCCAATATGTTCATTGATGCGTTGGTGAGCATGAAGGATAGCATCAGGGGAACGGTGGCCAGTTCCAAAGCAACTGCCGAACGGCTTGCGGGACATGGTATCCCGGTGCTTGATTTGAACGAGGCGCTTTCGCAGGTGGATTCGCTGTCTGTGTATATCGACGGCGCGGATGAATTCGATGGCGGCAGGAATTTGACCAAAGGTGGTGGCGGTGCGTTGACGCGTGAGAAGATTACTGCTGCAGCCAGTGATCAGTTTATTTGCATTGTCGATGAAACAAAAAAAGTTGAATATCTGGGGGTATTTCCGTTACCGATTGAGGTGATTCCGATGGCGCGGGAGTTGGTCGCGGGTGTGGCCAAAAAACTGGGTGGCAGACCCGTGTTGCGCGAGGGGTTCACCACCGACAACGGCAATATTATTATTGATGTTCATGGCCTGAAAATTGCTAATCCCCGTGGTATGGAAGATGAACTGAACAGCGTGCCCGGGGTGGTGACCAATGGTATCTTCTCACATCAGGGTGCGGATGTTGTACTGGTGGGTACGCCGTCCGGAGTGCAGCTAATCGACTGATTGGCTATACTCTCAATCGCTGTAAGGAAAATCAATCCGGGAGGATCTGTCTTATTTTGTGCATGAATTTATCCTCACAGGCCTTCTGGCACAATCCATAATCAGATTATGGGGCAATTATCTTATGAACCGTAGCCGGTATGCTATCCCTTACTGGGCATATGGCCTGCTGATGCTGGCTTTTGCCTATATGTTGTACAATGTCTGGTATTCCAATCATAACATTTCCCACATTAATACAGCGCATATTCAACAGATTGTTCACATTGAGAGTTTCTCTCAGGACCTGATCAGTGCACACCTGTGGCTGGCAAAATACATGGCTCCGCCACATGATCCGAACAGTTTGAAGATCTACCGGAGTATGTGGAAAAAAGCGGGCATCCATCTTGAAAAGCTGCGTGAACTGGTTCGTGTTCATGAGCCGGGGACAACAATTCCCCAGGATATCCGGAAAGTAAATGAGCATTTGCAAATGGTGGATCAACTGGCCCGGACGCGCATTGCTAATCCTCAAAAAGGGGGCGTAAACAGTCCGCTGGATGATGAGTATGATCAGCAACTTGATGTTGTGCTAAATATTGCCGCTAACGTTGAAAATTCAATAGTGCAGTCTACCAGTCGGCACATTGTGAAATTCCACCATAATCGGGAGTTTTTATTACTCACAGCTGTGATGGGGATGTTACTGGCACTGTTTTTCCTCTGGATACTGGACCGTAATCGTAAAAGATCAGCCGAAGCTGCGCTGGAAGCCGAACGGCAACAGCATCAAAACGCGGAGTTTCTGAGGGCTTTTTACAATGCCACGCCGGATATGATTTTTGTACATGACAAAAACGGGCAGATTTTAGACGTCAGTGATACTGTAGTGACACGCTATGGCTGTCCCAAAGAAGAGTTGGTCCAGTGGAAACTGGGGCAATTGATGGGCAAGGACTGTGATACCGAAGAGGCCAAAGGCAGATATATGCAAGCAGTCGCCGGCGAGGCCGTTGATTTTGAATGTGTGGCATGTACAGCCGATGGTGAAGAATTCCCCGTAGAGGTTCGTTTGAGGCCATTACCTGAAATTGAGGGAGAGAAAGCCCGCGTGGTGGCCTATGTACGGGATATCAGCGAGCGCATGCAGCGCAATGAAGAGCTGCTGCGCCTGCGTGTGGCCATTGATCAGATACCCGACGCGTTGTTTATCACCGACCGCGAAGGCCATATCGTGTATGCCAATCCCGCTTGCGAACAACTTTATGGTCTGACGCTGGATTCTATGCTGGGTGAATATGCCGCCAGGCTGCGTGGCGGAGATGTGGATGACGATCTATACCGGGATATCAGGGCCAGACTGAATAGTGGTGCAGTATGGAAGGATCAGCTGCAAATGAATATTTCGAATCGTTCTCATACGGTGCGACGTATTGTCTCGCCGGTCAGCAATGGTCATAAGGTGATCTATCACGTCTATATGGATCACGACATTACTGAAGAGCGCATACAGCAGGAAAAGATGGAGCATACCCAGCGTCTGGAATCACTGGGCGTGCTGGCTGGCGGCATCGCACATGATTTTAACAACATTCTGACCGCTATCATGGGCAATGCCGCGCTGGGACGGATGAAGATGAAAGATGCAGATCCGGCCCTGGTGCATCTGGCGCGTATTGAGGAATCCAGTCAGCGCGCGGCGGAACTGTGCAAACAGATGCTGGCCTATTCGGGTAAGGGGAGATTTGTGGTCAAGGCCATCAATCTTTCGGACATGGCGGAGGATATTACCAAATTGCTGGGAATTTCGATTGCCAAGAACGTGGTGCTCAAGTTTCATCTTGCGGAGAACCTGCCGGCAGTGGAAGCCGATATCGCCCAGTTGCAACAGGTAGTCATGAATCTGGTAATCAATGCTTCCGATGCTATCGGGTCGAGAAGCGGGGTGATTTCTCTCTCCACAGGTATGATGCAGGCCGATGCCGGTTATCTGCTCGGGGCCTATGCTGCCGATGATATTGAACCGGGACATTTCGTATTTTTGGAGGTGGCCGATACTGGCTGTGGCATGGATGAAGAAACGCAAAAGAAGTTGTTTGATCCCTTCTTCACCACCAAATTTACCGGCAGAGGCCTTGGTATGAGTGCAGTACTGGGCATTGTGCGCGGGCACCACGGGGCTATCAAGGTGTATTCCGAGGCGGGACAGGGAACGACATTCAAGGTTCTACTACCTGCTTCGATTGCAAAGGTCAGTGAACAGGCAGAAAGTGAAGCATGGGGCGATTGGTGTGGTATCGGTACGGTACTGGTGGTGGATGATGAGGGAACCATTCGTGAAACAGCGGCTATGATGCTCAGGGACATGGGTTTTGACACGCTCACGGCGGAAGATGGTGAGCAGGGAGTTGAAGTCTATCGCAAACATCAGGATAAAATTGTCGCTGTGGTGCTGGACATGACCATGCCGAAACTGGATGGTAAGGGCTGCTTTACCGAACTCAGACGCATCAACAAGAATGTGCGTGTAGTATTGTCCAGTGGCTACAACGAGCAGGACACGACCAACCGTTTCGCTGGACAGGGATTGGCCGGATTTATTCAAAAGCCTTATCCACCCGAGGCTCTGCGGGCGAAAATGAAGGAAGTGCTGGAAAGGGATGCTTCATAGTACATGGCTCACAGTCGTTTGTACTCATTGCATGCGGCTTTATGTGAACAGGTTAATGTATGTAATTTCACTTGAGCCACTTGCAAAACTCTGGGTGGATGAGCGGCAATCCCACTTTGAGTCCATTTTCGGGGTGGAATGAGGTGCATGGTGGTTCCATGGACCGAAATTCCAGATCGGAAATGGACCGAAGTGGGGAAGCCGATTGCCGCTCATGAGTTTTGCAAGTGGCTCACTTGTTATAATCGGGAGGGTGCATGCTCTCTGATTCCGGTGTCGACGATGCGGAAGGGTGGCAAAGGGAAGGCACGCTACTTATTGTGGACGACGAAAGTGCGGTACGTGCGATGGCTGGGAAAATGTGCTGCTTCAGGTTTTGCAAAAGCCATAATCCCTCTTCTTGTGTAGCTTTGCCGCCATGCGGCTTACTGATTTTGATTACCATTTACCGGAGGCTTTGATTGCCAAACGACCGCCGGAGAAGCGCGATGCTTCGCGACTGTTGCATGTGCTGGATGACAGGCTGGCTGATTGCATGATCCGCGACCTGCCGCAGCTGGTGCGACCCGGCGACGTATGGGTAATTAACGATACCAGAGTGATTCCGGCGCGGCTTCTGGGGCAAAAGGAAAGTGGTGGTAAAGTGGAGCTGTTGTTGCTGGAACCCACGGGCGAAAATGATGTCTGGCTGGCATGGGGAAAATCGAATAAACCATTGAAGCCGGGCGTTGTGGTTGAAATCACCGGCGAACTTTCCGCCGAGGTGCTGGTGCGGGATGGCAAGAAAGTCACGGTTCGCCTTCGGGCAGATGATGTGGCTGCGGCCATCGAACGACATGGTCATATGCCCCTGCCGCCATATATTGACCGGCCGGACACCGAGGAAGACAAGGCACGTTATCAGACTGTATTCGCCGCAAATCCGGGTGCGGTGGCTGCACCCACGGCAGGCCTGCATCTGACAAGGGCATTAATGCAGGCAATGGAGCAAGCAGGGGCTGAATTTGCACATGTTACGCTGCATGTCGGGCCCGGAACCTTTCAGCCGGTGCAGGCTGAATGTATCGCTGATCATGTGATGCACGAAGAGTCTTATGTGGTGCCGCCGAAAACGGCGGAGACGGTTAATCGAGCCAAACGTGAAGGACGGCGAGTTGTCACTGTGGGCACCACCAGTCTGCGTACGCTGGAGGCAGCAGGTCAGACAGGTGAATTACAAGCTGGAAGTGGACGCACCAGTTTGTTTATTACGCCCGGTTACCAATTTCGTATGGTGGATGCGTTGTTGACCAATTTTCATCTGCCACGTTCCACCCTGCTGATGCTGGTGTGTGCGTTGGCAGACCGGAAACGTATTCTGGATGCGTATGCACATGCAATCAAAGCCCGATACCGTTTTTATTCCTATGGTGATGCGATGTTTGTTGATCACATGACTTCCGAAACATCTTTGGATATGGAATGATTGGCAGCCAGGCTAACAATATTCCAGGGGAGGAATTATGAACGCGGGAATGGATGTCTTTTTTCTAACTATGGGCGCGGCCATGGTGCTGGCGATGCATGCCGGGTTTGCTTTTCTGGAAGCAGGCACGGTACGCAGGAAAAACCAGGTTAATGCGATGGTGCGGGTGCTGACCGATTTCGGGTTCTCCACCATTGCCTATTTCTTTATCGGCTACGGCATTGCCTATGGGACGTATTTTTTTGCGCCGGTACCGGAATTGATGCAGCTCGGTGGCAAATCAAACGCCTATGAACTGGTACATTTTTTCTTTCTGCTGACTTTTGCTGCGGCTGTTCCCGCCATTATTTCCGGTGGAATCACCGAACGCATTCGTTTCTGGCCCAATGTATTGGCTACGGTAGTGCTGGTGAGTCTGGTTTATCCTTTCTATGAGGGTTTGATCTGGAACGGTAACCATGGTTTCCAGACATGGCTGAACAGTATGTTTGGCGCAAAATTCCATGATTTTGCCGGTTCGGTGGTGGTGCATGCCATGGGCGGATTTCTGGCGCTTGGGGCTGTGATCATGCTGGGGGCGCGCAGAGGGCGTTACAGCAAGGATGGGCGCGTAAACGCTATTTTGCCTTCAAACATCCCGTACCTTGCTCTGGGGTCATGGATTTTATGCGTGGGATGGTTTGGATTCAATGTCATGAGCGCCGGGGTGGCAGGGGCTGTCTCCGGTCTGGTGGCCATCAATTCATTGCTGGCCATGGTTGGCGGTATGCTGACCGCGCTTGTCGTAGGCAAGAACGATCCGGGCTTTGTCCACAATGGTGCGCTGGCAGGACTGGTCGCCATATGTGCCGGCTCGGATATTGTTCACCCGATTGGCGCATTGGCGATTGGCGGCGCGGCGGGTGTGATTTTTGTGTTCGGTTTCGAGATTATCCAGAATCGTTTGCGCATCGATGATGTGCTGGGCGTGATTCCTTTGCATGGCGTATGCGGCGCATGGGGCGGCATCGCCGCCGGTATCTTTGGTTCCACTGCCATGGGCGGTGCTGGTGGCGTGACGTTCATGACGCAGTTGGTTGGTACGTTGACCGGCGTGGGACTTGCCGTTATTTCCGGTTTTGCAGTGTATGGCGCGATCAGAGCTATTTTGGGACTGCGCCTTTCCGAGGAGGATGAGTATCAGGGTGCCGATCTGGCCGTGCATCAGGTAGCGGCCTATCCCGAGGAGGACATGGCTTGAAGATCATGATGGCGCAGGTTGCGCCACAGGTGGGCGATGTGGCGTTCAATACCGGTCTGGTACTGGATGTGATGCGGCGGGCGGAGTCCGCTGACTGCGATGTGCTGGCATTGCCGGAACTGGTGCTGGCCGGGTATCCGCCTGAGGATTTGCTGCTCAGGCCTTCATTCATGGATGCAGTGGAACGTGCGGTAAGCCGGATCGTGGAAGCCAGTGAAAAAGTCGCTGTGGTGTTCGGCCATCCGCGTCGAACAGAAAACGGATTGCACAACAGCGCAACATTGGCGGCGGATGGGAAAGTGTTGGGCGTGTACGATAAACGGGCGTTACCCAATTATGGTGTATTCGATGAACGGCGCTATTTCACGCCGGGGACTGGCCCGGAGGTGTTTTCCGTTCATGGTTGGCGCATTGGTGTTGGTATCTGCGAGGATTTGTGGTCCGATACCGTGGCGGAAGAAACCGCAATGCAGGCACGCGATGTTTTGATCAACCTGAATGCCTCTCCTTTCCATGTGGACAAACAGATTGATCGTGAAGCGTTGATGAAAAAACGTGCGCTCCATTTCGCTGTTCCGGTCATTTATGTGAATCAGGTAGGCGGGCAGGATGAGGTGGTGTTTGATGGCGGCAGCCATGCCGTGGACGCCACGGGGCAGATGCTGACGCGTGCGCCGTTGTTTGAAGCAGCCGATGTGCTGGTGGATATCGCCGAACCCTGTGGCAAGGTGGCCACAATCCCTTCATCGGTCGAGCAGATTCATAAGGCGCTGGTGCTGGGGGTGCGTGACTATGTGCGCCGCAACGGGGTCAGCCAGGTGGTGGTCGGACTTTCCGGCGGTATTGATTCGGCTGTGGTTGCGGCACTGGCCTGCGAGGCGTTGGGCGCGGAGAATGTGTTGGGAGTGCTGATGCCGTCGCGTTTCTCCAGTGGCCATTCGATCCGTGATGCCGAGGCGCTGGCAAAAAACCTGGGTATGGATGTTGTAACCTTACCCATTCAGAATCCCGTTGTTTCGGTTGAGACTCTTCTCGAAGCACCGTTTGAACAGTGGGGTAAATCCGAGCCTGATGTAACCGAGGAGAATATTCAGGCGCGCATGCGCGGGTTGCTGCTGATGGCGATTTCAAACAAGACCGGGCGCATGCTGCTATCCACGGGAAACAAGTCTGAAATGGCTGTCGGTTATGCCACGCTCTACGGTGACATGGCGGGCGGTTTTGCCGTGCTCAAGGATGTATATAAAACACAGGTGTATGCGCTGGCAAAGCATTTGAATCACAAGCTGGAAGTCATTCCGCAACATACCATTGATAAACCGCCTTCCGCCGAATTACGTCCGGATCAGAAAGATTCGGATTCATTGCCGGATTACGAAACGCTCGATGCCATCTTGCAGGCTTATGTCGAATTGGGGCAGAGTGTGACCTCTATCGCGGCGCGGGGTTTTGATTTGGGCGATGTCCACGGCATGATCCGCATGTTACATCTGGCGGAGTACAAGCGGCGGCAGGCCCCGCCGGGCGTGAAGATTACGCAAAAGGCTTTTGGCCGTGACAGGCGCTATCCGATTACGCACGGGTTTCGTGAATGGGAGGAGGATGGCTGACAATGAGTGCGGATAAAAAGGAGCGTTCATGAAAAAAATTGAAGCGGTGATCAAGCCTTTTAAACTTGATGAGGTCAAGGATGCGTTGAATGACATCGGCATTCATGGACTGACCATGACGGAGGTCAAGGGGTTTGGGATGCAGAAAGGTCATACGGAACTGTATCGTGGCGCTGAATATGTGGTGGATTTTCTACCCAAGGTTAAGGTGGAAGTTGTGGTTCCTGAGGAACGACTGGATGCGGCGGTGGAGGCCATTATGAACGCTGCACGGACCGGAAAGATTGGCGATGGCAAGATATTTGTGCTTCCCGTGGAGCAGACGGTGCGTATTCGTACCGGCGAGCGTGATGAGGACGCATTGTAGCGCGGCACGGACGATTTTGAGGGCAGTGATTTAACGTAAAAAAGGAGAGAAGTAACCATGAGCGATGCAGTCAAGAAAGTGATGGATATGGTGAAAGAGCATGAATGTGAATTCGTTGATATCCGTTTTACCGATACCAAGGGTAAGTGGCAACATGTTACCTTCCCAATTTCCGAGTTGAATAAAGATTGTTTTGAGGACGGCTTTGCCTTCGACGGCTCTTCCATTGCCGGCTGGTGCGAGATCAATAACTCCGATATGGCGCTGATCCCCGATCCCGCGTCAGCCAGAATTGATCCGTTCTTCGAGGCATCGACGCTGGTGCTGGTCGCTCAGGTCATCGACCCGTTGACCGGTCAGGATTACAACCGCTGTCCGCGTCAGGTGGCACAGCGTGCCATGAAATACATTCGTGGCGCAGGCATTGCCGATACCGTGTATTTTGGCCCGGAGCTGGAGTTTTTCATTTTTGACAGCATGCGTTATCACAACGAGATGGGTTCTTCCGGCTATGAAATTGAATCGGAAGAAGCTGCATGGAACTCCCATAGAAAATACGAGGGAGGCAATACCGGCCACCGTCCGGGTGTGAAGGGCGGCTATTTCCCTGTTCCCCCAGTAGATTCTCTACATGAAATTCGCAACGATATGTCACTGGTGATGACCGATCTCGGCATTCATATGGAATGCCATCATCATGAAGTAGCAACTGCCGGTCAGTGCGAACTGGCAATGAGATTCGGCGAATTGATTGATATCGCCGACCGTGCGCAGTGGTATAAGTACGTGGTGCACAATGTGGCCGATGCACATGGTAAAACTGCGACCTTTATGCCGAAACCGATTCACAACGATAACGGCACGGCCATGCACGTACATCAGTCAATCTGGAAAGATGGCAAGAACCTGTTCGCAGGCGATAAATATGCCAACCTGAGTCAGGAAGCGCTGTGGTATATTGGCGGTATCATCAAACATGCCCGCGCACTGAATGCATTTACCAATGCATCCACCAACTCTTACAAGCGTCTGGTGCCGGGTTTTGAAGCACCGGTGATGCTGGCGTACTCGAATCGCAACCGTTCTGCCTCCGTCCGTATTCCGGTGGTTAATTCCGACGCTGCACGTCGCATTGAGGTGCGGTTCCCGGATTCCTCCGGTAATCCATATCTTACCTTTACTGCTCTGCTGATGGCCGGCCTTGATGGTATCGCCAACAAGACTGATCCGGGTGAGCCCGCCGATAAGAACCTGTACGATCTGCCGCCGGAAGAAGGCAAGAAGATTCCGACCGTCTGTCATGGTCTGGATCAGGCATTGGAAGCCCTGGATGCGGACCGTGAGTTTCTCACGGTGGGAGGTGTCATGGACGACGACATGATTGACGCCTATATCGAACTGAAGATGGAAGAGGTCAATGAGCTGCGTATGCGTCCGCACCCGATTGAAATGCAGATGTATTATTCCGTTTAGTCGGTATAGCAGTGCGTAGAAGGCCGCCACTTTGTGTGGTGGCCTTTTTTTATGCGCCGATTGCAGGGTATGCTTAGCCAATGAGTATGCTTTGGCTGAAACACGTTCCCGAATCCCTGCGTGAGGATGTTGACCGCCTGTTAGAAATTTCCCCTTTATTCGTGTCGCTGATGCGCACAGTAGATGCCGAAGATTGTCATGCGCTTTTCAGATCAGAGGCGGAAGCTGTCCTGCCAGATGGTGGACAAAACTGGGTGCCGGATTGTACCAGCGATGATTTGAGTAAGTGTATGCGGCACCTGCGGCTGTGCAAGCAGCGTGGTATGCGCCATATCATCTGGTGGGAGATGGGACTCCATGGCGATATTGAGGTCTCATATCGAGCCATTGCCGATTTTGCTTCCGGCCTGCTGGAGCAGGCACTGGTGATGGCGGAGCGGTTGATTACCTCTCGTTTCGGTCATCTCGACGGGGGGCGGTTTTGCGTGATTGGACTGGGCAAGCTTGGAGGCCACGAACTCAACCTCGGTTCCGACGTTGATCCACTATTCATCTGGCAGGGAAAAGAGACAACATCGGGTGGCAGAGCAGAGGTGACAGCGACTGAGTATTACAATCATCTGTCACGTATGCTAATTCGACTGATGTCGGAGCATACTGAGGACGGCATGGTTTGGCTGGTGGACATGCGCCTGCGTCCCGGTGGCGATGGCGCGGCAATTTGCCTCAGCCTGGATGCGACGGTTGAGTTCTACCAGAATTATGGTCAGACATGGGAGCGGGCGATGCTGATCAAGGCGCGCCCGGTGGCTGGTGACAAGGTACTCGGGGATGCTTTTGTTGTGGAAACGGCGTCATTTATCTATCGCCGTTATCTGGATTATACGACGGTGGCGGCACTGGCCGATATGAAGAGGCGAATTGATGCGTATGCGGGTGATCGGAAGATTGGAGCCGGGTTTGATGTTAAACGTGGAAGCGGCGGGATAAGGGAAATCGAGTTTATTGTGCAATCGATGCAGTTGCTGCATGGAGGCCTCAATCCGCAGTTACGCCAGTCTCCATGCATGTTGGCGCTGGAGGCGCTGTGTGAATTCGGGGCCATTCGTGAAGATGAGGCGGCGCAATTGCATGCGGCTTACCGCTTCTGGCGCAGGGTCGAACATGCCGTACAGGCGCGGGTGGGCGAGCAAACGCAGAAGCTGCCCGAAGGTTATGTCGATTATCTGGAGTCGGCGCTTGGCGTTTCCGGTATTCAGGCCTGTATGGATGACCATGCGGTAGTTGTTGGCCGAGTCTTTGCCGAGCACGTGCTGCCGATTGCCGCATCAGAGGAGGTAAGCTGGCTTAACGGGGATCACGATGCCGAGCTGAGCCATCTGGATGCGGCTTCCCGGAATCGTGTTACACAGGCGCTGGCAGCCATGGATGAGCATCTGCTGCGCGGGATGCTGCCCGAACGGAGCCGGAAGCGGGTGGAGGCGGTGCTGGCGCGTGCCATGCCAATCTGGCTTAGCGATACCAATGGCGTCACCGCGCTTGAGGCATTTTCCGATTTACTGAAAAGCATTGCCGGACGGGCGACATGGATTGACCTGTTGGCGACACATCAGGGCGCGCTGGACTGGTTGATCGGGGCGCTTTCGGCATCGCGTTATGTACGTGAACATATTGTTTGCGATCCGTCCTGGCTGGAGTGGCCGCTGGCACATGAAAGGGGAGCATCGGATGTGCAGGCCGTATGCCACCGGATGGGACAAATTGATGTCTCCGATACGGAGCAGGCATTGGTGGAGATCGGGCATTTGGTAGATCGGGTGCGGTTGACTGCGGCGCTGAGCGTGGATGCACATCAGGTCGGTCCGGAAACTGTGGGAGCATGGATGGCGGACACCGCAGATGCAGCGACGCAGGTAGTGTTGCGGCTGTGCCTGAAACAAATGCAATTGCCGCAAGATTTTCCCTTTGTAGCACTGGCCATGGGTAAGCATGGCAGCCGGGAAATGGGGCTTGTTTCCGATTTGGATATGGTGTTTGTACTGGCTGATGAGCAGCCGGAGCGGATGCTCGGCAAAAGGAGTATGTGGGAGCATGCCCAACGGCTTGGTCGGCACATGATTCAACAATTGAGCGGACAGCGGCCTTACGGAGCCAGTTTTGAATTCGATGCACGCCTGCGTCCCTCTGGCCGGAGCGGCACGCTGGTTACCAGTTTGAATGGTTTTCGTGATTATCAGTTGCACCATGCACAAAGTTGGGAGCATCAGGCGCTGTGCCGTGCGCGTACAGTGGCCGGTCCCGCTGCCGCGCAAAAGGCGGTCGGGGGTGTGGTTGATGAGGTGCTGAACCTGAAGTGGGATGCAGGAAAACTGGCCTGGGAGGTTATGGCGATGCGGCGCAAGATGCTGGATCATCTTGCCAGTAAATCCGGGCAAATGATCAATCTCAAACAGGATGCCGGTGGCTTGGTGGATATCGAGTTTTTGGCCCAGTACGGGCGGCTGGTCTTTGGCGGAAATGATCGCGGGACGGTGGAAGTGCTGCGCCATATGGCGTCAATGAATGACGTGCCTGAAGTATGGAGAACACATGCCGATTGGTTGGCCAAAACTTATCTGGATTATCGGCAGATGGAAAATGCCCTGCGTGTAGAGTTGTGGCAGTCCATTGGCAGATTATCCGTTGATGCTACGTGTGCAGAATGGGAAACCATGCGTCGCCACGCGGCGATTAGCAGCCCGGAGCAATTGCGCGATACGATGAAGCAGGTACATGTATGTTTCAAACAGCTTCTTCATGTGAAATAATATTGGATAACTTTTATTCTTTTATGTAAAAGCATATGGTTCCCGCAGTTTTCAGAAAAACCTTACGTTTTTTCAAAATAACATTTAATTTTCGAGAGGCAAAATGATTAAAATTGATGTCAAGGCAGGCGCTGCCGCGAAACAACGTGATGATGCGGTGGTGTTGCCGTTACTCGATGGGCGTAAGCTGACCGAGTCCGGCAGAGCATTTCAACAGGCGACAGGTAAGGTGTTACCCGATTTCCTGCGTAAATTTGATATTTCGGGCGCATTTAGCACATCGCGTACACTGTATCACGTGGAAGGCACGTACACCCAGCGGGTGATGCTGATCGGCGCAGGGGATGAACGGAAACTCACTCTGCACGGCTTACGGCGTCTGGCAGCTACGGCGGCACGTAAACTGGATAAAGGCGGTGCCCGCGATGTGTCATTTTATCTTCCCGAACTGAATGTGCGCGGTGCCAGTCTGCCGGACAAGGTGCAGGCCGTGGCCGAGGGCGTCTGGCTGGGTTTGTATGCATTCGAGAAGTATCAGACGGAGAAAGAAGAGAATAAACGTGCGCTGCGCTCTGTCACAATTATGATTTCATCGAGGCGGGATTTGGGGAGTGCGGAGGGTGCGTTGGCCAATGCGCGTGCGGTCAGCACAGGGACGAATTTTGCCCGCGATCTGGCCAATGAGCCGGGCAATGTTTGCACACCGGAATTTCTTGGTGAGCAGGCGGCTGCGTTGAAACACGGGAAACTGAAAGTGACCGTGATGGACAAAAAAGCCATTGAAAAGGCTGGGTTCACGGCACTTTTGGCCGTCAATCAGGGATCGGCCAAAGAGCCGCGTTTTATCGTGCTGGAATATCAGGGTGGAAAGAAGGGTACGGCGCCGGTGGCTCTGGTCGGCAAGGGCCTGACCTTTGATGCCGGTGGCATTTCCATCAAACCGGCGGCGCAGATGGATGAAATGAAATTCGACATGTGCGGTTCGGCTGCTGTTCTTGGAATCTTCAAGGCGGCGATCGAGATGAATCTGCCGGTCAATCTGCTGGGCGTGATTGCCTCGACCGAGAACCTGCTTGGATCAGCGGCATACAAGCCGGGTGATATCGTGACTTCCTACAAAGGTCTGACCATCGAGGTGCAGAACACCGATGCCGAAGGACGGATTATTCTCTCCGATGCATTGGCTTATGCCGCTGAGCAGAAGCCTGCTGAAATCATTGATTTTGCGACCCTGACCGGGGCTTGCGTGATTGCGCTGGGTTCACAGGCAAGCGGGCTGATAGGAACCGGTAAGAAGCTCAAGAAGGGGCTGAAAGAATCCGGCGACCATACGCATGATCGGGTATGGGAATTGCCGTTGTATGAGGAGTATCAGGACCAGATCAAGAGCAAGATTGCCGACATCAGGAATATCGGCGGCCGCGAGGCTGGCACCATTACCGCAGCCTGTTTTCTGTCGCGGTTTGTCGATGACATCCCATGGGCGCATCTCGATATTGCCGGCACGGCCTGGAACATGAAGGGCACGGATATTTCACCCGTCGGCGCGACCGGCGCAGGTGTGCGGCTGGTGGTGGATTACCTGAGCCGGAAGGGGAAATTTTGAAGTGGTCATGAGGAACGCATCGTGGTGCTGGAGAGAAAGGTCGCCTGATCAGGCGGGACAAGCAAAAAAATCCCGGTAGATGGGTGAATAGTACAATGGCAGACTCG
>JAUZQZ010000129.1 GCA_030950745.1 Mariprofundaceae bacterium | reverse complement strand
ATATTTGTCGGCTTGTTTGGCACCCCAGTGCTCACAGGTGTCATGCCATATTTTTGTCAGATCGTTATCAGCAATGCGGGTAAGCTGATAAACACGGCTCATACGGTGTGATTCGATTCCGAGATAATATCCTGGACGGAGCGGGGGCTAAATTCACCCCTTTCCGCCTCATCCGCACCCATGGAAACGGCTTGGCGTAAGTGATTCATTTTTATTTGCTGGACGATATCCTGATTTTCTTCCATGAAACGTAATGCCTCACGGATGACTTCGCTTGAGTTGTTGTACAGGCCGGAACTCACCTTGGTTTTGATTCTGGATTCAAGCAGCGGGGTAAGGGAAATATGCATCGTAACCTCCTTTGTTCACGACATAGTATAGTAGCATTATCCAAGAATTGTCAATCTATGAATAGATAAAGGAGCCACTTGCAAAACTCTGGGTGGATGAGGGGCATCTATGGCCTTGATTCGCGGATGCCTATGCACCTGCGGGCCAGTGGCCGGTTAAATCAAATGAAAGCTGGTCATGATGCTTGATGGACAGAAGGTAAAGCTTGCCTTCATCTATCGCATAGAGAATAAGATACTGGTCAAAGATATATTCCCTGATCGATGCGTTTCTGGCTTTTGATCTAATCCGCTTGTATAGCTGGAACCCCTCGACAGAGGCCGGTTGCCCGAGAAGAAAATCCCGCCCCATGGCCGGGAACTCCTCCAGATTGGGGATCACTTTATCAAATAATTTATCCAATAGCCTCTGAAAATGAACAGCCTCGTCCCGTTCCGCGAGAAATGCCTGAATGTCATCCAGATTACATTGAAAATTAACCGTTGGGATGACTGAAATACCAAGCATGAGTTAGCGCCCGTATTTCTGTTTCAATGCATCCACACTCGTCATTTGCTTGCGCTCGATATCGCGCAACCCATTTTCCACTTCCTGTAACAAATGCAGGTGGATGTGCTCCTGTTCCAGCCTGTGGTAATAATCCAACCGGTCCGGATCAAGCAGGGCGATGTAACTTTCGCCATTTTTGGTAATAACCTTCTCATGCCCCCGCCTGGCATCATCTGCCAAATCGGTAAAATTTGTGCGCATTTGGCTTAGTGGCACGATATCTTTACTCGTTAAGCGCATATATACCTCCATCTATAAATTCATTGATGAATATATACATATTCTACAAATAACTCAAGTTGAAGCCTGTTGCATAATTTGACAGCAGTAATGATGACGTCATATGATAACATCATGAGAACAATTGTAGATATACCGAAACAGAGTATTCAGGGGCTGGACGCGTTATGTGGCAGGGAGCATATTTCCCGTGCCGAGGCGATTCGGCGGGCGGTTGCGGATTATTTGAAAGTGCATCAGGGCGATGCCGATGCTGCCTTCGGGTTGTGGCAGGGGCGCCATCAGGATGGGCTGACGTATCAGGATGACATTCGTGATGAGTGGAGAACTCCGACAGTGCATGAACCATGAAGGCGCTGTTCGACACCAATATCATTATTGATTATCTGAATGGTATTGAAGCAGCCAAACACGAACTGTCACTCTACGAAAGTATGTCGATCAGCAGCATCACCTGGATGGAAGTGCTGATTGGTGCAGCATCCGGGGAAGAAGCAATTAAACTACGTGCTTTTATGAGCCGGTTTACGGTGTTGTCGGTGGATATGGATGTATCCGAGAAGGCCGTTGAGTTGCGTCGACAATATCGCATGCGATTACCCGATGCCATTATCTGGGCTACGGCAGTGTGTGACTCATCTTTACTGGTTACGCGTAATACGAGGGATTTTCCTGCCGATCATCCGGGTGTGCGGGAGCCATATCATTTGTGAATAATGCAGATTAAGGTTGCGGCATGGATATAAACGCAATCATTCACGGCATCAGCATATGGGCCATTCCTGTTCTCCTGGCTATCGTCTTGCACGAAGTGGCGCATGGCTGGGTGGCGGATAAACTGGGCGATGATACGGCCCGATGGATGGGGCGGTTGACGCTCAACCCGCTCAAACATATTGATCCAATTGGCACAGTTCTGGTTCCTATTCTATTGCTGGTTGTCGGTTCGCCGTTCCTGTTCGGTTATGCCAAGCCCGTACCGATTGATTTTCGTAAGCTCAGGCGTCCAAAGCAGGACATGGTGTGGGTGGCCTTGGCAGGGCCTGCAACCAATCTCCTGCTGGCATTGGCTTCGACGGTTCTGCTGTACGTGATGGTCAGACTCCCGGTAACGATGCTCTGGCTGGCCGAGCCTGTGGGCACAATGTGTCAGGCTTCTATCCTCATCAACATGGTCTTATGTATTTTCAACCTGATTCCACTGCCGCCACTGGATGGCGGGCGCGTGGCTGTGGGTCTTTTGCCGGGACCGGCAGGCTATCGCTTATCCCGCCTCGAGCCCTATGGGTTTATTATCATTGTTGCTCTGTTGCTGACCGGCGTATTGCAGAGCGTGATTGGGCCGCCTGTTCTGGGTTCTGCCCGGATTCTCATCACCTGGGCCGTGGGTGGCTAAGAGAATCGTTCTCCATGGACCACAGAACCTGTTCAGGCCGCCCTTAATACAGTTTACCCTTGATTATCCGTGGTTATTTGGGTAGAAAGCGCGCCACTTCACACACCGCCTCAATACTGATTGTGTCCGGATGGTTATCCAAAAGGACGATGGGCGGTGGAGGATAAAACAATCGGAGGTAGACGAAATGTCTCAATTTACCATGAAACAACTGCTCGAGGCCGGTGTGCATTTTGGGCATCAGACACGCCGCTGGCATCCCAAAATGGCTCCTTATATCTTTGGCCAGCGTAACGGAATTCATATTATCGACCTGCAAAAGACCCTGAAAATGGCCAATGAGGCGTATCAGTTTATGAATGAACTGGCGGCAGCCGGTGGCCGGGTATTGTTTGTCGGTACCAAGCGGCAGGCCCGTGATTCGATCCGTGAAGAGGGAGGTCGGGGCGGCCAGTTCTACGTTAATCACCGTTGGTTGGGTGGCGCGTTAACCAATTTTTCCACTGTGCAGCAATCTGTGCGCAAAATGAAAGATTTACAACGACAGAAGGAAGAAGGTGTTTTCGCACTGTTAACCAAGAAGGAAGGACTACAGCTGGAGCGCAAACTGGAGAAGCTGGAACGCTCTCTGGGCGGCATCAAGGAAATGTTGAGTCTTCCTGACTGTTTGTTTGTGATTGATATACGTAAAGAATCTTTGGCAGTTGCCGAGGCTCGTAAGCTGGGGATCCCGATTGTTGCTGTCGTGGATTCCAACTGCGACCCATCAGGAATTGATTATATCATTCCCGGTAACGACGATGCGATTCGTGCTATTCGTTTGTTTTGCAGTAAAATGTCCGATGCATTGATCGGAGGTGCTGAGACCTGGCGTCTGGAAAATATTGAGGAAAACGAGGATGTTGTTACGCCAGCACCATCAGCCGATGAAACAATTGAGGCAGAGGTTTCCGGTGAGGAGACCGTTTCTGTACAGGGTAAAGCTGTCGTGGAGGCCGTTGAGACTCCCGCCGCAAAAGTAGCAGAAGCTAAGGTGGAAGCACCATCTGAAACAACGAAAGACGCTGTTGAAGAAACTGTGTCGAAAAAAAATGACGAGCTAAAAAAGTCAGAGCCTGAAAAGGCTGAAGCAAAGCCCAAAGCCAAGGCGGCGGCTAAACCCAAAGAGGCCAAGGCTACATAGATACTGAGAATCGTTGAAATAAACCGGATACAACGGAGGAAATAAATGGGCCAGATTACGGCTGCTGATGTCAAAAAACTACGTGAGATGACAGGTGCAGGGATGATGGATTGTAAAAAAGCATTGTCCGAATCGGATGGGAATATGGATGCTGCTGTAGATTTCCTTCGTAAAAAGGGCCTGTCTGCCGCTGCCAAAAAAGCGGGTCGTGTGGCTGCTGAAGGGATTGTGGCAGCAGTAGCCAAAGAAAATACCGGCGTTGTTATTGAGGTAAATTCTGAGACGGATTTTGTTAGTAAAAACGAACAGTTCAGGAATTTTATTGAGGAATTATGTGAGCTTATTCTGCGTGAAGAACCGGCAGATATCGAAGCATTGAATTCATTGGACTTTGGTGATGGGCATACGGTTGAACAGGCGCTGTCGCAGCTCATTGCCACCATCGGCGAAAACATGAATATTCGCCGCTTTGAGCGTGTTCGGATAGACCATGGTATTGTTTCTGCCTACGTTCATGGCAATGGCAAGATTGGCGTACTGGTTGGCCTCAAAGGTGAAGCCGATGATACGCTGAGTGGACTCGCGCGTGGCATTGCAATGCATGTGGCGGCAGCCAATCCTCAGTATATTCGCCGTGAGGAAGTAGCTGCGGATGCAGTGGAGCGCGAACGCAAGGTCTTATCCGAGCGTGCAGCCGCCTCAGGAAAGCCGGAGCAGATTATTGAGAAGATTGTGAATGGCCAGTTGAATAAATTTTACTCTGATATCTGCCTGCTGGAACAAGATTTTGTCATCGATACTGATAAAACGGTTGCCCAGGCCGTGGCCGCAGTGCAGGCGGATGCAGATGTGATGTTTATGAATCGTTTCCAGCTTGGCGAAGGTATTGAAAAGAAAGAGAGTGATTTTGCCGCAGAGGTAGCCGCCCAGGTCAATGGCTGATTCCTCCAAACCTACCGATTCTCAGGAGTCTGAAACAGACCATCCTTACGAGAGGGTATTGCTCAAACTTTCCGGTGAAGTGTTGATGGGGGAGGTGGGTTATGGCATTGATTCTGAAACCATTAGCCGTCTTGCACGTGAACTGGTCGATGTCCGAAAATACGGTGTGCAGCTTGCTGTTGTCATTGGGGGAGGAAATATCTTCCGGGGATTAACAGGGGCCGCCAAAGGTATGGACAGGGCCAGTGCGGATTACATGGGGATGATGGCAACCGTGATGAATGCAGTGGCCTTGCAGGATGCCATTGAGCGACAGGGTGAGAATGTACGTGTTGTTTCGGCATTACATATCAGGGAAGTGGCCGAACCCTATATCCGGCGCAGAGCGATACGGCATCTGGAAAAAGATCGTATCGTGATTTTTGCTGCAGGCACAGGTAATCCCTATTTTACCACGGATACTGCGGCCAGTCTGCGAGCGATGGAAATTGGTGCTGACGTTGTATTGAAAGGCACCAAGGTGGATGGCGTTTATTCCGCAGACCCAAAATTGGACAGTAAGGCGAAACGCTATACGCAATTATCGTTTACTGAGGCTCTGACAAACAAGCTTGGCGTGATGGATGCTACCGCGATGTCGCTTTGCCGGGATAATGATATGCCGATTGTCGTATTTAATATCAATGTACCGGGTAACCTGATGAAGGCTGTCCATGGTGAGGCAGTGGGGACGTTGGTAAGAGAGGAGTAAACCATGCTTGAATCTACTGAATTGAGAATGCAGAAATCCGTGGCGGTTCTGAAAGACGAATTGTCCAGAATACGGACAGGACGAGCCAATGCCTCATTACTTGATCATGTCCGTATTTCATATTATGACAATGAAGTTCCGATTAATCAGGTGGCGAATCTCTCCGTACCCGAACCGCGTATGATTGTTATTTCTCCATGGGAAAAACCTATGCTTCGGGAAATCGAAAAGGCCATTCTTGCCTCTGATATCGGGATCACCCCCAACAGTGATGGAGAGGTTATTCGTCTCGTGTTGCCAGAGTTGACCGAGGAACGAAGAAAGGAATTTGTGCGGCAGGTTAAACAACTGGGTGAAAAGACCAGAGTGGCGGTACGCAATGTGCGCCGTGACGCCAATGATGACGTAAAGAAGCAAGTGAAAGATTCTGGTTTATCCGAAGATGAGAGCAAGCGTTTGCAAGAGGACATTCAAGCGTTGACTGACCGTGTTGTTGCCGAAATAGATCAGGTGCTGGATCGCAAAGAGAAAGATATTCTGACGATCTAACCTGAACTGTTCACAAAATGTCCGCGAACCTTTCAATCCCCCGCCATGTCGCCATTATCATGGATGGTAACGGGCGTTGGGCCAGACAACAGGGCTTGCCACGTCTGGAAGGACACAGGCAAGGAGCCGTTCGGGCACGGCAGGTGGTTGAATGGGCGGCAGAATCGGGTGTGCGGCAGATTTCATTGTTTGCCTTTTCCACAGAAAACTGGTCCAGACCGAAAATCGAGGTCCGTGGATTGATGTCCATGCTGGCCTCTCTGCTTCCACGAGAGATTCCCGCTATGAACGAAAAGGGGGTACGGGTACGTGCCTTGGGAGATACCAGCGCCTTGCCGGAAAAGGCACAGCGGGCAGTCGAAAAAGTATGCCGGGAAACCCGAACGAATGATCGAATCGATCTTGTGCTTTGTCTGAATTATGGTGGTTCTCAGGAAATACTCTCAGGCGTGCGAGCTGCGTGCCTCTGGGCATCCGGTCAGCCGGATATGCAGAAAGCTTTGGCGGCACTGGATGAGGAGAGTTTCCGGAAATTTCTGTGGTGTGGAGATATGTTACCTGTCGATCTGTTGATTCGTACGGGTGGTGAACACCGTATTTCCAATTTTTTTCTGTGGGATGCCGCCTATTCCGAGCTTTATTTCTCCAGGCAATACTGGCCCGCGTTCACCAGGCAGGATTTCAAGGCGGCCCTGGATGACTATTCACACCGTGAACGGCGCTTTGGCAAGACCAGCGAACAGATTAGCGGCAATCAATCGAATGGCGGACAGACCGGGAGGAGCCGGGTCGGCAGCAAGCAATCAGGAAAGACAACGACGGATGTGCCGAATGATGCCTGAACTGGCAAAACGTATTTTAACGGCATCGATTCTTGCGCCCCTGACGGTCTGGTGGATATTGTATATTCCATCTCCATGGTTTGACTGGTTGCTAGGCATTTTGGCCGTTGCGACTCTGTTTGAGCTTGTCCATATGCTTTCTTTACCCTTGCGTTTCTGGTTTGCTTTAGCTGCCAGTACTGCTGTTGCGCTGATTCTGGCAAATGAACATGCTGTTGTGGCCATACTGCTGCTGGGCATGGCATGGACAGCATTACTGATGATTTCAGGCAGAACATCGACTGGTGAAGTGCTATCCGGTGTCATGAACAAGCTGGCTTCGGCGTACTGGCTGGCAATCTGGGTGCTGATATTTGTATGGGTATTGCTACTGCTTCACCAGTTGCCTTTTGGGAAGCAGTTTGCATTGGGGGCATTCGTAGGCGTCTGGGCATCTGATATCGGTGCCTATTTCGCCGGGAAGCGCTTTGGAAGAAACAAACTCTGCCCGGCCATCAGTCCCGGAAAGACAGTGGAAGGCGCTTTGGCCGGTACTTTCCTGGGTGCATTGGCGGCAACGGCAATCTGGGTTCCGTATGCTCATGTGTCGATAAATCTTGCAGTCGTGCTTGGTGTCGCCCTGACCCTTTCAGGGATATTGGGCGATCTGGCGGAATCGGCCGTTAAACGTGCTGCTCATGTAAAAGACAGCGGCAACCTGCTGCCGGGACACGGGGGATTGCTGGATCGTATTGATGCCCTTGTTCCTGCTGTTTCAGTGGCGGGTCTGTTGTGGATCGGCCTGTGAAATACCTGACCATTCTGGGCGCAACGGGTTCCATTGGCGAAAGCGCAGCGGACATCCTGCTACGTCATGTGGATAAGTTTTCCGCTTATGCACTGGTGGGGCACCGTAATCATCAGCGGATGCTTGAGCTGGCACACAGCCTTCGTCCCCGGTGGGTGGTGATGACGGATGCCGGTGCCGCAGGGCAACTTAAGGGAAAACTGCCTGAAAACGTACAGCTTGAAACAGGCATGGATGCCGCGATTGCCATGGCTACGGATTCTCACGTGGATATGGTACTTGCGGCGATGGTTGGCGCCGTGGGGCTGCCGGCTGCGCTGGCAGCGGTTAAGGCAGGCAA
Source organism: Mariprofundaceae bacterium (assembly GCA_030950745.1). Classification (GTDB taxonomy): domain Bacteria; phylum Pseudomonadota; class Zetaproteobacteria; order Mariprofundales; family Mariprofundaceae; genus JAUZQZ01. The sequence continues at coordinate 13,163 of JAUZQZ010000129.1, read as the reverse complement.
GCGGGTGGGACTGGCGAACAAGGAATGTCTGGTTACGGCAGGTCGTATTTTTATGCAGACAGCACGGGAGAGCGGTGCTGAAGTGGTTCCCGTGGATTCGGAACATGCGGCTGTGCATCAATGTTTGGCCGGGCACGATCATGATTCGGTTTCACGTGTTATTCTGACCGCTTCGGGAGGACCGTTTCGCAACCGCGACCCGGCCACCATGCATACCGTCACACCTGAGGAAGCGGTGGCGCATCCCAACTGGGATATGGGCGCCAAGATCAGTGTGGATTCGGCCACCATGATGAACAAGGCTTTGGAATTGATTGAAGCACGCTGGCTGTTCGATATGCAGCCTGAGAAGCTATCTGCCATCATTCACCCGCAGAGCATTGTGCATGGCATGGTGGAATATACAGATGGCTCGGTCGTGGCGCAGCTGGCGGAACCGGATATGCGTGGCCCCATCGCCTATGCCATGCAGGCCAAGCCCCGCCTGACTTCCGGGATTTCCATGCTGGATCTTGCCAAGCACGGACGGCTGGATTTTCAGGCGGTGGATGAAGGGCGTTTTCCGGCGATGCGCCTGATAAAAAATGTGCTGGCAGGCCATGATTCGCTGGCCATCGCATTGAATGCAGCCAATGAAGTTGCCAATCAGGCATTCCGGGAGAGACGCATCTCTTTTACGGATATCGTATGCGTGGTTGAACAGGCATTGGAAGCAAGCGAAGATGTTTCCGTTGATGGCCTGGATGATGTATGGTCCCGCGACCGCGAAATCCGGCGTTTGACAGAGTCGTTCATAACGAACCTGTAGGCACATCATATTTTTACAACACCATTCCTAATACCAGGCGGAGGATAAATTGATCGAAACATTGCATACCATAGCAGCCTTTGTCGTGGCCATTGCCTTGCTGATTGCCGTACATGAGTTTGGCCACTTCATTGTGGCCCGCAAACTGGGCATCAAAGTTGAGAAGTTTTCCGTGGGATTTGGTCCTGCACTTTTTTCATGGCGGAGTAGAGATCAGGAAGTGCTTTATGTGATTGCAGCTATTCCACTTGGTGGTTATGTAAAGATGCTGGGTGAGAATCCGGATGAACAGGATGAGGAAGCTCAGCAAGAGTTGTCCGAAGAGGATAAGGCGCGCGCATTTGATGTGCAGCCTCCGTGGAAACGTGCTTGTGTTGCCGTTGCGGGACCAGGGTTTAATTTTCTCTTTGCCATTGCGGCTTATATGCTGGTGGGCTGGGTGGGGCAGTCTGTCCTGCCGCCTGTTGTGGGGCATGTGGCACCTGCATCTATCGCGGAGCAGGCAGGCTTTGTATCCGGTGATAAAATCATCACGCTGAATAGCGACCCAGTTCATTCATGGCAGCAAATGGAAGAACAGCTCAAGGGAACTGTTGGAAAACCGTTGGAAGTTCAGGTGGAACGTGGTAATGGTATTGGAACGTTACATCTCACAGTACCTGTACCACAGAAAGATCCATTGCTGACGGATGTCGCTTCCGAGATGGGGATAGATCCGGGTATGCAGGTGCTGGTGGCGGAGGTTATGGCGGACGCGCCGGCAGGAAAATCCGGTCTGAAGCCCGGAGATGAAATTCTGCAGGTACAAGATGAAGCTGTTGCCAGTATTGGCGGGTTTATTCGTCAGGTTCGGGAATATGCGGGCCAACCCATCACCCTGAATGTCAGGCGTGGAAAGGAAGTGCTTAATCTGGCAATTACGCCTGAAAGCGATGAAAAGGGGCGTGGACGCATCGGCGCCAGAATGATGGCAAAACCCCTGTTCCCTTTAATCGTCTATCGTATGGGGCCGATTGAAGGTCTGAAACACGGGTTTATACGTACATGGGAAGTCACCGCGTTGACCTTTCAGGTACTGGGCAAGATGCTGACATCAGCGATATCTCCCAAGAACCTGGGTGGCCCCATTGCGATTGCCCAGATTGCCGGAAAGACAGCTGAACTTGGCATCATGGCTTTTATTTCTTTTCTTGCATTGATATCCGTGAACCTTGCTGTACTTAATTTGCTCCCTGTTCCGGTTCTGGATGGGGGTCATTTACTCTATCTGTCCATTGAGAAAGTGCGTGGCACACCGCTATCACCCAAGGTGATGGAACGTACCCAGATGGTTGGGATAGTGCTCATTGGTGCACTTATGATATTTGCATTTTATAATGATATTGCAAGGTGGCTTGGGGGGTGAAGAGCACACAGTGGCTTGCTGTAGTGTTTTTCATGACAGCATCTTTTTTTTCGATATCACCTTTGCTGGCCGACGATATATCCACAAACGGAGGGAATAAGCAGGTCGTATCAATCAATGTTACCGGGAATCACTTTATCGAAACAGCTGCCATCATGGATAAAATCCGAAGCAAAGTGGGGCAGAAAATTGATAAACGCCGGATTAGCCGTGATGTCAGGCGCTTGTTTGCTACCGGTTTTTTTGCTGACATCAGTGTGCTTGGTGTAGTGAAAAAAGATGGCAGGCACTTAACGTATCATGTAAAAGAGAACCCGATGATTGCATCTCTGACACTGGATGGTCTTCATGCAGTCAAGGAAAAAGACCTGAAGTTGAAGCTGAAACTCAAACCGGGGCGTATATTCAACAAACCTGATCTGGACAGGGATATCCGGACCATCCGACGTGGTTATCTGAAAAAAGGTTTCTATCAGATAGAAGTGGATGCACTCAGGAAGCCACGTGACGATGGCCGTGTGGACGTAACCCTGAAGGTGCATGAAGGTGACATAACGCGTATCAAGCGCGTTCGGTTCATTGGAAACGAGTCTTTCTCAAATAGTGAACTGGCAAAAACCATCGCATCCCGGCAATCTGGCCTGATGGCCTGGTTCAAGGACCGTGATGTGTTCAATCGAGATCGTTTGAAGGCAGATCGCCAGCTTATTTTACAACGCTATCTGAATCAGGGGTATCTGGATGCCAAGGTGGAATCGACACTGGTTTCACTGTCCTCTGACAAACGTTCGTTTTATATCACGTTCTCTATTCATGAGGGTACGCAATACGAAGTGAGTTCCATTAAGCTGGAAGGCGATATAGTTCCTGACAGAGACACGCTGATGGACTTGGTACATTTGCACGTGGGTGAACTGTATTCGCTGGAAAAAATGCGCAACAGTATCAACGATATTACGATAAGAGTGGGCGATGAAGGTTATGCATTTGCAACCGTGACCCCGTTGTTTCAGCGCAATATTGATGCTCACACAGTGGGCCTTACCTTTGATATTGAAAAAGGTAAGGAAGTCTACATAGAACGCATAGAAATTAGCGGCAACAACAAGACAGTTGATAAGGTGATCAGGCGCGAATTGAGACAACAGGAAGGTGCCAGATTTTCAAGCACTAAACTGGAAGATAGTAAAAAAAGGTTGAAAAGACTTTCTCTGTTTGAGGATGTACGGGTATCCATGCCCAAAGGCAGTGCGCCGGATAAGGTGCGTATGAAGGTGGAAATAGACGAAAAATCAACAGGTTCTTTCACCATTGGTGCGGGGTTCTCCCAATTGGAGAAGGTGTTTGTCCGGAGTTCAATTAACGAACGCAATTTTCTTGGTAAGGGTTATAATGCAAGGGTAAGCGGCGAAGTAGGTGCCAGAACCCAAAATATTGACGCAAGCATGACTGATCCTTTTTTCCTGGATAAAAATCTGAGTGCCAGTATTAATGTATTCAAACGGCAAACACGTTTTCAGTCATTTACTTTCTTTAAAGAGAACAGCTTCGGTGGTGGCTTTGGAATCGGTATTCCGATCACAGATCATTTTAGCTACGGTATTAATTATCAGTTTTCCAATACAGATATATTCGATATCCCCGCTAACTCTTCGCTGATTCTTCAATCCCAGGCGGGCAAGCAGACAACGGGAGAGCTAACCCAAAGTCTGACCTGGGATACGCGTGATAGCATTATCACGCCCAAGGAGGGTAGTTTTCTCAGTGGTAGCGTAGGTATTGCTGGCGCAGGAGGCATCAACAAGTTTGTACAGTCATCGATTACTGGCGGGTCTTTTTTCGCAATGGGAGATAATTTCACACTGAATCCATCATTTTCGGTACGATATATTCATGGCTACTCAAACCGTGCGGTTCCCATTTTCCGGCGCTTTTCGATGGGTGGTATTGGAAGTGTCCGGGGGTTTGACCAGTATGGCGTAACGATTCGTGATCCGGTAACCGGCGAAGTGATTGGGGGCAATAAAACAGCAAGAGCTTCCGTAAACCTGTTCTTTCCGTTGCCGTATATGCAAACTGCAGGATTTCGGGGGCTGACTTTCGCGGATATAGGTTCGGTCGCCGATTTTGATAACACTTTGACTCTCGCCACAGCGAGAGCATCGGTTGGGTTTGGCATTGAATGGCTTTCCCCCATCGGTCCAGTCGGGTTAGTATGGGGCTTTGCCTTACGCAAGCAACCGGATGATATTACCAAAACCTTTGAGTTTGCATTGGGTTCGACGTTTTAAAAACAGAAGAAAATGTATAGCGTTAGCCGGACTTATCAGAGATAATTCCGGTCAAAGGCACAAAAGGAGCAATGAATGCGGTATCGTATGTTAATGGTGGCAATTCTGGCACTGGGTGTGTTCACCAGCGGACAGGTTATCGCTGCCGAACTCAAGATCGGATTTGTCGATGTAAAAAGTGCGATTGAAAATACGAAACAGTTCCGGACAGGCCAGCAACAACTGGAAAATATCAAGAAGACCAAACAAACGGAACTGGAAGTATTGAAAAATCGTATGACCCAGATGGATAAAGATTTAACCAGCCAGTCCATGGCCATGTCACCGGACCGGTTGTCCAGAAAACAGCAGGACATCAATGATATGAAAAAAGACTTCAAGCGAAAGCTGCAGGACGCTCAGGAGATGATGACGCTTGAAAGAAACAGAATCCTTCAGGGGATCAATACGAAATTTGGAAAGAAAGTCCGTGAGTTCGGCAAAAAGAATAACTATGACATTATTTTAACCCGGCCTTCAGTACTCTATGTTGCGCCAAAGCATGATGTGACAACACAGGTTACCAAGCTTCTCGATTCAGGTAAGTAGAAACCCCGGATTTACGCCAAATGTTTCTTCACGATATTGCCGAGCTTGTGGGCGGCAAGTTGGAATATGCCGATCCGGAGTCAGATATTACGGGTGTGAACACACTGGAACATGCGGCGTCGGATCAAGCCTCATTCCTGGCAAATATGCGTTACAAAACACAGTTCGAAACATCGCGTGCAGGTGTTATTTTTCTTAATCATAAAACCTTCCCGAAGGTATCCCGGCCCGTCCTTCGTGTCGCGGACCCTTATCTGGCATTTGCCATGTTGCAGCGCCACTACCATCCTGCCAAACAGACAAGCGGATTACGCCATGCATCAGCTGTGATTGATGCAACAGCCTGTCTTGCGGAAGACGTTGATGTTGGGCCTTTGGTGATGATTGGCAAGAACGTGCACATTGGTTCGGGCAGCCGTATTGGTTCGGGCTGTATTGTCGAAGACGACGCAAGAATTGGTGATTTATGCGTTCTGCATTCCCGCGCCGTGGTTGGCACATCCTGTGAACTCGGAAATAACGTGATTCTGCAGGCGGGTTCAGTGATTGGTTCTGATGGTTTTGGCTACGCGTGGACAGGCCGTGAACATTTGAAAATCCCCCAGACCGGGCGTGTTTTACTTGAAGATGGTGTGGAAATTGGTGCCAATACCTGCATTGACCGTGGCGCCATTGGTGACACTGTGATTGGCCAGGGGGTCAAGTTGGACAATCTGATACAAATTGGACATAACGTAAAAATCGGCGCATACAGTATTATGGCCAGTCAGGTTGGAATATCAGGCTCTACCGTCATCGGGCAGGGGTGTCAGTTTGGAGGTCAGGTGGGTACGGCCGGACACCTTCATATTGGTGATGGCTGTAAAATTGCCGCCAAGAGCGGTGTTCCAGGTGATCTGGAGGCTGGCGGAACTTATGCAGGTATCCCGGCCATGCCGCATCGGCTTTGGCTAAAGGTTTCTGCTATTACGTTGCGGCTGCCGGATTTGTGGAAAACCTTCGGAACCCATTCCGGGAAATAGGAAGTAGGGAGAAAAAGTTATGCCCGAATTGAATATTGATGAAATCTTGAAGTTACTTCCACACCGTTATCCGTTTTTACTGGTGGACAAGGTGCTGGACTTCGAGGAAGAAAAATTTATTCGCGCTATCAAGAATGTAACGTATAACGAACCTCAGTTTACAGGGCATTTCCCGGATTATCCGGTGATGCCGGGAGTGCTGTTGGTTGAAGGCATGGCCCAGGCAGGGGGATTGTTGGCGTTTCAGTCCATACCCAAGGATAGAGAATACCTGATTTACTTTACCGGGATTGATGGTGTTCGATTTCGCAGGCCTGTGCGCCCGGGAGATCAGGTGATTTTTGAGCTTACACTGTTGCGCCGCAGGGGTCTGATGTGGAAGTTTCATGGACAGGCGCTGGTGAATGGCGAGCTTGCCTGTGAAGGAGATTTGATGGCGACGATGATGCCCCGGGATGAGGTCGGTTGATGATTCATCCCACGGCGGTTGTTGCAAAAAATGCTGAAATTCATCCGGATGCTACGATTGGTCCCTATTGTATTGTGGGAGAATACGTCCATATCGGTGCTGGCACCGAGCTTGTTTCACATGTTGTAGCATCAGGTCATACGCATATCGGAGATAGAAACCGAATCTTTTCATTTACGGCTATTGGCAATGAACCTCAGGATTTGAAGTATCACGGTGAAGCATCCCGTGTGGTAATTGGGGACGATAACACTATCCGTGAGAATGTGACCATCAATACGGGTACGGAAGGCGGCGGCATGGAGACCCGTGTTGGTAGCAAAAACATACTGATGGCTTATGTGCATGTGGCGCACGATTGCCAAATCGGTGATGAGGCTATTCTGGCCAATTGCGCCACACTTGCCGGACATGTTGAGATTGCAGACGGTGTGATTATCGGCGGCCTGTCCGCAATTCATCAATTTGTACGTATTGGGCGCTATGCGATGATTGGAGGGATGTGCGGCATCAACAAGGATGTGTCGCCTTTCTGTCTGGTTTCGGGAGGGTATCGAGCGGAATTGACGGGGTTGAACCTTGTGGGCCTGAAGCGGCGTGGTTTTACGCTGCAGGATGTTAAAGTTCTCAAGCAAATATACAGGATGCTGTTGCAAAGCAATGAAGCCCTTGCGAGTCGGATAGAGCAGGCAAGGCCCATTGTTCACGACAATCCGCATGCCGTGGAAATGCTTGAGTTTGTCGACAGTGCGCAACGCGGTTTGGTCGTTCACAAACGTGATGCCGGATAAAAAGGATTCGCCTCCTTCCAGATTGGGACTGGTCTCCGGTTACGGTTCCTTTCCTCTGGAGCTTGCGGCCAGTCTTCAGAGTCAGGGTGTGGAAGTACATACCGTTGCGGCACGGGAAGAAACATTTCCCGAGATTGAACGTTATTCGGCATCAACCTGCTGGCTGCATGTGGGCCAGTTGGGCGGCATGATACGGGCGTTCAAGGCCGCGAATGTCGATGCCATCATTTTTGCCGGCAAGGTGCGTAAACTTCACCTGTTCCGCAATTTCCGTCCTGATCTTACAGCCATTAAAACATTGGCAAGAATTCCGGATCGTAAGGATGACACCCTGATGAATGCCATTGCGGATGAAATCACCAAAGCTGGCATCAAGGTACTACCCCAAACCAAATATGCCGGTGAGATGCTGGCCGGGGAAGGTTCTTTGTTTGGCCCAAAGTCCACCAAAGCAGACTTCCGCGACATGGATTTTGGCTACATTCAGGCGCGTGGGATTGCTGCGCTTGATATTGGGCAAACCGTGGTGGTGCAGGATTGTGCCGTGCTGGCCGTGGAAGCCATTGAAGGCACCGATGAGGCGATTCAAAGGGGAGGCTCCATGGGCAGCGGCAAGGCGGTAGTCGTCAAGGTTGCCAAGCCCAGGCAAGACTTGCGTTTTGACGTGCCAGCCATCGGCCCGGATACCCTTGAAGCAATGCACGCATCCGGATGCAAAATGCTGGCAGTCGAGGCTGGCAAAACCCTTGTCCTGGAACGGAGAAAAGTAGAAAAAATTGCAGAACAATACAAAATATCTGTATTCGGGTTGCAAAGCACTACCGCCTAACCCGGACTCTTCATAAATGCTACCGCGCCCTTGCTTGTTCCTTTGCCCGCAACAAATCCCTCGTCCCCCCAGGGGATACTCTCTTGCGCAACACCCCAGGGCGCCCTCTCTTGCGCAAGCGCAATTCACCTGATCAGTCGCTCGTATGCATGGCTACGGTCTCCTTCCTCGGAATCTGTTGCGTACAAAGCTCCTGCGTAATCTTCGCGGCGATTCATGAATCGTCCGGGTAAACACCTGTTTTGATATGCGCATCCTGATCAGTGCCGGTGAAGCTTCGGGGGATATGCATGCGGCTGCCGTAATTAAAAATCTGAATACCGGTCATAATCCTCCCGATACATATGGAATTACAGGGCCAGCCATGAAGAATGCAGGCTGCGAGACGTTGATTGACATGGAACAGTTAAATGTGATGGGTGTTAACGACGTATTGAAATCGCTGCCACGTATTCGGCGTGTGCGAAATGAAATTCTTGAATGGACAACCATTAACAAACCTGACATCGCTATACTGGTGGATTTTCCTGGGTTTCACATCAATCTTGGAAAAAAACTTCGGAAGCTCGGAATCCCGGTGTTGCATTATATTGCCCCCAAGCTTTGGGCATGGGGGGCATGGCGGGTGAAGCGTCTAAAACAATCGCAGGACAAGCTGGCGTGTATTCTTCCCTTTGAGCCTGAATGGTTCGCAAATCATGGTATTGCTGCGCACTATGTAGGAAATCCGAGTGCTGCGGCATGTGCGCAGGGGTGGAACAGGGCGGAATTCAGGCAGCGCCTGGGATTCTCTGAGAATATACCTGTCCTCGCTATATTACCGGGTAGCCGTCCTTCCGAGCTGGCACACCATGTGCCATTGCTTACGGAGTCATGGAAAATTATTCAGCAGCAATGTCCGGATGTCCACTGTGTTGTCCCGCTGGCACCGGGTGTAGATGCAACCTTGCTGGAGCCGTTAATAAAGGAAGGGGCAGTCACTGTTGACCGGATGGAAGAAGGTTTTGCGTTGCGGGCAGATGCTGCCATCGGGGTTTCGGGTACGGCCACACTGGAACTGGCGCTATGGGATGTGCCCACTGTGCTGGTTTACCGCACCTCACGTTTGACTGTGTTCATGGCGAAAAAGGTTGTGCGGATTCCTTATATTGGGTTGGCCAATATTTTGCTGAACGAGGCTGTCATGCCTGAATTGATTCAAGAGGACGCGACAGTGGAACATATTGTCCAGGCTGCGTTGCCTCTGCTGCATGGTAAGAAAGAAGCCATACGGCAACAGGAGAAGTTTGCAACATTACGCACACTCTTAGGAGACAAGAATCCCGCCGAAAGCATTGCGACTATTGTTTTTCAAATGTCGAGCCGTTCCGACAAAGGGTGTCGATAAGCCCACAAAAACTGTATGCTAAATTGGCATCTATTATGCTTTTAGACTATAACTTCGTTTTAGTCAGGTAGCAGCCTTACTGATAAATCAGGGGAATAGGGGAAACATGGACTATTGTACTGTAGCAGGGCACAAACTGGCCTACACCCGTCAGGGGCAAGGCGAAACCGTGCTTCTGGTACATGGCATTACTACCTATTCATTTATCTGGCGTAAAATAATCCCTGCTTTGGTAAAAAATTATGATGTCATTGCTGTAGATCTTCTGGGTTGTGGTGCATCGGATAAGCCGCTGGATGTTTCCTATGCCATCAAGGATCACGCTGAAATGTTAAGAGAATTTATTTCCAGTCTCGGTGTGAAGAAGCTTCATTTTATGGGGCATGATCTGGGAGGTGGCATGGGTCAGATTTTTGCCGTCAACCATCCCGAGATGCTTCACAGTCTGACATTGATCAATAGCGTAGCTTATGATTTCTGGCCGGTGCAGCCAATCACGGCCATGCGCACACCGATTATCCGGCATTTTATGATGAGCGCCTTTGATTTGGGAGCCTTCAGGGTTTTTATCCGGAAAGGCATTTATCACAAAGAATCTATTACGGAGGAACTGATAACGCTATTCAATGCTCCGATGCAGAGCCCGGCAGGGCGCAAGGCATTTCTGCACTTCGCCAAATGCCTGGATAACCACAACCTGATGGATATTGAAGCGGATTTGAGAAAATTGACTTTACCCGTACTGATCCTGCGCGGCGATGCGGATCCATTTTTATCCGCTGCTATTTCTGAAAGATTGTATGCCGAAATCCCGGGTAGTGAATTGCGGCGTATTGCGACCGCAGGGCATTTTATCCAGGAGGATGAACCGGAATGGGTGAGTGAGCATCTGTTACAATTCCTGCATCATCATGAACAGGCAGCCTGACTCTCCCGAAATCAGGATAAGAGAACTCAAGGAGCAGCTTCGCATCCTTGAGGAGGAAAATGCCCTGCTGGCCGAGCGGACAGAGGATATTTTGCTGCTTGGTCTTATATCCGAATCCGTCAGCGGGAAAGAAGACCCGCAAGAAATTCTGGAAACCGCGCTCGAACGCACATCGATTCTCAAGGATATTCCCCTGTGTGTCTGTGCATCTGTTCACGATATTCGGATGAAGATTGTTTCGTCCTCACTCACATTTTCACATGAAAACATCAATGGCCTTACCCAGGCCATGGAGCCCGTCAGGGATGTGGTGACGCAGGAGAGTTGTTATTTATCGGGGAACGAATGTAATAAAATGAAGTGGCCCGACTGCAAGGCTTTGCGTGATTTCTTGCCTGATGAAGTTCTGGCAATTCCGTTTACATCGCGCTTTATCCCGTCCGGCGTTTTTCTGTTTGCATGCGATGACAAGGAAGACCACAGGATTGCGAAAAACAATGCATTGCTACATCAGATGGTTGAATCCGTTGTAACCATTGCCGATAAATTTTCGCTGGTTCAAACCTTGCAGGGAATCAATGCCACGCTGGATGAGAAGATTGAAGAACGGACGCAGCAACTGAAAACGAGTGAGTCCAGATACCGGACGCTGGTTGATGCCAGTAAGGCAGCGATTACAACCCTGGAGGAGGGGATATTATCCGATTGTAATCAGGCTGCGCTTGAGATGTTTGGGGTTGATTCGGTAGAGCAGGTTATAGGGCATTCACCAGTTGATTTTTCGCCGGAATATCAACCTGATGGAACAAAGTCCGAGGAGGCTGCTAAACGTCATATGGCCACGGTCCTGAAGGATGGTTCCTGCCAGTTTGAATGGATGCATCAGCGTATCGATGGCACGATATTCCCCGTTGAGGTACTTTTATCCCACATTGAGCTTGCCGAAAGGTATGTTGTTCAAGGTATCGTGACGGATATTTCCGAACGTAAACGTATCGAAAATGTGCTGAAGATGTTTTATCACGTTGTAGAACAATCGGCAGATTTTGTGACGATCTTTGACAAAGATGGCGTGATCGAATATTTTAATCCGGCGGCTTGTAAGGGTACGGGCTATACACAGGAAGAAGCCGTGGGAAAAGTTGCCTACTTTGCCCGTCCCGGCGTGCGCACAACCGAACCCTATAAACAACTATGGCAGGAGATTGAATCTAAAGGAACATGGGAGGGAAAATTAACTGACCGGCGAAAAGATGGAAGCAATTATCCTGCCCTGTGTTCTGCCGCCGCGCTTAAGAATGAACACGGGCTTGTTACACATTATGTGTGTATCCAGAAAGACATGACTGAGTATGAGTGTTTGGAGGAACAGTTTCGTGAGGCACAGAAGATGGAGGTTCTGGGTACACTTGTGGGTGGTATTGCCCATAATTTTAATAATATACTGGCCGGTATTATCGGTAATATTTATCTGGCGAAGACTTCGACGAAACATGTACCCGATGCGCAGCGGAATTTGAAAACCATTGAAAAACTAAGCTTTGGTGCAGCAGACATGATCAAACAGTTGATGGCATTTGCCCGCAAAAGTATGGTAACAATGAAATCTTTTGCTTTCGGTTGCTTGATCAAAGAATCATGCAAGCTGTATAAGACATCGTTGCAGGAGAATATTGATTTTCAATGTACCATTTCTAATGAGGCTCTGCAGGTCTATGGTGACGTGACACAGCTACAACAGGTGCTGTTTAATTTACTCAATAATGCACGCGATGTATTGATCAGCCGGGATGATCCCGTGATAGATGTTTCTCTGAAGCGCTTTGCTGCGGATGATACCTTTTTAAAGAGGCATCCTGACTTTAATGCCCGGCATTTTGCCCATCTGAGTGTTAGTGACAATGGGCCGGGTATCCCTGAATCATGCATACAAAATATTTTTGAGCCGTTCTTTACAACCAAGGAGGTGGGTGAAGGCACAGGACTGGGGCTCGCCATGGTTTATGGTTCTGTCCGGGAACACGGCGGTGCGATAGATGTGCAGAGTGAAGAAGGGAAGGGAACGTGCTTTCATGTTTATCTGCCTCTGATTGAAGCGTCTGAAACGGCTTACGAACCGGGGGAAGATAAACTGGTCAAGAAAGGGGCCGGTCAAACCATTTTGTTGGCCGATGATTCGGAGGCGTTGCGTGAAACCGGAAAAGGGTTGCTGGAGCATTTTGGTTACCGGGTTCTGTTGGCGGGCAGTGGTAGAGAAGCCGTGGATGTTTTTAACGATAAACGGGATAACATTGATCTTGTCATTCTGGATATCATTATGCCACGGATGGGAGGTGTGAGAGCCGCAGACAAGATTCGTGAAGTCAGATCTGACATACCCGTAATTTTTGCTACCGGTTACGACCCTGACTCGAGCATGGAGGGGATGATGCCAACACAGCGGGAAATCATTTTACATAAGCCTTTCTCCGCTCAGGAATTAAGCCGGGTAGTAAGTGAAAATCTGAAAGATTAATGCATTGTTATTGGAGCCACTTGCAAAACTCATGAGCGGCAATCGGCTTCCCCACTTCGGCCCATTTCCGAGCTGGAATTTCGGTCCATGGAACCACCATGCACCTCATTCCACCCCGAAAATGGACTCA
>JAUZQZ010000128.1 GCA_030950745.1 Mariprofundaceae bacterium | reverse complement strand
TCAACGGTTTTCTTTTCTTTCGGCGAGCACGGCTTGCAGCAGGCTCACACCCTGTCCGGGAGCAGGAGGGGGCGTGCCAGAAATCATTTCCCGGGAAGGCGTGGATCTGGCGCGCCGAACCAGACCCGTGCGTTCCAGTCTCGCCAGACGCCCCTTCATATCACTCATGCCGGTATCTGACAGGACCGTTTCAAGCCGTGCCACCGGCCTGCCCCGATCAGTGATAAGCACGGGTTCTCCATGCTTAACTTTGTCCAGGAAAGCGCTTAGATGGTTTTTAACTTCGGTTATTGTAGCTTTTTCCATATGGCTAGAATAGTCTGATATGTTCGGGCAGTCAAATACTCAATCATGTGAGCCAGTTGCAAACTCATGAGCGGCGATTGCCTTCCCCACTTCGGTCCATTTCCGAGCTTAAATTTCGCTCCATGGAACCACCATACAGCTCATTCAATCCCGAAAATGGACTCAAAGTGGGATTGCCACTCATCCACCCAGAGCTTTGCAATTGGCTCATGTGCCGTGTAAAAACCAAAAGAGTTCACGGAATCCTGGTGCTGATCGCAGTCATTCAGTTTTTTGTGAGTAGAAACTGTAAGTGCCACCCTTCTTTTTTGCCTGATACATGGCGGCATCGGCACGCCTGACCAGAGTTTCGGAATCATCGCCATCGTCCGGATAAGTAGCAATGCCGATGCTGGCGCTGATATGACGTTTCTCACCCTTGAGAGCAAAGGGCGCCTCCATCTCATGGAGCACCCGTTTCGCCACAATGGCGGCGTCCCCTGGTTGCTGCAGGCCTGCCAGGACAATGAAGGTGAATTCATCTCCACCCATGCGGGCCACGCTGTCCATTTCCCGGACGCAGCGCAGCATGCGCTGTGCCGATTCTTTCAATACTGCATCTCCTGCTTCATGTCCCAAGCTGTCGTTGATGTCCTTGAATTGATCGAGATCGAGAAAGAACACGGCAAAAATATTTTTTTGGCGGCGTGCCTGGGCCAAAGCCTGCTGTAAACGGTCGAAAAACAGGGGTCTGTTGGGCAGGCCGGTCAGGCTGTCCAGATGAGCGAGCTGTTCCAACTGTTCTTCGGCACGCTTGCGCTGGATGACACTGGCCAGAGTATCGGACAGCATCTTCAGAAAACGATCTTCCCTGCTTTTTCGGACATGGCCGGTTTCAACATAGATGTTGATGACGCCAAGCAATTTGCCGCCAGCCAGTATTGGCGTACAGAAGTACCCATGGCGTGGTCCGATGCCGTTATGCGTGCTTTCATTACATTCATGCACTTGTTCAACAAAGACGATCTCATGGTTTTCTGCTGTCCGGCCATGCTGGCCGCACAGGCATGTTCCCTGAGAAGGGTGAGTGCGGGCTGGTTTCAAGTTGTTCGGCAGACCGTGAGTGATGAGAATCTCCGGCGCTTTCTCATCAGCCGCAGCAATAAAGATGGCGCCTTTTTCCAGCCGGGAGAAGGGCGACATAGCCAGCAGCGTATCCAGTGATTTTGCCAGTGTTGCCTTAAGCTCGTGAGGTTGCAGTGAGATGTTCAGGATGGAATCCAGTATAACCTGAACCTTGTAATCCCATACAACCATTTCCTGTGCATGGTAACGTTCCGTAACGTCATGCAGTAGCAGCACAACAGTCCTCTCTTTTTTGCCGGACAGGTTGAGCGTGGTTGTCACTTCCATGATCAATTTTCTGGCACCATTTCTGAACTCATAAATACCGGCAACATCCGCACCTGCTGCCAAAGTGACATTGACCGGATGATTATCAGTGGGGAAATCCTGTCCCCTTTCGTGGAGAGGGATCATGTTCACAAGATTTTCGCCACTCAACATAGCGTCTGATTGCTTCACCAGTTGGGCAAAAGGCTGATTGCACCACTGGATGTTGCCGTCCGCATTGGCCATGGCGATGGCATCCGGGATGGAGCCAAGCGCCATCTCCATCTTGCTCAGGGCGGAGCGGAGTTGGCGGATTATTTCAGCCGGTGTCTGCATCATTAAGGCCTCCTGAAATTATACCGTTCAACGGCTGCTTGTGGCGCCGGTCAGCCGATGACCTGAAAGCATCTGACCGGTTTAGCCCGGTTTTTCACCTTGATTTCTCCCTTCGATGTTGTGTCAACAGTGGTTCCACAGCATTTCCGAGTCTCTTCGCCGATGATAATGGTACGGCCTTCCGCCATCTGTTCCAGTCTGGCGGCGACATTCACCGTGTCCCCGATGACGGTATAATCCATGCGGTTTTTTGAGCCGACATTTCCCACGACGGTTTCACCGGTATTAATGCCGATGCCAACATCGAAGACGGGGTAGCCTTTGGCCGCAAAGTCCGGCATCAGAGTCTTGATTCTATCCTGCATGGCAGTGGCCGCGCGCACGGCATGTACGGCATGGTGTCCTTCCTCTTCGGACGGGCCAATCAGGCCAAAGACCGCCATGAGTTCATCACCGACAAACTTATCCAGAATCCCATGATGCTCAAAGATGATGTCCACCATGTTATCAAAATAATCATTGAGTATGTCGATTACTTTCTCCGGAGGCATGTGTTCGGAGAGGGTCGTGAATGAGCGAATGTCGGCGAACAGCACGGTGGTTTCCTGTTTCCTGTTCTGTAGCAGCCGGCCTTGATCCGAACGCATGATTTGCTCGACAAGAGCATCGCCCACGTATCGGCTCAATTGCTGCCGCAATAACGCTTCTTTCCGGAGCTGTTGCTGATAGTCCTCAATGTCGCGGGCATATAACATGAGTTTTGTGGTGACTTCCTGATAATTACGATTGGATTTTTCCGCCTCGGCAAGCATGGTGTTGAAATGTAAGGCAATGTCTGAAAGTTCACGTGGTTGATTTCCCTTAATTTCAATTGGCGTCTTCTTTAAAGCAGTTACAGCCAATCCAGTTTTTTCACTGAATGTCTGCAATTGCTGGCCGAACCTGCGCATAATGGAAAAACCTAACAGGTGGGAAATCAGGGCGCCGGCAGCGATCATCAGTATTGTCTGGGTCACGTTTACGTGCATCCGGGTTGCCAGGTAGACGATTAACAGATAGGGGATGATTCCCAACAGACTGTAGATTATTTCCGCAATTTTCCCGAAGCTGGTTTCTTGCCTCATGATGCGCCCCCGGTTTCCTCTTTACCGGAATCCGTATCCCTCGGGCTTTGTTGAAAGGACAGCGGGTTGTCCATGGAAATACCGATAGACACCCGATGCGCCTTATCTGAGCCGTCTGCCTGTGCATCACCAATCCAGACAACCGTGGCTTGCCCTTCCATACATGCATCTATCTTGCCGGTGTCAGGCATGTGTATGTCCAGAGCTATTCGTTGACCGTTGGCATAAGATTCAGGCCGGTTACTCAGGAAACATGCACCATCCCCGGAGATATTGCTTAGGACAGTCTTCTCTATGGGATGTTTTATCGTACCGGAAACTGCGGAAACATCGACTTCAAATTCAAGTGGATGGCGTTCAAATGTCCTTCTACATCCAATATGATCCGGCATTAGCATCTCCCTTTCCATCAAGAGCATAGATATTTTTG
>JAUZQZ010000127.1 GCA_030950745.1 Mariprofundaceae bacterium | reverse complement strand
GGCAATAAAGGCGCGGGCGATAGCAGCACGACTCTTGGGTGGACGACCCACGCCGCCATAGTAATCATCCAAGCACTAATCGGGGACAGTGTATTCTTTTTTGTTTTGTGATCAGTGAGGCCTTGAATATTGAAACACACTGGCATGTCCGGAGGTCCATATATTCCTCGATTTTAGAAAACCTGCTCGACAGTTAATAACATATATGTTATGTTTCCGGCATGAATTGGCACATTGAATATTACAATCCAAAACTGGAGGAAGATGTATTAACCCGGACTATTCATAAATCGCCGTGATGATCGCGCCAGGCCTTTGTTCGCAACGGATTTCGAGGAGGACGTGCGTAGCAGGGCCTACGGACGGCTGACGAGGGATTCGTTGCGGGCAAAGGAACAAACGAAGGCGCGGCAGCATTTGTGAATAGTCCGGGTTAAATTTGCCGAGTGGTCTTTTAGCCCGCTACCTTCATTTGACTGACCTCATGCTTGAGTTTGGCTCCAATCTTGGCATGCCACATACCAAAGCGGTTGAAAATGGTTTGTTTGAACTGCGGGTCAAAGGCAAAGAAGGCATTGCGCGGGCTTTCTATTGCACACAAGTTGGAAAGCGCATTGTCATGTTGCATGTGTTTGTCAAAAAGACCCAAAAAACACCAAAGAAAGAACTGAAATTAGCGATGAAAAGAATGAACGAGGTGCTACATCATGAATCATAAACAATTAAAAGAAAAAGCATTAAGCAATGAATCCGTTCGTGAAGAATATGCATCACTGGAGCCTGAATTTAATCTGTTACGTGAAATGTTGAGAGCGCGTCAGGATGCAGGTTTAAGTCAGGCTGATATTGCTGACCGTATGGGAACCAAAGCTCCTGCGATAACAAGACTTGAATCTTCTTTAACCAGTGGTCGTCATTCCCCATCCCTTGCCACGCTTAAAAAATATGCGGAAGCGGTTGATTGTCATCTGGAAATCAAGCTTGTGCATTGAATTTGACACCTTCGCACTTAATCTGAAGCGCAATCCACGGTTTAACGTGCAAACACCCAATCCGATTCGCTGGACATATCAGACCGATAGCGATAATTAGCCTGACTGAACTGTTGAATGTCCTCGGGCGCGTCAATCCGGTTCTGGATGATAAACCGGCTCATCAGACCCCGTGCCTTCTTTGCGTGGATGCCAATGATTTTATAGCCGTCATCCTTTTGTTCCTTGAATTGCACGTTAACCACGCGCCCGATCAGATGCGAAGACTGTACTGCCCTTGAATATTCGTTGGAAGCCAGATTGATCAGCACAGGTTCGGCCTCTCCGGACAACGCCTGATTCAACGCATCGGTAATGGTGTTTCCCCAGAATGTATACAAATCCCTGCCATGTGCATTGGCCAAACGTGTTCCCATCTCCAGGCGATAAGCCTGCATCAAATCCAGTGGCCGCAATAATCCGTACAGTCCTGAAAGAATACGCAAGTGATCCTGCGCGAAATGTATATCCGCTTCACTTAAACCGTCCGCATCCAGTGCGGCATAAACATCTCCCCGGAATGCGAACAACGCCTGTTTGGCATTCTCCGGTGTGAACGGCGCATGCCAGTAGCGATAACGCCGCGCATTTAGTTCCGCAAGATTGGGACTGATCTTCATCAACCGGCCAAGTTCTTCAGCGGACAACATCCGCAGGCTGTTGACCAGTTCCTGCGATGCATCCAGGAATTCCGGAACGGTAAATGCAGAAACCGGCGCCGGTGTTTCAACATCCAGCTTCTTTGCCGGAGAAATCATCATTAACATAGTGGATAACATATCGCCGCATCATATTTTCGGCAATGGTTCACAAGAAAGGGATGAATTCCGGCAAAAAAGATATTACCCTGCGCATCCATTTTTAGATTTCGCCAGCTCACAACACAGAGGAGAACAACACATGGCACTCAATGTCTATTACGATAAAGATGCTGATCTTTCCATCATTCAGGGCAAGAAAGTGGCCATCATCGGCTACGGCTCCCAGGGCCATGCCCACGCCAACAACCTCAACGATTCCGGTGTAGACGTCACCGTGGGTCTGCGCGCCGGTTCCGCATCGGTCGCCAAGGCTGAAAATGCCGGTCTGAAAGTCAGCGGCGTGGCCGAAGCCGTTGCTGGCGCCGATCTGGTCATGGTGTTGACGCCGGATGAATTTCAGTCGCAGTTGTATAAAAACGAACTGGAACCGAATCTGAAACAGGGTGCAACACTGGCGTTCGCCCACGGGTTCGCCATTCATTACAACCAGATCACGCCACGTGCCGATCTGGATGTCATCATGATTGCACCGAAAGCGCCGGGTCATACGGTGCGTTCGGAATTTGTGGGCGGTGGCGGCATTCCCGATCTGATTGCTATATCCCAGGACGTTTCCGGCAAGGCCAAGGATGTGGCGCTGTCCTATGCTTCGGCCATCGGCGGCGGGCGCACCGGCGTTATTGAAACCACGTTCAAGGATGAAACCGAAACCGACCTGTTTGGTGAACAGGCTGTGCTTTGCGGTGGGCTGGTGGAACTCATTAAAGCCGGTTTTGAAACCCTGACCGAAGCCGGGTATGCACCGGAAATGGCATATTTTGAATGCCTGCACGAGGTCAAACTGATTGTTGATCTGATTTATGAAGGCGGTATCGCCAACATGAATTACTCGATCTCCAACAATGCGGAATATGGCGAATATGTGACTGGCCCGCGCGTGATCAACGATGAATCCCGCAAGGCCATGAAGGAAGCGCTGCACAATATCCAGACCGGCGAATATGCCAAGCAGTTTATTGCGGAAGGTGCGAGCAATTATCCGTCAATGACGGCTTACCGCCGTTTGAATGCGGCGCACCCGATCGAACAAACTGGCGAACAATTGCGTGCCATGATGCCGTGGATCAAGAAGATTGTGGACAAATCAAAGAACTGATTACGGCACTTAATGTGTAGCAAATATGAACGGGAGGCTCAGACCTCCCGTTTTTTATGCTCCTTATAGCCGGAAAATGGTTTATACTCCTGATAACAAATGAAAGTGTGGCAGGGAGAGGGAATCACATGCGCAAACGGATGATTGAGCGAGATGTTCAGAGGGCCTCAAAGACGGAACATCACTGGTTGAATCTGGCAACTCTGGCACAGGTGGAGATTTCATCCGAGGAAGAGGCACATCCGATCGAATCAGCACTGGTTCCCGGCTCCGGCCCGGGTTGGCGGGCAGCGGAATCCGGAGAGCAGATGCTGCGCCTGCTGTTTGACGAGCCTCAAAGGATTGGGTTGGTTCGTTTGGTGTTTCAGGAAGACACCCTGGAACGCACACAGGAATTTGTATTGCGCTGGTCCTCGGATGGGGGACAGTCCTACCATGATATTGCTCGCCAGCAATACAATTTCAGTTCACCCGATTCTACCCGCGAGCTTGAAGACTACAGCATTGATCTAAATGGCGTGACAACGCTGGAATTATGCATTATCCCGGATATCAGCAGAGGAAATGCCCGCGCATCCCTTGCCGAATGGCGAATTGCTTGAGTGCGATCTAAATCCGCCCCTGCTTTTCCAGATAACGCTGATGATGTTCCTCTGCGGGATAGAACGGAGAGGCTGTAGCAATTGCGGTAACGATAGGTGAAGAGAGATGTTGTTGATGTGCGCCGCGCGACGCGGTTGCGGCCTCTTTCTGCTCCTCGTTATGATAAAAAATTACGGATCGGTACTGGCTACCGGTATCCGGTCCCTGGCGATTCAGTTGCGTGGGATCGTGGCTGTTCCAGAACACATCGAGTAATACCTCATAGCTCACCATGGTCGGGTCAAAACGGACTTCGACAGACTCGGCATGGCCTGTCATGCCCGTGCATACCTGTTCATACGATGGTTCCGGTGTGTGGCCGCCGCAATAACCCACGTGCGTATCCACCACGCCCGGTGTTTTGCGGAATGTGGCCTCCACGCCCCAGAAGCAACCAGCCGCAAAGGTGGCAGTCTCGACATGTTCTTCGTTAATGCTCATGATTTTCGGGTGGCGGTGTCCATGACATCAGTCTTGGAAACCAGCGCGGAACGTTGGCCTGATATTGCAGATAATCTTCACCGAAGCGCTTTTTAAGTCCCCTTTCCTCCACCAGCGGGAAGTAGATGGCATTGGCCAGAAAGAAAATGATCAGCCATCCGGCCAGAGGCCATGAACGAAACAGCAGGGCTTCGGCCAGCAGCATAAACATAACGCTCGTAATCATCGGATTGCGCACATAGCGGTAGGGGCCACGTACTACCAGTTTCTTCGGCGGATCCCAGGGCGCTGGCGTCCCTTCACCGCATGTCAAAAGTAGACGCGTGGTCCAAAAGGCCAGCACAAGACCGATGCCGAAGAGAATCAGGCTGAACCGGAAAGAAATCAGGCCAGTATCAGGCATGGAAGCGGCGTAGGGCGTGTTGCCGGTCACCCACAGGATCAAAGCCGGAATAAACACCAGCGCCGAGCCGGGTAAAATGATGATGGTCCTGAGCAATCCCCAATTCATGTTAGGGGACCTCTGAATAACTCATTCATGGCATTGTCCCGAAAGGGCTGCGCCCCATTGTGCGCTCACGGTGTCAGCCAGCCTGGTATCGTAGCTACGGCTACGACCTGCGCTGGCTTCCTTGCGATCATCGCAATCGGGACGGCAACGCGATCCACGAATGAGTTGTCCATAGGTTCCAGCCCTACCGGGCCTTGTAATTGCGGGCAAGATCACGCTTCACATCCCGTTCCTTCATTGCCTGGCGTTTGTCATACAGCTTCTTACCACGGGCAAGGCCCAAATTCAGCTTGGCATAACCGCGCTCATTGAAGAACAGTTTAAGCGGAATCAGAGTCAACCCCTTCTCATGCAATTTGCCAATCAGTTTGCGCACTTCGGCCTTGTGCAATAACAATTCACGCGTACGGCTGGGGTCGCCGGGATTATGCATCGCCGCAGGCCTGTATGGATTGATATGGCAACCAATGAGCAGAACCTTGCCATTGCGGACAATACAATGCGCTTCGGCCAGACTGGCCTGACCGGCGCGAATGGATTTGACCTCCGGACCGGTCAGAATCATGCCGGCTTCAAAGCTTTCCAGAATGTGATAATCATGCCGTGCTTTACGGTTAACGATGGCCATGTGGCAATGGTAGCGTTTAGCCGGGCGAACCGCTTCCTTCAATCGCTGCCAGAATCCCGTGAATCACATCTATGAGCGTTAGCGGGCAATCATTCACCACCATCGGGTATGATATCTGAGGCTGCCATTGGAAATGGTGTGGTTATCTTTGCTGAAGGTAGCGCAATGGTTATTTTTGGCTCTGGCATGCGTCGTATGTCCATGCCGGATACTGAATTCAAACACCCTAACAAAAAAAGGTGGCCCGAAGGCCACCCTTGAATCGTTGAAATATTTGCTTTAAGAAGCTTTCAACTTGGCAATAACCTCATCCTGCTTGGCAGGATCACAAATTTTCTGTGCCGGCATCTTGGTCTTGGCTTTCTTGTTACCGGTGAATTCCTTGATAGCTTTCTTGGAGTTGCACATCCATTTCTTCAAATGTGCCTCATCCCAACTCCAGTCACTGCCATACTTGGTATATTTATACTTGAATTTTGGATCAGCGCCTGCCTTGCGGCCAAACACGCCAGCCAGGCCCGGGCCCACTTTCTTCTTGGCCGTAAAGTTATGGCAAGCCTTGCACTTGGACCATGCGGCGGCATTGGAATCCGTAGCAGTCAAGCCACTGATGCCGAGCACAAACGCGGCGCTTGCCGCAATCATCAATACTTTTTTCATCAAAAACCCCCTCTTGAGAATTGGAGGCAGCTTGCTACTGCAAGTCTACCTACGGGGCAAGTATGAAATAATACTTCGCCTCCGCCAGAGGGAAAAAATGCACCCCTCGCGCACTACTGCCCCCCAAAGTCCTGGAGTGGAGAATATTCTTTGATGGATGACGAATAGTCACTGAATATACACGTTCAGGCGACCATGCTGCTCATCTACCGTCACGGTTTCATGCTCGCTGCCATCCGCCAGCAATACCCGCGCAATGGGCGTTTCCACCTCTTTCTGTATAAATCGTTTCAGAGGGCGTGCGCCAAACACAGGGTCATACCCTTCCCGGCCAATCAACAATCGCGCCGTATCCGTGATAACAAGCTTTATCCCCTGCTCGGACAATCGTTTGCCCACTTCCGCCACCAGCAAATCCACGATCTGTGTGATTTCATCCTGTGAAAGTGGTGAGAACAGGACAATATCGTCCAGACGGTTGAGGAATTCCGGGCGGAAGTGCGTGGAGAGTTCTGCCAGCACTTCGTGCCGGGCGGCTTCACCGAGTTTCCCCCTGGCATCGATGCCTGAAAGCAGGATATCGCTGCCGATGTTGCTGGTCATGATAATAATCGTATTCTTGAAGTTGACCGTTCTGCCGTGGCTGTCCGTCAACCGTCCGTCATCCAGCAATTGCAACAGAATATTGAACACATCCGGATGCGCCTTCTCAATTTCATCAAGCAGCAATACCGCATAAGGCCTGCGGCGCACGGCTTCCGTGAGCTGCCCGCCTTCCTCAAAACCAACATAACCGGGTGGTGCACCGATCAGCTTTGAAATGGCATGTTTTTCCATGTATTCGCTCATATCGAGCCTGATCATCGCCTCTTCCGAATCAAACAATGCCACAGCCAGTGTCCGTGCCAGTTCTGTTTTGCCTACACCTGTCGGTCCGAGAAAAATAAAAGAGCCAATCGGGCGTTTCGGGTCTTTCACGCCTGCCCTTGCACGCAGTACGGCATCGGCTACGGCCTTGACCGCCTCATCCTGACCGATGACGCGCCTGTGCAGTTCTTCGTCCA
>JAUZQZ010000126.1 GCA_030950745.1 Mariprofundaceae bacterium | reverse complement strand
CCCGGATGAAACATATTTGGCAACAGCCTGGCACTTGAGTTGGATGCGAGGCGTGTTACTTGCCACGATTTGCTGGTTTTCCGCCCCTGCGTTAGCCGGGTTTTTTTCAAGTCCTGGTTTGATAGATCTTTTGCGCCTGGCGGCTTTTATTCCCCTCATTCAGGGGCTGGAAAGTCTTGGTGTACTCCTGCTGAAACGAGATTTATCCTTTAAGCGGATTCTCGTTATCGATCTTTCCCGGGAAACCATCCAGACCATCGTGGCTATTACTACGGCCTGGTTGCTGGGCTGGGGGGCGATTGCATTGGTGGCAGGTCTTTTAGTCGGGCAGGTGGCAGCACTACTGTCTTCATATCTGGTCCATGAATACAGGCCCCATCTTTATTTTTCCAAAAATTCAGCACAGGAACTCTGGTCCTATGGAAGCCATCTTCTAGGCGCCGGTGTATTGATATATGCAATGACGAATCTGGATGACGCAGTGATTGGCCGCATGCTGGGCACCGAGGCGCTCGGATATTACGCGATAGCTTTTGCCTTAGCGGGATATTTGACCACGCAAATGGTCAAGCTTTCGAATCAGGTCATGTTCCCGGCTTATTCAGGGATACAAGAGGATACCGCAAGAATTGGCCGGGTGATGCAGCAACATGCGCATCTGACCTTGGCGATTCTTACGCCGCTGGCGATTGGTGCGGCTTTGCTGCCGGAGGCGGTTGTGCAACTGGCGGTTGGTAACCAGTGGTTGCCGGTTGTTCCGGTCTTTGTCGTTTTGCTGCTGATGGGCTGGTTGAGAGGATGCGCAACGGTTTTTGGTCCGGTACTAATGGCGCGCGGACGAACACGGGCGATACACAAGATGAAATGGATAGAGTTTTTATTTTTTTCAGCGGCAATTGTTCCCTTCGTGCACTTCTTCGGTGTCATAGGCGCAGCCTGGGTGTTGACTGCGGTTTACGGCATCAGTCTGACGATTCATCTCAGGCTGGTGCGGGATGAATTAAAAATCAGTTTGAAGCCAGTTTTTGCCGCGCTATTTGCCGGAGCATCACCCGCTCTGGCGGCTGGTTTTTTTGCTTACATATTCATCTGGACGTTTTCGGGTGCACTGGTGCATTGGGGTTGGGCAACAGGGCTGGTGTTTGTCGCGTTTTGGAGTGGGGCTGTGCTTGCCAGAGATCGGAAGTTTTTGAGAGACCTATGGTCGATGGCAACAGGATAATTACCCGGGCTGACGCACTCGGGCGGCCCGATGCGCAGCGGTATGTTTCCGGCGGCGGCTGGCCGGTTGTATTGCTGGAGCGTATGGTCTACTGGGTGGCTCGGGGTTACTGTCAAGGACGCATGCTTGATCTGGGCTGCGGCGAAGGGTCGTTGCTTGAGGCTGCGGGTCTGTGCGGAATCGGGGTTGATCTGCATCCGGAGCGCTTGTCGCTTGCCGCCCGCAAAAAACTGCGTGTGGCACTGGCGGACGGAAGCCAGTTGCCGTTCGCCGATCATAGCTTCGATACGGTAATCTGTATGGAAGTGCTGGAACATGTCCCAAGCATGGCTGGCGTCATGTCCGAGGTCCATCGCGTACTCAAACCCGGCGGGCACTGGATCATCTCTGTCCCGAACGTGACGCTGCGTTCCTGGTATGAAATGTGGCGTGAGCGGCGTCCTTATTATTGTGATGAACACGAGCACTACCGTGAATTTTCACCTGTTTCCATTCCCTGGTTCGAGCATCGCTTTATGCGGATCAATACATTGGACAGCATGCTCACCGATCATGGTTTTACCCTTGTGCATACAGACGGAGTCCGCTATCTCTTTCCCCAGTGGTGCTCACGCCTGCCCGGTTTGCAGCGTTGTCTGGAATCAGCGGCCGCGGATCGCTTCTGGGCCAGGCTGCCATGGGTGCGGCAGTTTTCTTACTGGACGATACGAATCATGAGGAAAGTGGCGTGAAAGATACGGCACAAGGGCGCGGGCTGGTCGTGCTGTCCAAGGAATCATGGAGCGATACCCGTTGGGCCAGGAAACAATGGCTGCCGTACTGGCTGGCAATGATGGGAGGTGTCCGGCAGGTTGTCTATGTCAATCGTCACAGGGCTTGGTGGCGTGGAGAAAAAGCGGAGCAAGACAATAGAGGCTGTGAGCACATTGATGTAAAGCAGTTTGGCCTGATGCTGCCTTTGGAACGGTGCCCATGGGTGCGCGCATGGAACCGTCGAAGGATTGGAAAGCGTATCGCCTCTTTGCTCGACGATCAGTTGGACTGGCGTTGCCTGTTTTATCACCCCTATGATTTTCAAACGGCACGGGAAATAGCCGGTCAGGCCACAATTGTATTTGACTGGACGGAAGACTGGGCCGACTTTCACGCTGATGCGGCATTGGCTAAATTGCAGATCGAGGCGATTGCCGGTGCCGATGCGGTCATCACTGTGACCGAAACCTTGCAGGAGCGTGCCAGGGCCATCCGGGGCGATGAACAGGTTTTCCTTCTTCCAAACGCCACTTCGTTTGAGCCGGGCGCTGGCGGAGCAGGCGATGAAACAGCCATACCCGAAGCTGTGCCACATCCCCGCATCGCTTATGTTGGGCATCTTGGCCCTTGGTTCGACTGCGATCTCGTTGAAGCGCTGGCGATCAGGAGGCCGGACTGGTCATGGGTCATGGTCGGCGGCGTATCCGACGCCGTCCGGCGGCGGTTGGGGCCACGCGGTAACGTGCATCTGCTCGGTATCCATGTCCCGGAGAGTCTGCCGGCGGTGATGCGGCAATGTGATGTTCTGGTGGCTCCTTATCGCCCTGAATTCACGGGGGATGCCACGAAGCTCTACGACTATCTGACTGTCGCCCGACCCATCCTCTCCATCCCGTGCGATACAGCAAGGCGGTTGCACGCATGCGTGGAAACTGCGGTCGGTGCGGATGAATGGGAAGCCCGGATCGAAACCATGCTTGGGCAACCCGGTATCAATGAGAACTGTCTGGCTATGGCTGGCCAGCATCACTGGAAGGCCCGTGTAGAAACGTTTCTCTCGATGTGGGATGCAATGAAGGGAGGGCGGTCGGGATGAGCAAGTCGGTACATCCTGCCGTAGTGGTGCTGGTCTGCACTCGCGACCGGCGTGCCATGCTTGATGCGCTGCTTGCCGATTTGCGTGCGCAGGATTATGACGGAAAACATGAAATCATCGTGGTTGAGGAAACAGACGACCCACGTCCTCCCGAGGGCGTGAACTATGTACCGCATCCGGTTTTGAACAAGGGGATTGCCTTTGCTCGCAATCTGGCCATCGAGCATGCGGCGCATGATCTGATTGTGTTCGTGGATGACGATTGCCGGGTGGAGACGGACTGGTTGCGAAGGCTTGTCCGTCCGCTGGACGATCCGCAGTTGCTGGGCGTGCAGGGAGGC
>JAUZQZ010000125.1 GCA_030950745.1 Mariprofundaceae bacterium | reverse complement strand
GCCCGCTGGCAAAGACAAATAAGCCTGCTCTATGATGAAAAATGGCTGTATGGGATGTCAATGCCACTCCAGTGTCATTACGATTGCCGACAATCTGTGAAAAGTGACGCCATAAACAGGTTTATGAATAATTCAGGCTAGAGACCTGTTCTTGCCGTTCCAAATCAGGTTGGACTCCAGCACGGCATAGACAAAAGCGGGCACGCCGCCGCTTTCCAGCGTGCGCGGGAACATCCGGTATTGAAACGAGGCGTCTGCTCTAGCCTCATCGCCGAAGGCGAATCCCGATGCTTCGGTGTTAAATCGGTATTTAGCCGCTGCGTCAAATTCCCAATCCAGCGTCTGCCGGGTGAGGGCCACGCCCAGAAACGGATCCCATGAGCCTGAACCGGGTTGCAGAATGCGTGGAACCAGACCGAATGCATCGCGTTGACTGTGTGAGCCCGTTGGTGTTTTCAGGCCTGCGAACGGCGCAATGCGCAGAGTTTTGCCAGGGTGATCCACCTGAATTACGGTATAGCGGGCGAAGAACAAAGCATCGCCGATGCCCTGAGCATCGCGCTGAATGCGTGCTCCGCCCATGCTCACGTCCAGACGTTTATCCACATAGGGCAGTACGCCGAATAGGGCCAGTTTTGGACTGGCGCCGTAGGCCAGCACCACGGGTGCCGCGGTGACATTTAGCACACGGCCTGCCGACGTGGCATCGCCCGATTTTCGCACCAGTTTGACCTGACTGCGCAGGATACCCAGGCCTTCGGCAACGGGCAGGGCGCTGTTGAAGGTGATCGGACCCGCTTGTGCAGGAACGGTAAGTCCGATCAGGCCCGCAACAAGCCCAATGACGAATAGATCACGCATCATATATACCCTCACAAATGCCATTCCAGTTCCAGTTTGGCCCGGTAATCGGTTTTAGTCTGGACGCCGTTAAGATTGCTGAAGACTGGAAGCTGCACACCCGCCTTGATTGCAAAGTTGCGCACGGTCCACATAAAACCCGGTGACAAAAAGAGTTCCGTGCCGCCGTCATTGACAAGGGACACGCTGTCCAGGCTGCCGTGTCGGCCATATTCACCGTTTAGTTCCAGCAACCATACCATATCCGGCTTGAGATACTCCGGCGGGGTGAGGCGTATGCCTCCCACCAGATCAACCAATACCTTATCCCCCACCTTTCTTCCACTACTGTGTCCGTTGCGGCGATAACGAATGCTTGCCCAGCGATACCATTTGAGACTTTCATGGCCATAGGTAAGGCCCAGAATGACATCGGTGGTGCCGGTGCCGAGCGCTGGTTTCGCGGTCGTGGGCGCTCCTCGTTTGGAGGTATCGAACTTCACTTTCAGCAGCGCCGCCATTGAGTCCACCACACCCAGACCATCTTTGCGCCAGAAGCGGTACTTGGTGAACAAACCCAAGTCTCCCAGTCCGTTGGCTTGGCCATAGGCATTCTCCTTGAACGTCCATGGCAATTCGATGCCAGCCGTCCAATCGGCGTTGATGCCATAGGAGACATTGAGGAAGCCCAGATCCTGGCCGCGCGTGCTGGCTGACTGGCTGGCGTCAAGTTCAGGTGAGATTTCCACGCCACCCTCGTAGATGACGTGTGGGCCCAACCCGAAAACCGGGTCATGCGCCATGGCATCACGGGGCATCGCCAGCAATAGCAGGCCCGCAGCCATCATGCATGCGGATTTGCCGCTTATTGAGGTTCTTCTGATCACTAGGAAATCTCCTGGTCATTGGGTTTATCCAGACTGTCCATAATCGGGCACACCTTCAGTGGTCCCTTGCCGGGACAGGCATTCACAAGCGGGATAAGTGCTTCCCGCATGCGCTCAAGATCGTGAATTTTCTGTTCAATATCCTCGAAATGGCCTGCCGCCATGGAACTGACCTCGGCGCAACTCGCGTCCTGTTCCCCCTGCAAGGCTAGCAGGGCGGTAATCTGCTTCAGGGAAAAACCCAGTTCCTTTGCCCGCTTGATGAATCGGATACGCCGCACCGACTCATCGTTGAATAAACGATAGCCGCTAAAGGAGCGGGAGGGCGCGGGCAGCAGGCCACGGCGTTCGTAGTAGAGAACGGTCTGCGCATTTACGCCCGTCTCTTTCGCTACCCAGCCGATGGTTTTCTGCCGCATATGCGCCCTCCGCAACCTTACTTTATGCGCTCACCGGGCACAGTAACCCGGCGGCGCGTAACGAGGACTCATTGACCCCGTGCCCGGCACAGCAGGCTGCCAGCGTGCCATCAAGCACGATGGCCGGAATGGACTGAACTCCCAGCCCTTTCGCACGATCCGAAACCTTGGGCTCATGCATGTCCAGCACGCTGATTTCGCACTCATCACAGGCCAGGCGATTGATCAGGTCAGCCGCATCGTTGCAGACAGGACAACCCGAGCTAAATATCTCGATTTTTTGTTTAATGCTCATGGTGTTACCTCCTTACATGTCGCAAGTCTAAACCCTGTACCTTGGTATGGAGTCAAGCCCCTAATATTTCAGACGAGCATGACGGGCACTCGTCTGTCTCCATGTCTTTTCTTTTACGCGGCCATCCGTTCCAGACGGATGCCGCCACCAGCAATACTGCACCCCCGTCAATGCCCCACTCGGATATGGCTGTCCCTGAAGTGAAGACAAACTGACCGCCAAGCAATGCGCCGGAACCCAGCAGCCCTAGAATAAAGGGCCCGTAACCCCTGCGCGCTCTGGCGCGGAAGGCAAGCGACCCGATGACGAACACCAGGGTGATCATGGTGAGCGGCAGCAGCCATATGGTCTTTAACAGGAATCCAAGACCCATGGAAGTCAGCAGCCCCGCATATGCGGGCCAGCAGGCGGGGCACAACAGCCGGGTCAGAAAAGCTAGCAATGTGGCTCCGGACAGGGTGCCTAAAGAGTCTCGCCAGGAACTCTTTTGGCGACTACCATCAGGTATTTCACCATTCGGCGAGGTTTTTCCAATAAAAGAATGAACAGCTTTCTTGTACATTTCTACCTCCAATATTTCGTGATGAGCACAAATCTAAACCCCTGACCATGGTATGGGGTCAAGCGTTGGTTCGCGGGAAATGGACGGGTCGGACAACTCTTGTGCTACTGAACCGGACAGGTTATGTGTTACTGACACAGGTGAATGATGTGTTGCTATTATCGGTTCCTCTCAATACAGTGCCGCCACTTCAAGCGGCTGCCCTCTGATCGTTAGCCGCTCCTCCGCGAATCGCGGGATGTAATAAATCACGCCAGACCCAGATCAGTCCGGTTGTCTCCGGCGGGTCGGCATTGGAACACACAACATGACATTTGATAAACTCGGTCTCTCGGAAGAGATCCTCCGCGCTGTGCGCGAAAAGGGCTATAGCGAACCCACACCCATTCAGGCGCAGGCGATTCCTGTGGTGCTGGAAGGGCGCGACATTATGGGTGCTGCCCAAACCGGAACAGGCAAGACTGCCGGATTTACGTTGCCGATACTCAAGCTGCTGCAAAATGAACAGGCCGGGCACGGGCATCGGCCGATTCGTGTGCTGGTTATCACGCCGACTCGTGAACTGGCCGCTCAGGTAGGCGAAAGTATTGCTACCTACGGTAAATACCTGCCAATGCGTTCGACCGTTATTTTTGGTGGCGTGGGTATTCAGCCACAGATAGCCAAGCTGCGCCGGGGTGTGGATATCCTCATTGCCACGCCGGGTCGTTTGCTTGATCTGGTTAGCCAGAAGGCAGCCAACCTGTCCAAAGTGGAGATCCTGGTGCTTGATGAAGCAGACCGTATGCTCGACATGGGGTTTATTCACGATATCCGCAAGGTGCTGGCGTTGTTACCGAAAAATCGCCAGAGCCTGCTTTTTTCGGCGACTTTCTCCAACGATATCAAGAAACTGGCCAGTGGTATGTTGCGTTCGCCGGTGCTGGTCGAGGTGGCGCGTAACGAAACAGTTGGCCTGATCAACCAGGTGGTGCATCTGGTCGGTAAGTCGAACAAGCGCACATTGCTTTCCCACCTGATTTCCAGTCAGAACTGGAAACAGGTGCTGGTATTTACCCGCACCAAACACGGTGCCAACCGTTTGACCGAACAGCTTGGCAAGGACGGTATCCATGCGGCGGCAATCCACGGTAACAAGAGTCAGACGGCACGCACAAAAGCACTGGCCGGTTTTAAACAGGGCGAAATACGGGTGCTGGTCGCCACAGATATTGCGGCCAGAGGGCTGGATATCGACCAGTTGCCGCATGTCGTCAACTACGAACTGCCGCATGTGCCGGAGGACTATGTGCATCGTATTGGCCGCACCGGCCGTGCCGGACGTACCGGTGAGGCGATGTCGCTGGTCTGCCATGAAGAACTGAAATTGCTGACCTGTATCGAGAAGCTTATCAGGAAAACAATCCCGGTGGTCGAAGTGCCGGGCTATACCGTCGATCTTGCGGCTCTGTCAGCCCACGATGACGGCACTCCTTCCATGCCTCGGCAAGGGCGCTCGCGTAATCGCAGGGGCAGGCCAGATCAGCATCAGTCGCGTCCCGGTTCTTCGCCATCACGCCGCCGGCGCAGACGCGGCGGCAAAACAGCTTCCAGGGCCTGAATATTGACCCATAGCCTTGCAGAAGAGCAGACAACAGCAAAATACTTGACAAAAATGGTATAGTATTACACGGTCCCGATTATTCCAATGAGCCACTTGCAAAGTTTTAGGCCGAGGTGAGGAAGTCAATCGCCACTCACGGCCTTTGCAAGGGGATCATCAGCAGGAGCATATATGTCCGCAGTGACTGAAAAACAGGTGCTTGAAACCTTAAGCCAGATTATTGATCCCGACTTTCGTAAGGATATTGTCGCGTTGGGATTCGTGAAAGATATTGTGATTGAATCTGGCAAGGTTTCCTTCACCATCGAACTGACGACACCGGCTTGTCCGGTCAAGGAAGAATTCCGCCGTCAGGCCACCGAACTGGTTAGCGCCATGGATGGCGTTACGAACGTGCAGGTAAATATTACATCTAATGTTCAGACACAGGCGCGTCCCGGCACGCGCGCCATTCCCGGTATCAAGAATATTATTGCTGTTGCTTCCGGCAAGGGAGGCGTGGGAAAATCAACCACTGCCGTTAATCTTGCTGTTGCACTGGCTCAGACCGGAGCCAAAACAGGGCTTCTGGATGCGGATATCTACGGGCCTTCCATTCCGCGCATGATGGGTCTTTCTGGACGGCAGCCAAGAGTGAAGGATAAGACCATCTTGCCGCTCGGGAATTTTGGCGTAACGACCATGTCCATCGGATTTCTCGTACCGGAAGATCAGGCGATGATCTGGCGTGGCCCGATGGTGGCCGGTGCATTGACTCAGTTGCTGAATGACGTTGCCTGGGGCGAACTGGACTATCTGGTGATTGATTTGCCTCCCGGCACCGGCGATGCACAGCTGACATTGACGCAAAATGCTCCGGTGACGGCAGCAGTGATCGTCACGACGCCGCAGGATATTGCGCTGGCCGATGCTCGCAAGGGTATTGCCATGTTCAATAAGGTGAATGTGCCCGTACTTGGCATTGTGGAGAATATGAGTGTGTTTATCTGCCCACATTGCGGTGAGGGGAGCCATATCTTTTCACAGGGTGGCGCGGAGCGTCTGGCCGAAGAGCATGAGACCCGTGTGCTTGCCCATATCCCGCTGGACATGCAAATACGCGAAGATTCGGATGCGGGAACGCCCATTGTCGCGGCGCATCCGGATTCGGCGCAGTCGGAGGCCTATCGTACGCTGGCTGGTGAAGTGGCACGTCACATCAGCGTGCTGAACAGCCGGAAGATTGATATTCCCGTGGTCATGCAGATGCAGCCCTAGGAGTCTGTCGGACTTAGCCGAAATCTACTGTGCGGCAGGGAGAGCGGCCCAAAATTGACTGAATATTCGTCGTATAGAACCACTATACTCCTTATATTCACTCAATTTTGTTCTCGCTTCCCCACCTTCTCGCTACGAATTACCTAAGTCCGACAGACTCCTAGTTCGCTACATGGCGTTCTCACATTTGCATCCTGACGCTGCCGCAGACGGTAAGCAGGATATTAATTTCCAATCACATCATCGTATTGTGCCGCATATCTCTATCCCCTTGATGCTTACGAAACAATAACAGCGCCATCCATATTATCGCTGTAACCATCACTAGCGAACCTGAAATATGAGCAGTCTTCG
>JAUZQZ010000124.1 GCA_030950745.1 Mariprofundaceae bacterium | reverse complement strand
CCGTGCAACACATCCCGGAAACCTTGCCAATCAGTATTGGTCCCCTGCCATCCGGCAGCATGGCGTCTGACCGTATTCACCGCACCAATACATTTCGCGGCTGCATCAGCCTCAACCATAGGCAACACTACCTCCTTATGGGGTACGGTCACATTGAATCCCTCAACACCCGCAGCCCACAAACCCTCTAACGCTCCAGCCACATCGCTCCTCCCGGTACGAAACGGCACATACACGGCATCCACTCCGCACTGCTCCAGCAATCGGTTCTGGAACAATGGCGACAACGAATGCGAGACCGGATCGCCAATGATTCCAAACACCTTTGTTTTCCCGCTTATGTTCACTTCTGGACTAGCGTAGGGCCTGATATCACAGGTGTAAAGTGTCAGACGGTGGTCTTTGCATCACTCAACCGTAACAGATTTGGCCAGATTGCGCGGCTGATCGACATCCGTGCCTTTTGCACAGGCCACATGGTAGGCCAGAAGCTGAAGGGGAATAGCGGCATACAGCGGCGTAGTGAAATAATCTCCTTCTGGCAGGCCAATCACCGCATCCACATCTTCCGGCCAGTCTTCCCGCGGTAAATCAGTCAAAAGAATCACCTTTGCGCCACGCGCCTGCACCTCCCGCAGGTTGGACAACACCTTCTGCAGATGGTACTGCCGTGGCGCTAATACCACGACGGGAAGCTGCGCATCGATCAGCGCAATGGGGCCGTGTTTCATCTCGCCCGCCGCATACCCTTCCGCATGCAGATACGAGATTTCCTTTAATTTCAGAGCGCCTTCCAGCGCCAACGGGTAACAGGGACCGCGTCCGAGAAACAACGAGCCGTGAACCGATTCAAACAGGTGCGTAAGCGCCGCCACCTGTTGCGACTGTTGCAGCAGCATATTCATGCCGGTGACCACATCCCGCATTGCGGCAAGATGCCCCTCAAACGCATCATCCGCCATCGCGCCGCTGTCATGTGCCATCTTGAGCGCCAGCAGAGCCAGTACGGCCAATTGCGCAGTGTAAGCCTTGGTAGATGCAACCCCAACCTCCGCGCCCGCCAGCAGGTGAATCACACCATCAGACTCCCTCGCCAGCGAGGAAAACGGCACATTGCACAATGCCAGAGCTGGATTGTCCGGCGTATGAGATTTAAACAAACGCAGAGCCTCGAGCGTGTCCGCGGTTTCTCCCGACTGAGATAATGTAATTAGCCATGTATCCGGCCCAATCACGGGATCGCGATAGCGATACTCGCTGGCGACATCAACCTCAACGGATATTTGTAGAAAGCGTTCCAGCCAGTAGCGCGCCGTCAGCGCGGCATGGTAAGACGTGCCGCAGGCAATCATGACAATACGGGCAGGCAACTTTTCCGTATCAAATAACGGGGCATCCGGAAATACAATCTGATGACCCTCTACATAAGTCTGCAAGATATCCGCCAGCACGCGCGGTTGTTCATAAATTTCTTTTTCCATGTAGTGGGAAAATCCGTCCTTACCGGCGGATCGCACCGCCGAAGGCATATCCTGCCAGGTTCGCCGGACTTCTTTTCCATGCACACCCCATACCTTGCAGTGGTTCAGGGAAATGCATCCGATATCCCCCTCCTCCAGATACATCACCTCTTCCGCCATGCCGGACAATGCCAGCGCGTCGGAGGCGGCAAACACAGCGTCCCCACTCCGCCCCAGTAGCAAAGGGCTGCCACGGCGTGCAAACCACAGGACATCATCATCCTGTTCCGTAATCGCCACAATGGCATAGGCCCCCTTCAGTTGCTTTATCGTAGCTTTCCATGCCGCCAGGGTTTCTTTCTTCTCCCGTATATAAGACGACCACAACCAGGGAATGACTTCACTGTCCGTCTGCGACTGAAATCCGGCCCCGTCCCTGCTCAGCCTCCGTCGAAGATCTTCGTGATTCTCAATGATGCCGTTATGCACCACGGCCACACCATTCCCAAGATGCGGGTGCGCATTTTCCCGTGTTGGCGCACCATGTGTCGCCCAGCGTGTATGCCCAATCCCGCAGGCTCCCGACAAGGCATGTTCGGCCAGCCTGTGTTGCAAATGAACCAGTTTTCCCGGTTCTTTTCTGCATTCAAAACCTTCCGGCCCGCGAATACAGATACCCGCGCTGTCATAACCGCGGTATTCCATGCGCGCAAGACCGTCCATGAGACGATCCTGCACGTTATCCCGGGCTACCGCCCCGATAATGCCGCACATCAGACTAAATTGTTCATGTGATTAGCGAGACTTCTTGCGCGGTCGTTGCCAGTGGGAAACGTGACGTTGATCCGGCCGCTCGGACAAGGTCAAACCGCCGGATTCGACCTTCTTTGTAATAATGCTTCCTGCGCCCACTGTTGCATCGGATTTTATTTCCACCGGTGCAATGAGTTTGGTATCCGACCCAACAAATACGCGATCACCAATCATCGTTTTATGTTTGTTCGCACCGTCATAGTTGCAGGTAATCGTGCCCGCACCGATATTACAATCCGCACCCATTTCAGTGTCGCCGATATAACTCAGATGATTCACTTTGCTTCCCCGGCCAACAACTGAATTTTTGATTTCGACAAAATTACCCACCCGGACTTCCTCGTCCAGTTGTGCGCCGGGGCGCAAGCGTGCAAATGGTCCGATTTTCGTTTCCATTGCCACATTGGCGCTGTGAATATGACTGAAGGCAAATACCTCCACCTGATCATCAAGCCACGCATTTACCAGTACGGCATACGGGCCCACCCGGCATTCGTCGCCAATGCGGGTCGAACCAATCAGATAGCATCCGGCCTGAATAATGGTGTCCAGGCCGATACTGACCGTCGCTTCAATACGCACCGTTTCGGGTTTCTCAATGGTCACGCCTCTCTCTTGCCAATCGCGGATAATGTTCGCCTGCATTCTGTCTTCAACCCGGGATAGTTGCACCCGATCGTTAACGCCCATCATCTCGGCGGCGTCTTCCATGCATACCGTTTCCACCGATCTGCCGTCTTTCAAGGCCAATGGCACAATATCCGGCAAGTAATACTCTTCCTGCATATTGTGATTTCCAATCTTATGCAATAAGTCGAACAAGACATCATGGCGAACGCAGTAAATACCGCTACTCACTTCACGAATCAGCCGTTGAACATCGGTGGCGTCTTTCTCCTCGATAATTTCCGTTACCTTTCCAGCCGAATCCCGAACAATCCGTCCATATCCCGACGGGTCATCCACCTCAGCCGTCAATACGGTTACAACGGCGTCCCTCTCACGATGCTCCGCCACCAGTTTCGCCAGCGTTTCGCTACGCAACAACGGAGTGTCGCCACATACAATCAACACATCCCGAACGTCGGAGATTACCTCCTCACATTGCCTGACTGCATGGCCTGTGCCCAACTGTTTGTCCTGAATGACCCATTCAAGGTTCCTGGGTTTCCCCACATGCGCCTGGACCATCTCCGATGCATGGCCGGTCACGACTGCAATTCCCTTGGGCCGCAACGATTCAACCGTATGCAAAACATAATCAATCATGGCCCGTCCCAGAACCTTATGCAGCACCTTGGGTTTATTTGATCGCATGCGTTTGCCCTTACCCGCCGCCAATACACACACCTGCAGGTCGGGATGCTGAAACTCAGAAATCATGTGGCCTCCAGTTAATCGCTTCCTTTATGCGTGAAAGGTTCGCACAATGAAACAATGGTTGCAAAGCTGGTTCTTCTCACACTATAAATAGTGTGGATATCCATCCAGTATCAGCCGACAGCCTGCCGGACTCAGGGGCCTCGTAGCAACCAGGCAGCACGCGGCGCTGTCCCTGCCGTACAATAAATTTACCATAAGTCTGGCAGACTCCTAGGTATTGTCCTTAAGGTGATCAAGCTCTTGAATTACATCTTCAACGATATGCCTGGCATCATTTGTATCCACGTTCTTTTCAATTAATTTTTCTACTGCCAATATCGCTGCTTCAGTGGAAAGGTTTCTGATCTCCTGCATGGCTCGCCGTTTGGCAAATTTAATTTCTGTCCTGAATGTCTGTTTTTTTCGTTGGATGTCTTCCTCAAGCTGGCGCATGGATCTTGCGTGGTGGTCGGCTATTTCCTTGCGGGCCTGTGCCATGATGGTAGCGGCTTCTTCGTGCAATACATCCAGGTTCCGTTGATGTTCAGCTAACAAACGCTCACTTTCCTGCCTGTTTCTGGCGGCAGCATCAAGATCATTCTGAATAGTGGATGCACGTTGATCCAGGAGTCTGTTAATTTTTGGAATAATAAATTTTGCCATCAGATACAACAAAATCAGGAATGTCACGGCTTCCCAAAGTATTTGGGGGGCAAAAAAACTGAGATCGAATTGTGGCAGTCCGGCGGAGCCACTGTCTGTTTGTGCAAAGGCGGACTGAGTCATACCACCCTCAGAATTAGCTTTGACCCATGATAATGAAAGCAATGACCAGAGCATACAGTGCAATAGCTTCCACTAGCGCGAATCCAATCCATGCATATTTGGACAATATCGGTTCCGCTTCCGGTTGCCGGGCCACTGCCTCAATCATCTTGCCGAAGACGTATCCGATTCCGATTCCAGACCCGGCCATGCCAGCTGCGGCTAGACCCATTCCAATCAATGAAGCTGCATTTGCATCCATAGTCTTACCTCCTGATGCCTTATCTCACTGCCTGCCTGAACCCATTTTTTCACTCCTCTCCAAAAGCATCGTCGATATAAAGACAGGACAGGATAGTGAAAATATAGGCTTGAATGACCCCAATAAGCACCTCTGCCGCCATGAGCACCACGGATAATCCCAAGGGTAACCAGGCAACAATCCAGGGGATGGCCAGGCCCAGAACAGCAATCACGCTCAGCACCGTTTGCCCTGCCGTCATGTTTGCAAACAACCGGACTGCCAAAGTCATTGGCCGTGCAAGAAAAGACAGCAGTTCAATAGGAACCATCAGGGGTAAAAGCCAGCCGGGCGTCCCCTTTGGCGCAAATGCCCTGAAAAAACCAAATCCATGCCTTACGATTCTGAGAAGAACCGCATAAAGGAATATCCCTACTGCAAGCGAACCTGTTATAGCAATTTGTGCAGTGGGCGTGAATGCGCCCGGAATCAAACCCGATAAATTACAGAAGAGGATAAAATAGAATAGTGTAAATAGCAGCGGAAAATGATGCCTGCCCTCGGGCCGAATATTATTTTCCACCATATTGAGGACAAAGAGATAACCCATTTCGGCCAGCAGTTGCAAACGACCGGGAACCAGATCTACAGGGCGCATCATGTAAAAGAAGCACAGGAATGCTGCCATAGCCGCAACCCACATCCATATAACCGAGTTTGAAACTGACAGGTCCATACCAAGCAAGGATATGTCCAGATAGTTGATAATCCTGAATGCCTCCAGTAGCTCGCCATGAGCAGTAGTTACATTCAGTAGCATCAATTCATTCCTGCCGGTTCTGGCTGGAATCTTTGCTCATTCGGCTGTGATCAAGGCGCAACACATGGTACAGATTGAGAAACCCCGAGCAGGCACCAAAGAAAAAAAATAACAGCAGGAATAGAGGACGGGTTCCCAGCCACTGATCCAGAAAATACCCGATTCCCAGACCAATCATGGTGGACGCAACAATCTCCATACCAACACGCATGGCCCATTGACTTCCCATACTCGGCTTTCCAGATCTGTATTTAACCATCATTTGACCCCCACTTCAGTATAGTCGCTTCCTGTCAGAACGTCATTGGTCAGGAAAAAAGTGATGGGTGTAAAAACAAAAGGGGCCGCATATTGCGACCCCAAAGTGACATGATACTTTTCTAGTGTTTCTTTTTCTTCTGCAACCAGGCCAAACGCTGGGCCATAATTGCCAGTTCAGCTTCCGCCAAGGCCAGATCCACATCATCCTTTCTGGATGCCAACTCTTCTTCGGCCTTACGTTGAGCTGCCAGAGCAGCCGCTTCATCCATATCCGTAGCACGTTCCGCCGTGTCCGCCAATATCGTAATTACATCTGGCTGAACTTCCATATAGCCGCCGGAGATAAACACCTCATCGACATTCTCTCCATGGGTAATACGCAATTCACCAGCGGTTAATTCGCTCAGCAATGGCGCGTGCCTGGGAAGAATTCCCAACTCACCGGCAGCGCCCGGCGCAACCAGCTTTTCGGCTTCGCCGCGGTAAACCTCGCGCTCGGCCGTGGCAACCAGCACCTTAACCGTGCTCACCCTTTGGCCGCCATCTTCTCAGCCTTGGCAACGGCGTCTTCAATACCGCCCACCATATAGAATGCCTGCTCCGGCAGGTGGTCATATTCACCTTCAAGAATACCCTTGAAGCCCCTGATGGTTTCATCACGTTTGGCATAAACACCCGGCGACCCGGTAAACACCTCGGCAACATGGAAGGGCTGAGACAGGAATCGTTGAATCTTGCGGGCACGTGTTACAGTCAGCTTGTCGTCATCAGATAACTCATCCATGCCCAGGATGGCGATGATATCCTGCAACTCTTTATAGCGCTGCAACGTCCGTTGCACACTGGTTGCCACCTCGTAATGCTCAACACCGACAATCTTGGGATCAAGCTGACGGGAAGTCGAAT
Organism: Mariprofundaceae bacterium; assembly: GCA_030950745.1. Lineage (GTDB taxonomy): Bacteria > Pseudomonadota > Zetaproteobacteria > Mariprofundales > Mariprofundaceae > JAUZQZ01. The sequence goes on along the minus strand of JAUZQZ010000124.1, from coordinate 20,429 downwards.
CCAGCGGATCCACCGCCGGGTAAATCCCCAGCTCTGCAATCTGGCGGGACAGCACGATCGTTGAATCCAGATGTGCGAAAGTGGTTGCCGGCGCCGGATCGGTCAAATCATCAGCAGGCACGTACACGGCCTGCACCGAAGTAATCGAACCTGTCTTGGTCGATGCAATACGTTCCTGCAAACGGCCCATTTCTTCGGCCAGATTGGGTTGATACCCCACGGCGGAAGGCATGCGGCCCAGCAAAGCGGACACCTCAACACCGGCCAGCGAATAACGGTAAATGTTATCAATGAACATCAGCACATCGCGCCCTTCGTCACGGAAATATTCCGCCATGGTGAGTCCTGTCAGAGCCACACGCAGCCGGTTACCGGGCGGCTCGTTCATCTGGCCGTAAACCAGCGCCACCTTGTTCAGCACGTTGGATTCCTTCATTTCGTAGTAGAAGTCGTTGCCTTCACGGGTACGTTCGCCCACGCCGGCAAACACGGAATAACCGCCATGCGCCTTGGCGATATTATTGATAAGTTCCATCATGTTTACAGTTTTTCCGACGCCAGCGCCGCCGAACAGACCCACTTTACCGCCCTTGGCGATGGGGGCCATCAGGTCAATCACCTTGATACCTGTTTCAAGAATCTCCTGTGCCGGAGCCAATTCCTCAAAGGTGGGGGCGGCGCGATGGATCGGCCAGCGCTCTTTGGATTTTACGGCTTCGCCTTCAAAGTCGATACCCACGCCCAGTACATTCATGATACGACCGAGTGTTTTTTCACCCACCGGCACCTTGATGGCGTCACCCGTATCCGCAACTTCCATACCTCGGCGCAAGCCATCGGTGGAACCCAGAGCAATCGCCCGGATGGTATTGTCGCCAAGGTGCTGCTGCGTTTCCAGCGTCAACTTTACCTCGTCAATAACCAGGGCATTATAAATTGCGGGCAACGATCCCGCTTCAAAACGAACATCCACCACCGGACCAATCACCTGTACTATTGTTCCAACACTCATTTTATCTGACCTCTCTTCCAAATCTGACTTAAATACTTTAACTATTGCGCTGCGGCGCTACCTGCGACGATCTCCGCCAGTTCCTGCGTAATCGCAGCCTGACGCGCCTTGTTGTAGGTAATTTGTAAATCCTTCACGATATCTGTGGCATTGTCCGTAGCGCTCTTCATGGCAACCATACGTGCCGATTGCTCACATGCCTTGTTTTCCAAAAGGGCATGATATACCAGAGCCTCTACTGAGCGCTTCAGCAAACCATCCAACACGGTATGGCTATCGGGCTCATACAGATAGTCCCAATATCCCGGATGAGATGGCTCATCTGTCGGTGGACATGGTAGCAACTGCGTCACCTTGGGTGTTTGCGTCATGGTGTTAACAAACTCACTGTACAACAAGTGAACCTCATCAAAATGGCCACTCATATATTGCTCGATAGCCAGATCGGCCGCACCAAGAATGTCGGCCAGTTCAGGAGAATCTGATACGCCCTCCACACTACCACTGACATTCACGCCGACGCGACGCATAAAGGCGCCACCTCTGCGGCCGATATTGATGACTTCCACTTCGGACTTCCGGTTTTTCATGGTTTGTACTGACAAACGCAGGGCATTGGTATTCAAACCGCCGCACAATCCCTTATCGGTGGTAATTAGAATGATGCCAATACGTTTGGCTTCTTCACGATGTGTGAAAAAAGGATGTTTATATTCGGGATGCGCCTGCATCAAATTCGCAATCACGCGTGCAATGCCTTCGGCATAGGCACGCGCATCCAGCACCCGCTGCTGCGCCTTGCGCATCTTGCTGGCAGCCACCATTTCCATCGCCTTGGTAATCTTGGCGGTGTTTTGAATGGCCTTGATCTGACCTCGTATTTCCTTGGCTGAAGCCACCTGTTACTCCTGTCCGTCCGCGCCTAGTAAGTGCCGTTGGCCTTGAACCCGGCAATCGCCTTGCTCAGTCCTTCCACCACCTCATCCGTCAACTCTGGACTCGCATCCAGTTTGGCCATCAGATCTGCAGCATCGGATTTGAGATAGGCCTGAAATGCCTTCTCAAAATCACCTATTTTTTTCTCTTCCACATCATCCAGATCACCATTATTCAGCGCATACAGGCTGGCAGTCATCTGTGCCACGCTCATCGGCTCATTTTCACCCTGCTTCAGGATCTCGGTACCACGTTTACCACGTTCGATTTGTTTGCGCGTAGCCTCATCCAGGTCGGAAGCAAACTGTGCAAATGCAGCCAGTTCACGATACTGCGCAAGATCCAGGCGCAAACCGCCGCCCACTTTCTTCATGGCCTTGGTCTGAGCCGCACCACCCACGCGTGATACGGAAAGGCCGGCATTTACAGCCGGGCGCTGCCCCGCATTGAACAAACCCGTTTCCAGGAAAATCTGGCCATCGGTAATGGAAATCACGTTGGTCGGAACGAACGCGGACACATCGCCTTCCTGTGTTTCGATGATGGGCAGGGCCGTCAATGAACCCGTCTTGCCCTTCACCTTACCCTTGGTAAATTCCTCGACATATTTCTCACTCACGCGAGAAGCACGCTCCAGCAAACGGGAATGGAGATAGAACACATCGCCCGGATAGGCTTCACGGCCCGGAGGACGGCGAAGGATCAGCGACACTTGACGATAGGCCCATGCCTGCTTGGTCAGGTCGTCATAAACAATCAACGCATCCTCGCCGCGGTCACGGAAATACTCACCCATCGTGCAACCGGTATAAGGCGCCAGATACAGCAACGCCGCGGGTTCCGAAGCGCTGGCCGCTACGACAATGGTATGCTCCATAGCACCATGTTCCTTGAGCGTGCGTACAACGGTAGCCACCGTTGATGCTTTCTGCCCAATCGCCACATAGATACAGGTAACGTCAGTTCCCTTCTGGTTAATAATGGTATCCAGCGCAATGGCGGTCTTTCCTGTCTGGCGGTCGCCAATAATCAGCTCCCGTTGACCGCGGCCAACAGGAATCATCGCATCAATGGACTTGATACCCGTCTGTAAAGGCTGATCCACGGACTGGCGCTCAATCACGCCCGGTGCAATTTTTTCCACCGGATCTTCCTGTGCGGCCTTGACCGGCCCTTTGCCATCAATGGGTTGTCCCAACGCATTGACCACGCGGCCTTTCAGTTCCCGCCCAACAGGTACGGAGAAGATTTTACCTGTGCATTTAACCTGATCGCCTTCCTTGAGATGGGTATACTCACCGAAGATCACAGCGCCAACGCTGTCTTCCTCCAGATTGAGCACCATACCCATCGTTCCTTCGGTAAACTCCAGCATTTCACCAGCCATGGCGCCTGAAAGTCCGTGAACAATGGCCACGCCATCACCCACGCTAATCAGAGTGCCGACATTGGCATCAGCAGCGCCTGCTTCAAAGCCCTTGATCTGTTGTTTAATGATGGAACTAATTTCCGCGGTATCAAGTTTCATATCGTTTGCCTCAAATTTCTATATAAATCGCTAATTTTTATTCCGATGTCCGGTCAGGACACCATCGCCCGTTTTAAATCCTGTAAACGTGTACGCAGAGAGTAATCCAATTGCCTGTCGCCAATTTGCACCACCAGCCCGCCCAGAATACCGGCATCATGGCTGACATTAAGCTTGACCTTGCGGCCAACGGCCTTGCCCAGCGCCTTGGCGATCCTGTCTTTCGATGCCGCATCGAGTTTCACTGCGGACACCACATCGGCTTCAATCTCACTCGCGGCTTGCCGGGTCATGCTCTCAACCAGTTCAGAAATTTCCGGAAGTAGTTCAGCCTTGTTTCTTTCACAAAGTAGCGTGACCAGTCGCTCGATTTCCTTCGATTTATTATGCGCAGACTTGGTGATTACGGTTGCCTTGAGGTCGGCAGGAACTCCTGACTTCCCCAACAATGCTACAACCTCCGGCACAACAACCACGCTGGCTACCGCAGCCAAAGGCTCGCGCAGCGGCACTCCTTCCTGTTCAAGTTCAAACAGGGCGCGGGCATAGCGGCGGGAAACAGAACGTGTGCTCATGCGTGGCCAATTTCTTTGCTAATCACAGTATCAATCAACTTGGCATGGCGCTTCTCATCCAGTTCGACATCCAACACACGTTCAGCTGCCAACATGGCCAGATTCGCCACTTCCTTGCGCAGAGCCTGGCGCGCCTTGTTGACCTCTGCGCCCACTTCTTCACGTGCAGCATCCATAATCTGCTGCGCATCACTACGCGCTTTTATGGTAATTTCTTCCTCGATTTCAGCTGCACGTTTTTCGGTTGCCGTCAGGATTTCCTGTGCTTTAACTCTTGCCTCTTTCAATTGCTCGGCAATTTCAGCTTCCGCCCTGGCTCTGGCCTCTTTGCCTGCATCGGCAGCAGCCAGCCCTTTAGCAATCTTTTCGGAACGTTCCGCCATCAAGCCACTGAGTGGCCCGTACAGATATTTCTTCATCAAGCCCAGCAATGCCAGGAAGACGACAATCTGTCCGATAAATGTCAGGTCTATGCTCATACCTTCACCTCGCTATGCACGCATGATTCTTTTTTAAGCCTGTTAAGCCAGGAAAGGGTTGGCAAACAGGAACCACAGCGCAAATGCCATGATGATGAACGGAAATGACTCCATCAAACCGGCAAAGATGAACATATTGAACATCAGTTGCGGCCGCATCTCTGGCTGACGGGCAATGCCCTCCAGCGTCTTGGACGTGATTAGCCCCCAGCCGATCGCCGAACCCAGTCCTGCGGCAGCCAGAATCACGCCTACCGATATGGCAGTCGCAGCGGTAATAATTGTGTGTGCATCCATGTTACTTCTCCTTTTCCTTTACGTTGTTTTTGATTAATGCTCTACCGGCTGATGTGCAATAGACAAGTACACCACAGTCAGAATCATGAAAATAAATGCCTGCAACAGTCCGATAAACATATGGAATATAGACCAGCCCAAGCCTACAAAAAAACCGGACACCATACCTACCGCACCGCCGCCAAGCAGCAGAAAGGAAATCAGCAAAAAGATTACCTCACCCGCAAACATATTGCCGAACAGCCGGAAGGAAAGGCTTAGCGGCTTGGCCACTTCCTCAACCAGCTTCAATGTCAGGTTCAACGGAATTAACGCGATACCAAGCAGTTTGACGATTGGGTTCTTGGCCCCAAGCAACAGACTGGCAAAAGGCTCCAGCAGCAATTCCTTACAAAAATGCATCGGCTTGAGCTTGAATTCGTAATACAACGTCATCAGGAATACACACACTGCCATGGCGACAGGAAGGTTGAGATCATTGGTCGGCGTTTGCCGGTAATGTGCAACCCCGAACAGGGATGCAATATGCCCGGACAGGAATGCAGGCAAAACATCAATCGTATTAAGAATGAAAATGAAAATGAAAACTGTCAGCGCCAGGGGTGCAATAAAGGGATTATTCACCGGAAAATTATCCTTCACGGTATCATCCACAAAACCCACAACGGATTCCATGAAGTTTTGGGCCCCCTTGGGCGCACCGTCCGTCAGACGCCCTCCCAACCACTTGGAAAACAAAACCAGACCTGTCGCCACCAGAATGGTGGTTAACATAGTGTCCAGATGAATTTGCATGAACGGATTGGAATCATCGAACTTGTAGCTCCAATAATTCAGGTGCTCTGCAATCCCTCCGCCGTGCTCCTCTTGCGCCAAGCTTTACTCCCTGTCTGATCTTCGTTTATATCTAAACCAGCATGCATATTACATGGCCGCCGGATGACTCGCCGCATATGCAAACAATGCAATCTGCGCCAACAACATGCCGCCCGCCACAGCCAGCAAGTGTAACCCCAGCCCATAAGCCAGAAACAGTGCCGCCAACACGCCCAGAAACCGCAACGCCGCACCCGTATACAGTAGCCGCTGCCCGTTTGCTTTATCAGCTTCACCGGCATGCTGACAGCGTACGGCCAGAAAGAAGCTGCTGAGCATTGTCAGCAAAACACCGTATATAAGGCTTAACATCAGTATTACATTAAGCCATATAATAACCACAACGCTTCCAGCCAAACCTGCAACAGCCTGCCAAAACAATACCCCACGGATACCGGGATTCATTTACGTAATCCGAAATGGCGCCACAATCTTTCCAGCTCAATCTGCGGCAACACACCTTGCCGAACTCCACCCCTCCGTGAAAGGTGGCGATTTATATCATCGAACGCGTGTCTTTTCAACAATACATAAATTACGGTTTAGGAACCGGGTCAGGGGCCATAAACGGAGCGCAAACCTTCAAGATAGCGGTCTGCTCGTGTTTTACCTTCACCGACGCCAGCTTCCGGATCCAGCCCAAGCTCACGTAAGGAATCCATGGCATAGGCCTGCTTTTCCTCATCGCGCATCTGCTTCCAGTCTTCGGCATCCACCAGGCCGTCACCCGTTTTGTCAAACCGCGCATCCGCCGATGGCTTTTCGGCATACACCGGCGCCGCAAGCAGCAGCGCCATGACCATAAAAACCCACCTAATAACGGTAATGCTCCGGCTTATACGGGCCATCCACCGGCACGCCGATATAATCGGCCTGCTCTTGTGAGAGCGCCGTCAAATTTACACCAACCTTGGCCAGATGCAGGCGTGCAACTTCCTCATCCAGCGTCTTCGGCAGGGTATAAACCTCCGCCTTGTATTCGCCGGTCTGATTAAACAGCTCGATCTGCGCCAGCGTCTGATTGGAAAAAGAATTGGACATAACAAAACTTGGATGTCCGGTGGCACAACCCAGGTTCACCAATCGCCCTTCGGCCAGCAATGTGATACGTTTGCCATCCGGGAAGATAATCTGATCCACCTGTGGCTTCACGTTCTCCCATTCATATTTTTTCATACTGGCAACATCAATCTCATTATCAAAATGGCCGATATTGCAGACAATCGCCTGATCCGGCATGGCCGCCATATGATCATGGTTAATCACATGGTAATTACCGGTCGTAGTGACGAAGATATTGCCCAACTTGCAGGCCTCGTCCATCTCCACCACGCGGTAGCCTTCCATTGCTGCCTGTAGTGCGCAGATCGGGTCAATTTCCGTGACCCATACCGTGGCGCCCATACCCTTAAATGCCTGTGCACAACCCTTGCCGACATCACCGTAACCCAGCACCACGCATATCTTACCGGCAATCATCACATCGGTAGCGCGTTTGATACCATCAAGCAGTGATTCGCGGCAGCCATATAGATTATCAAACTTGGATTTGGTGACTGAATCGTTCACATTGATGGCCGGGAACGGCAGATCACCACTCTCCTGCATCTGGTACAAACGATGCACGCCAGTGGTTGTCTCCTCGGTGACGCCCTTGATGGCTGCCTTGCGCTCGGAATACCAGCCCGGCTTCTCAGCCAGACGTTTCTTAATAGCATTGAACAACGCCACTTCCTCTTCACTGGCCGGATTGTCCAGGACGGAAGGATCCTTTTCTGCCTTCGAGCCGAGAATCACCAGCAGCGTCGCATCGCCGCCATCATCGAGAATCATGTTTGGCACACCACCGCCATCCCATTCCATGATGCGGTGGGCATACTCCCAATACTCGTCCAGACTCTCACCCTTAAAGGCAAACACTGGCACGCCCGTATCAGCAATCGCCGCTGCGGCATGATCCTGGGTGGAAAAGATATTGCACGATGCCCAGCGCACTTTCGCACCCAACGCCGTCAGCGTTTCAATCAGCACGCCGGTCTGAATCGTCATGTGCAGGGAACCTGCAATACGCGCGCCTTTAAGCGGTTGACTGGCCGCATATTTCTCACGGATAGCCATCAGGCCGGGCATTTCAGTTTCGGCGATGGCCAATTCCTTGCGACCCCATCCGGCCAGCGACATGTCGGCAACGACACTTTCAGTTATGTTTTGTTCCACAGCGCTCATGCTATTCCTCCGTTCATTTGTTTAAAATAAACGGGCGCCGTTAAACAATACATGCCGAGCCTGACCGATTGTCCGGTTGCAGCGCCCCTCGGCAAATTCAATTCATTTAGACAAGCGCGGCTTTCAGCGCCTCTGTCTTGTCCCTGTTTTCCCATGTAAATTCAGGTAACTCCCGACCGAAATGACCATAGGCGGCAGTCTTTGCATAAATCGGACGCAACAGGTCAAGCGCCTGCACAATGCCTTTGGGGCGCAGGTCAAACACCTCGCGCACGGCATCGGCCAATTTGGTCTCATCCACCGTGCTGGTGCCGAAGGTGTTGATCATCACCGAAAGCGGATGGGCAATGCCAATAGCATAGGCCACCTGCACCTCACAGCGTTCGGCCAGACCCGCAGCGACAATGTTTTTGGCAACATGGCGCATCATGTAGCAGGCTGAACGATCCACTTTGCTCGGATCCTTGCCGGAGAAAGCGCCGCCGCCGTGATGCCCGAAACCACCATAGGTATCGACGATGATCTTGCGGCCTGTAACCCCGCAATCGCCGACTGGCCCGCCGATTACAAAACGACCGGTCGGATTGATGTGATATTCAGTATCCGCATGCAAAAGCCCGGTCGGGTCAAGGATGGGTTTGATGATCTCCTCCATCACCGCCTCGGTCAAATTCTTATGTGACACATCCGGTTCGTGCTGTGTGGAAAGCACCACGGTATCAATGGCCACCGGGCAACTTTTTTCGTAACGTACCGTAACCTGTGACTTGGCATCAGGACGTAAAAAATCGAGCACCCCTGCCTTGCGCACAGCGGCCTGCTTCTCCATCAGCTGATGGGACAAATGGATCGCAGTCGGCATCAATACATCGGTCTCGTTCGTCGCATAACCGAACATCAGCCCCTGATCGCCAGCGCCCTGATCCAAATCCAGCCCTTCACCTTCATTAACGCCCCGTGCAATATCGGCCGACTGCTTGTCAAGACTGACCAGCACGGCACACGACTCCCAGTCGAAGCCCATGCTTGAGCAGTTGTAGCCAATCTCCTTAATGGCATCGCGCACAATTCGTTGATAATCGACGACCGCCGAGCTGGTGATTTCCCCAGCCACCAGCACCATGCCGGTAGTCACCATCGTTTCGCAGGCGACGCGCCCATACTTGTCCTGCTCCAGAATAGCATCCAGCACACCGTCTGAAATGCGGTCAGCCACCTTGTCCGGATGCCCTTCGGATACAGATTCACTGGTAAACACAAAATCACGGCTCATGGTCATTTTGACTCCTTTTAAAGGCTTCCGGACAGGGCGTAGACAAACTTTAGCAGTGCGAAAGGCGCAGCAATCTAATCATGAACAGATAAGAATGGAAGAATGATTGATAGAACGGGTAGCCATTCAGCGTCGCAGCAACAACCCTGCGCCGATGACCATCGCCAGCAACCCCGCCGGTAAATACCATAGCCCGACCGCATATTGCATCGTAGCTACACTGCCTAAAGCCACGCACACGATGCCGCCCACTCGTTGCCACAGGGAAACGCCGGAGGCTTGCGGCACGAAAACGCTACCTTCCTGCCCGGCCAGCGCCTGCTCAATCCGGGCAGGCAGTTCAAGCCAGCCTTCCAGTCCTGTTCGAACTTCTTCCGCCCCCTGCTGCAAACGCGCCGCCGGTCCCAAATGTTTCGCCACCCATTCCGCCACCAAAGGCCGGGACATCTCCCAGATATTGGCCTGATCGGCCAGTTCGCGCGCCACGCCTTCGATGACCACCATGGTTTTCTGCAATAACAGTAATTGCGGCTGTGTTTCCATCTGAAAACGTTCGGTTACCGCAAACATGCAGAACAACAACTCAGCCAATGAGATTTCAGCCAGCGGCCGGTTAAAGATCGGCTCCCCAATTTCGCGCAGTGCATCCTCAAAAGCCGACATATCCGTACCGGCCGGTACATAACCGGCATCCAGATGCACCAGGGCGGCGCGGCGGTAATCCTTTTTCAGAAAGGCAAGCAACATTTCCGCCAGATAACGGCGGCTCTTCATATCCAGCCTGCCGACAATGCCGAAATCCACCAGAATAATATCCCCGTTACCGGCCACGAAGATATTACCGGGATGCATATCAGCATGAAAATAACCATCCACGAAAGCCATGTGGAAAAACAGACAGGCAGCGCGCTCACACAAATTCAGACAATCATGTCCGGCAGCAACCAGCTCCGCACGCTCGTCAATGGAAATGCCGGCAATGCGCTCGGTGGTTAACACCTCGGCATGGGTGTAATCCCAGATCACCGTGGGAACATATACGCCCTCCACATCGGATAGATTCTCAGCAAAGCGGGAAGCATGCGCAGCTTCCGCCCGCAAATTCAGTTCACCTTTGATGGTAATTGCGAACTCTTCCACTATGCGCGGTGCCTTTAAACGCCGGTATTCAGGGAAATAGCGGTCAAACAGACTGGCCAACAGCTTTAATAGCGCCAGATCGGCTTCGATCGTCTTGCGAATGAAAGGACGGCGCACTTTCACCGCTACCGGCCGGCCATCGTGCAGCTCGGCGAAATGCACCTGCGCAATCGAGGCCGCTGCCACCGGCGTTTCCTCGAATGACTTGAATATGCCGTCCTCGCCCAGCAGCGGCTTTTTAAATACACGTTCCAGCACATCACGGATCGTGACGAATTCCTCCGGCGGCACGGCATCCTGTAATTTTTTCAGCTCCAGCGCGATATTCAGCGGTAACAGGTCCACGCGGGTGGAGAGCATCTGCCCAAACTTGATGAAAGTCGGACCCAGACGTTCCAGCACCAACCGTGACTGTACGCCGAAGTCGCGCGAAACTTCACTACGCAGGAAGATGCGCATCATCCATGCATAAGGTAAGAACAAATGCATACGCACCGCCAGCGCCCCCATACCATGGGTGGTCAATAAATGGGTGATGACGAGCAGTCGCCAGCCCTGCCGGAACCCGGCTCCAGGACGTAACATGATTAGTGTTCTCTCCCATAAATTCGTTGTCTCTCAGAGCCCCACCCATGGGTGGGGCTCCCTCCGGGCGGGCCTGAACGGGCGTTCAGCGGTGTTGCGCTCGCTTGAACTGGCCGTGGCCAGTCCCGCGCTCGTGCGCCTTGCCGTACATCCCGTCCAGGCCCGCTGAGGGGTAACGAATTTATAGGAGAGGACACTACTAGCCAGGTTTCCGTTTTGATCTACGTTCCGGCTTTTTGACCGGTACGGCTTTTTCCAACCGCGTGATTCGTGCCTTCAGGCGACTTATCTTGCGGCTGACGTCTTCCACGTCGGCCTGCCATGCCTCAAACCGCTCCTGATCCGGAATATCCATCTGTTTCAAGCACTGCCTGATCGTCTCGTGTGAGGCCACCGATACTTTTTCTTCCGCCCCGACCAGAGCCTTTGCGGCCTGCGCCACGCGACTACCAAAATACTCCCCAAAACCGGCGCGTAACTCCTTCTCCCAGTCAATATCCGCTGCCTGCAGAAGCTTCTTGAAACGCAACATCACCTCAGGATCTCCGGACAGCTTCAGCACCTGCAAAAATACCAGGTCATCCGGATCTTCGTGGGCAAAGCACAAACGGGAAAAACCTGCCGTCGTAGCATCAATGCGCACATCCGCATCACCTTCAAACGACGTATGAACCCAGGCTTTCCCTGCCCGGAATCCCATATAAAAGACCGTATTCATATCCCGCACATGGATACGGAACACACGGCCTTCCAACCCTTCAAGCAAAGGTGCCAGGGAATCATCACGGCTGAAGAACAGGTCCAGCACCGTGCCAAGCACCACGGCCTGTACCGGCGCGGGAATCAGGCGCAAGGGAAGAAACATTAAACTCATATATAACGACTCATATTATATTTTATATCCCCGATGCAGCGCCACCACGCCACCCGTCATGTTTTCGTATCTGATCAGATCGAACCCTGCCCGGCCCATCAATTTGGCAAAACGTTTCTGATCGGGAAACCGGCGAATTGATTCCACCAGATACTGATAGGAAGCACGATCTCCCGTCACCCACTCGCCAATCTGAGGAATGATATTAAATGAATAGGCATCATAGGCAATACCCAGCAATGGCAGAACGGGCCGCGAGAATTCCAGACAGATGAATTGACCGCCGGGTGCAAGCACACGGTGAAATTCCTTCAATCCGGCTTCGATATCGACGAAATTACGAATACCGAAAGCAATGGATACCACATCAAAGGATTCATCCGCAAACGGTAACTTTGTACCATCAGACTGAAGGCAGTCCGCCCGCCCCGGCAGGATCCCCGCATCAACCATCCGCCGTGCGCCCCCGGCCAGCATCGCACCATTCAGATCAGTCAACACAACGCGGCCATCACCCATTTTCTTCAGCAGGCCGATGGCAATATCGCCGGAACCGGCCGCTACATCCAGCGCCCGGCTCCCGTGCCGTACCGCTGCCACATTTATCATCCGCCGTTTCCACAAGCGGTGCAGGCCACCACTCATTAAATCATTCATCAGATCATATTTTTCCGCCACCGAAGAAAACACACCCATCACCCGTTGCCGTTTCTCCGCCGAACCCATGGCTTCGAAACCGAAATGTGTCTGCTGATCCATGCGCCAATCGTAACAGTCTCGCTCTCCCCCTCCAAACACAAGCACGCCATGCCCTCTGCTTCCTGTATGGGACAAGGAACAAGCTGTGGAAAAGCGGTGGATGAAATGTTGAGCAAAAACCCAATAGGTGGTTGTTAAGGAATTCTTGACACCCAAGATATAGGGTATAAGGTAGCGCTATGGCTTTCGGCACATAAGGGGAGGAGTTATTCATGAGTCTGGCTGAAATGAAGCAATTCGGGCAGGTCACCGCCGCCCAACCATCGAATGCGACTGCCGACATTCCGTTACAGGCAGCCTCCGCAGACATATGGGATAAGAAATACCGCCTGAAAGACAAACATGGCAATGCCGTGGATCACACCATTGAGGATACATATACACGCGTCGCCAAAGCGCTGGCGGAGGTAGAAAAACCCGGCAAACATGATTTCTGGCATAAACGATTCATCTGGGCACTGGAACATGGCGCCATTCCGGCCGGGCGCATCATCTCCAATGCCGGCGCCCGTGAGCACAAACCGGCCACCTCCACCATCAACTGCACCGTATCCGGTCAGGTTCCGGATTCGATGGATGGCATTCTGTCCATGGTGCATGAGGCGGGCCTGACACTGAAGGCGGGCTGCGGTATCGGCTACGAATTCTCCACATTACGTCCCAAAGGTGCCTATGTAAGCGGTGCCGGCGCCTACACCTCCGGGCCGCTTTCGTTCATGGATATCTTCGACAAGATGTGCTTCACCGTGTCCAGTGCCGGTGGCCGTCGTGGCGCACAAATGGGCACCTTCGATATCAGCCACCCGGATGCCATGGATTTCATCCGCGCCAAGCGTGAGGACGGGCGGTTACGCCAGTTCAATCTCTCCTGCCTGATTACAAAGGATTTCATGGAAGCGGTGAAAAATGATGCTGACTGGGATCTGGTATTTCCCGCCAATCGCAGCGATATTAAGGATGAGGATGCACGTATCGTATGGCGTAACTGGCCGGTCAAATCTAACGGATATACCACGGACGGGGCGGGGCGAACAGCTTGCAAGGTGTACAAAACAATTCGCGCCGGACGCCTGTGGGATGTCATCATGGCCTCCACCTACGATTATGCCGAACCCGGCTTCATTCTCATCGACCGCGTCAACGAGATGAACAACAACTGGTTTTGCGAGAATGTCCGTGCGACCAATCCGTGTGTAACTGCTGACACATGGGTTCAGACATCCGAGGGCCCGCGTCAGGTTTTCGACCTTATGGGCTCTCCGTTTGTTGCGATTGTGGATGGCAGGACGCATGCCAGTGGCGAACAGGGCTTTTTCAGGACGGCCACGAAGCCGGTAATGCAACTACATACAAAAGAAGGCTTTCAATTACGCCTTACCGCGGATCACAAAGTACGAAAAGTCACCAGGCTTACGCGCTGGTCATGTGAAACCGAATGGTCAACAACACAAGATCTGCAACCCGGCGACCGGGTGTTGCTAAACCATCATGCTGATCTGACTTGGGAGGGCGAGCTCAGTAGGGAGCAGGGATACCTTCTCGGTCTGCTGGTCGGTGATGGAACGCTCAAAAAAGATGCTGCTGTTCTGTCTGTTTGGGCAGATAAAGCGGTTGCCAATGGCTCTATGGGCCTGGGAACGGCTGCCGCATCCGCCTTGCTGCGTGAAGCGGAACTGGCAGCCCGAACATTGCCACACCGGAGTGACTTTTCCGGGTTCCATGAGATCCCGGAGCGCGGTGAATGGCGAATGAAGTTATCTGCCTTGCGTGATCTGGCTTTTGACCTCGGCATGCAGCCGGGCGATAAATCCATTACACCGGCAATGGAGCAGGCCTCTTCTGAATTCTACGCAGGCTTTTTGCGCGGGTTCTTTGATGCGGACGGTTCCGTTCAGGGATCGCAGAAGAAAGGGGTGAGCGTACGTTTAAGCCAGAGTGATTTATCCCGCCTACAGGCCGTGCAACGCATGTTGTTGCGCTTGGGTATTGCTTCAACCATCTACCGGAACCGCCGTGAAGCAGGCGAAAGCTTGCTGCCCGATGGCAAAGGCAGCATGAAGGCTTATATGACCAGAGCCCAACATGAACTGGTGATTTCCGGCGGAAATTTAGCGGCATTTAATGAGCGCATCGGCTTTGCGGACACTGATAAGCAATCGCGTTTTGATATGTTGATGAGCAGCTATCAACGCAAATTGAATCGTGAACATTTCATCGCCACAGTAGAAGTCATCGCTCCCGATGGCATTGAAGATGTGTTCGATGTACAGGTTCCCGGCATCAACACCTTCGATGCCAACGGCCTGCATGCCCATAACTGCGGCGAACAGCCGCTTCCACCCTATGGCGCCTGCCTGCTCGGCTCCGTCAACCTGACGAAATTTATCTGCGATCCCTTCACCGAAGACGCCCGTTTCGACTGGGAGCAGTTTCGCGAAGTCGTCGCTGTATTTACCCGCATGCTGGATAACGTGGTGGAAATCAACGGTCTGCCGCTATCCAAACAACGTGACGAAATTATGGCCAAGCGCCGCCACGGGATGGGCTTTTTGGGCCTCGGCCGCGCCCTCGCCATGCTGCGTACGCCTTACGGTTCGGAGGAATCGCTCGCATTCACCGAACAGATTGCCTATGAAATGGCCCGAACCGGCTTTGAAACAGGGCTGGAGCTGGCACGTGAAAAAGGCGTCGCCCCCATCATGAACGAGAAGGTTGAAATCACACCGGAACTGATGGCTCAGCGCCCGGAAATGGCCGATGACGGCATCAAAATCGGCGACAAGCTGGCGGGGAAAGTGTTGTGGGCACGTTATTCGCGTTATATGCAGCAGTTCGCCGATACCGGCAATGCCGATGATGCCGCACTGCTCAAGGATTTGGAGGAAACCGGCTGTCGCTTTACCCACCATTCCTCAATCGCGCCGACCGGCACCATCAGTCTGAGCCTCGCCAACAACGCCTCCAACGGCATCGAGCCTTCTTTCGCGCACCATTATGCCCGCAACGTCATCCGCGAAGGCCGTAAGACCAAGGAAAAGGTGGACGTGTTCTCCTTCGAACTGCTCGCCTACCGCGAACTGATCAATTCGAAGGCCATGCCGCTATCCGAATTGGATGACGAAAAGCTGCCGGATTACTTTATCTCTGCCGACGAAGTGACGCCCAAGAAACATGTCGATATTCAGGCCGCAGCGCAAAAATGGGTGGATTCCTCCATTTCCAAGACAGCCAATGTACCGACCGATTTCCCCTTCGAGGATTTCAAGGACATCTATCTCTACGCCTACGACAAGGGCTTGAAGGGATGCACCACCTTCCGTTTTAACCCGGAAGCCTTCCAGGGCGTGCTGGTCAAGGAAGAGGATCTAGAAAACACCCTCTACCGCTTCACGCTGGATGACGGAACGGTGATTGAAGTCAAGGGTAACGAGGAGATCGATTATGATGGTGAAATGCACACTGCCGCCAACCTTTTCGATGCCCTGAAAGAAGGATATTACGGTAAGTTCTGATGGATATACGAGTGGACTGGGCGAACTTCCGCATCCCACCCATCAATTTGTGGGTGATGCCACAATGGAAACCGGACTGGTGTGGAACCGGTGGCAGGCCACCTTCGCATCACCGGGTGGCACCATTTAATACAGGGCTGCTGCGCCGCCGCTTCCTGCAATTGCTGACGGCCAGGGGTAGAGAGGGATAACTATGGATACTTACAGGAATATTGAATCACTTTTTTCTGACTATTTTGCCGATGATGTAGGACCGGCTATGCGCTATGCATCGCTGCGGAAAATGGATGCGGAGAAACGGGCTGTAGAAAAACAACCTATGGAGAAACAGATGGTGCATGTATGGGATCAGGCGATGGTAAGGGAGGAAAATAATGGCAACAAAGATTGAACAGAAGATTGCGGCCTATGAGGTGGTCAAACCCGAGTCGGAGCAGACGGAGGCTACGGTCACCCAGATTGCACCACTGCTGGAACGCGACGATGTACTCGAAGGCACCACCTACAAGATCAAGACGCCAATGTCCGAACATGCGCTGTATATCACCATCAACGATGTGGTAATGAAGCGCGGCGAACCGAATGAGCACAAACGGCCGTTCGAAATCTTCATCAACTCCAAGAACATGGAGAACTTCTCCTGGATTGTGGCACTGACGCGCGTGATTTCTGCCGTATTCAGAAAGGGAGGTGATGTCACCTTCCTCGTCGAGGAATTGAAAGCCGTGTTCGATCCGCGTGGTGGCTACTACAAAAAAGGCGGCAAATACATGCCGTCGCTGGTAGCCGAGATTGGCGAAGTGATTCAGCAGCACATGATTTCCATTGGCATGATGGAGGGCCAGTTAACCACGCCGGAACTTGAGGCCAAACGTAAGGAAGTCAAAGAGAAGCTGGGTGAGGAAGCAGCCGCCAAGGGCAACCTGTGCGACAAGTGCGGTGCCATGGCCGTAGTGCGGCTGGACAACTGCAACACTTGCCTCGAATGTGGTGATTCCAAGTGCGGATGATACCTATGTAGTTGAGCCGTGCTACCCACCAGTGATGAATATAAATGAGGCGCACGAGCGATGGGCATCAACTGGTGTGTGCAGGACAAACGTAAGCCGAAGAAGAGTCTTTCAAGCAGTCAGCGCAAACGTAATCGGAAACAATCATCGGTACGAGCTCGGGTGGAACATATCTTTCGGGTGATCAAACAGCGCATAAAACCTTTTTGCTATGGTTATATTCCCGTAAATGGCTGTGAGTCCGGAGCCTTATAACAGTTCTTCCTATTCCTCATCCTCAACCTTTCCTTTGGCTTGGGCGGCAGCTTTGGATACAGCCTTTGCTGCAATCCTGGATGCAGCTCTGGAGCGTTTTCTGGCCAATAACGCAGCAGCTTTATTCATCCCCACCACCTTCTTGCCACATCTCTCCGACACTTTGAAAGGTTTGGTGGATATATTACCCTCTCCGACATTGAACACGGCAATCAATTCACGCATGTCTCCTGCTTGGGCATCCAGATTCTCGCTGGCCGCACTCACATCTTTGCCCATGGCAACATTCTGCTGTGTGCCGCTATTCAGTTGGGCAATCGCCTTGTTGATCTGTTCCACCCCGGAAGCCTGTTCCTGACTCGCCGCTGCAATCTCGGATACAATGTCCTTCACCTTCTGCACCGAAGTTACAATCGATTTCAGCGCCTCGCCGGATTTGCCCACCAGTTTGCTGCCCTCTTCAACACTGGAAACACTTTCGTTGATCAGCCCCCTGATCTCCTTGGCCGCTTCCGCGCTTCGCTGCGCCAGAGATCTCACTTCACCCGCAACCACGGCAAAACCACGGCCCTGCTCACCCTCCCTGACAGCCTCCGTTGTCGCATTCAAGGCCAGCAGATTGATCTGGCAGGCAATCTTATTGACCACGCCTATGATGCCCGCAATCTTCTTGCTACTCGCGTTGATGTCGGACATCGCTTCCGTTGCATGATCCACCACGGAACTACCATTCTCGGCCTGTTGGTGCGCTTCCATTACCAACTGATTCGCCTGACGTGAATTATCCGCCGTCTGCTGGATAGTGCCCGTGATCTCCTCAATGCTGGCCGCGGCCTCTTCCAGCGCCGCTGCCTGCTCCTGTGTGGAGTCATTCAGCTGAGCATTGCCTCTGGCAATCTCCGATGAGCCGTTGCCTACTTCTCCCGCTGAGCCTGCAATGTATTTCATCATCCCCGCCAACTTCACGGCCGTGTTGTTCGATGCCTGCTTGATGGTATCAAACGCGCCTTCATAATCGTTGGTGATCTCATGTGTCAGATCTCCCCGCTCCAGCGCTTTGAGACCGGCAACGGTGTCGTTAATGGCCTGTTCCGACTTGTCGAGCAGGTCATTGGTGGCATCTCCGAGCTGTTTGTAAAAACCTACGTAGTTCTCGGTCTGGACACGCCTGGAAAGATCACCTGCCTTGGCAGCATCAAGTACGGGACCGATATCATCATTCAATGTTCTACTCAGTTTGGCCGTTGTCGTATTGGCAGCCTGCTTGATAACATCGAATACGCCTTCATATTCGTTGGTGATCTTGTGCGTCAGGTCGCCCTGCTCCAGCGCTTTCAATGCAGTTATTGTTTCACTAACCGTAGAGGCTAGCGTGGCGGTTACATTATTTAGGCCCTCTGCCAGAGTGGCAAAGAATCCCGTCTTTCCCTCCGTGTCTATACGTATACTCAAATTACCCTTTTGCAGCGCAGTCATCATATCGGACACCTCGCGCTCCAAACCTACCTCAGCGCTGCGATCCAGCCATTCCAGTATCGTGCCGGTTTGTTGACCGGCCTCATCCAGAATTGGTGAGGCCGAAACTTGTACAATAAATTCGTCACAGAAGGCCAGGTTGTCCGAGGTAGAATTGCTGTGCAGGCCATCCAGGAATTGACGCTGATGGGCTGGGCTCTTGTAGAAGGTATTGACATTGGCCCCTATCACTTTGGACGGGCAGAAGTCGGGTAGCAGCTTCCTGAAATCGTCCTGGTGTGATTGGAACATCGCTTTTGCGGCCTTGTTAACATAAAAGATATTATAATCCACATCGGTCACTTGCACCGGCGTTTGAACATTATCCAGGGCCGTCTTAATACGTAGCGCCTCATCCGCCCGTTTGCCGGCCTGGTGTTCTGCATAAGCATTGCGGATCTGCATGGATTTCAAGCTTTTCTGCATCAGACCGATTTCATCCTGTGAATCCAACGTGATCCAGTCAAAATAATTACCTTCGGCAATGGATTCCAGTTTTTTCATAGTGTAGCGCAAGCGCCGGGTTAAACTGTGAATCAACAACCCTGCAAAAATAGCCCCCAGCAACAAGGGCATCCCCACCATCAGCAAGCCACTATGAGATACGCCCATGCCTTGCAAGGCAATCAGCCATGAACCTGCTAGTAGGGTGGCCGTCAGCAATAATGTCGCGGCAATCTTGTGCCATACCTTCATGCGGCTGAATACATTGATTTTTTGTAGCAGTGTTTTCTTACCCAGCACCATACCACCACCGGCATTGATTGTGGCATATAGCTTAGCCGCATCATCCACATCGGCCTGCGTCGGTTTAGTGCATACGGACACGTAACCGGTGATTTCTCCTTTTTCGATGAATGGCGTGATATTGGTTTGCACCCAATAGAAACTACCATTTTTACACCGATTTTTCACCAGCCCCGTCCATGGATCACCAGCCCGAATGCTGTCCCACAACCATTGGAATGCAGACGGCGGCATATCCGGATGCCGGATAATATTATGGTTCTTGCCAATCAGTTCCTGTCGGGAGAATCCACTGACATCAATAAAACCTTCATTGGCCTCGGTGATGATTCCTTTCATATTTGTCGTCGAGATGATGAGCTGACCATCACGCATCGCCACTTCATTATTTGTTACCGGCAGGTTTTTTTTCATTTTTTACTCCATCTCATCCAGCAATTCTGCTATTGTATTTGTATCCGCTAAAAGAACGCTGATTATCATCCACGTTCTTGCACATCTCCTGCACCCTTGCAGCAAAACAGGGGATTATTTTTTTACGCTCAAAACTCTTCCCATTCGTCATCCTCAACCTTTTCTTCGGCCTGGGAGGCGGCTTTGGATACAGCCTTCGCCGCAACTTTGGCTGCCTTTTTGGTCCCTTTCCTGGCAGCGGATTTGTTCATCTCCACCACCTTCCTGCCACTCTTCTCCGGCGCTTTGGCAGCGCCAATGGATGCGGCATCCTCCCCAATATCAAACACGGCAATCAGATCACGCATGTTCCCCACTTGGTCATCCAGATTTTCACTGGCCGCATTCACTTCCTCGACCATGGCCGCATTCTGCTG
>JAUZQZ010000123.1 GCA_030950745.1 Mariprofundaceae bacterium | reverse complement strand
CAATCGGCAATCCCACTTCGGCCCATTTCCGAGCTGGAATTTCGGTCCATGGAACCACCATGCACCTCATTCCACCCCGAAAATGGACTCAAAGTGGGATTGCCGCTCATCCACCCAGAGTTTTGCAAGTGGCTCTGTGGTGAAATTGTTTTGTTTATCATCTTTTACATCACGGCATCGGAATAAATCACCGTCATCTTTTCAACCTGCATATCACGCATCGTAAACGGAATGCCGCCGACACCAAGGCCCGAATGTTTCAATCCGGCGAATGGCATCCAGTCTACACGAAATGCTGTGTGATCATTGATCATCACCGCCGATGCGGCCAGGTGTTCGGAGATATACAACGCCGTATCAAGATCAAGGCTGTACACCGAGGCCTGAAAAGCGACATCCAGTGCATTGGCCGCTTCGATGGCGGCATCCAGTTCGGTAAACGGATAAACGCACACCACCGGACCAAACACCTCCTGCGTCGATACGCGTACGTCTGCCGCTGGATCGAACAGTACAGTGGGAGCATAGCAATGATGGTCGCGTAGCTCACCGCCGCACAACAAAGCCGCACCGCCTGCAACCGCCTCCTTCACCCATTGATCGATCCGATCACTTTCCTGTGGCCGGATGAGCGGCCCGACTTCGGTTTGCTCGACTAACGGATCGCCTACAACCAGTCCCCTGGCCTGATTTGCTATTTTATCGGCCAGCTCGCGCGCAATGGATGCGTGAGCGAATATGCGCTGCACCGACACACACACTTGTCCGGCGTGGTAAAAGGCCCCTTTCAACAGTCCGGGCAACGCCTTATCGATGTCGGCATCCCCGGTGATAACGACGGGGGCTACGCCGCCGTGTTCAAGGGCGCAGCGTGTACCTGGAGCCAGTTTGGATCGCAAAAGCCAGCCCACCCTGGCGCTGCCGATAAAACTGAAAAATGCAACACGCGGATCCGTCACCAATACTTCGGCCAGCACAATATCTTCCGGCATCACAAACTGACACCATCCCTCGGGCAAACCAGCCTGATGCAGCAAGCGCACCAGCCGGATGCACGATAAAGGCGTATTTTCAGCGGGTTTGATGATCACCGGGCAACCGGCGGCAATAGCCGGACCAACCTGATGCGCAATCAGGTTAAGCGGATGGTTGAAGGCGCTGAACGCCACAACCACGCCGATGGGCTCCCGCCGGATGAATGCAATGCGGTGCTTCGATGCCGCATTAACGCCCATCACCGGCGGATGGACGGCATCGGTGCGCAGAGTGTTGATGCAAATACGAAAGCTGTCGATACAACGTGCCATTTCAATGCGTGAATCAATCAACGGCTTGCCGCCCTCAAGCGACGCCCCGGTCGCCAGTTCCTCCGCATGATCCCGAAGCAAATCAATCATCCGCTCCAAAATCCCGATGCGCTGGTCCACGGACAACCAGGCCGCACGGTCGGTAAACAGGCGGCTGGCGTTGTTTAATGCCTGTTCCACACCTGCGGCATTGGCCGCCGCCACGGTTGCAATCGGTTGCTCATCGTAGGGTGAGACGACCTCCAGCGGTTTGCCTTCCGCCCCGAATGCTCCGGGAATCATCAGCGGGAAATGTTCGACTACGCCCATTGCTTGCTCCTTAAGACCTTTTCTTGCCATGCGGAAAACCCGCCTCCGTTTCCGGGTGAAGCAGATGCAGACCCGTGCTATTACCATCCGTGGTGATGATACGCGCATGCCTGCGCTGCAACTGACGCGGATATATTACACCGCAGGAATGGGCAATCACACCGACATCATGCATCATGTTTTCCACATAATGCTGCACGCGCACGGCTTTATCCTGCGGCACAAGCCCGCGCTGCAAGCGTTTCTGATGCGTGGTAATGCCAGTGGGGCAGGTGTTTTTATTGCACTGCATGGCCTGAATGCAGCCCAGCGCAAACATGAAACCACGCGCCGAAACAATGAAATCCGCACCCATGCACAGCGCCCACGCCACGCCCGACGGCGTAATCAGTTTGCCCGAGCAAATCACCCGCACACGATCACGCAGTCCATAGCCCACCAGATGATCGATTAGCATGGGTAGGCTCTCTTTCAGCGGTAGCCCCATGAAATCCATCAAGGGCTGAGGTGCGGCGCCCGTACCGCCATCGGAACTGTCCAGGGTGATGAAATCGGGAGCGGATGCATCGCCACGTCGTTTGATCTCATCGAACAGATGGTCCAGTACATTGCAACCGCCAATCACCAGTTTAAAGCCGACCGGTTTACCGGTGACCTCGCGGATGTGGGCGATCATATCCAGCAAGTCGCCGGGATTTTCAATTTCTACATGTCTGTTGGGACTGATTGAATCCTCACCTGCCGGTATGCCGCGAATAGCCGCGATTTCCGCCGTCACCTTGATACCGGGAAGGATACCGCCCTTGCCGGGTTTGGCGCCCTGGCTAAGTTTGATTTCGAACATCCTGACCTGCTCAATGGCGGCGACCTCGCGCAAGCGTTCATCGGATAGTTTGCCGTCGCCATCGCGCACACCGTACTTGGCCGTACCGATCTGCATCACCACATCGCATCCGCCTTCCAGATGATACGGCGATAAGCCGCCCTCGCCGGTATTCATCCAGCAACCGACCCCGGACGCGCCATGCGATAGCGCCCGCACCGCCACATGGGAAAGCGCGCCGAAACTCATGCCGGAAATATTGAACAGACTTTTCGCCTCGAAAGGATGCTTGCATTGCGGCCCGATTACCATGGGCTGCGCGGGTGCCGCATCGCTCTCCAGTGTCGGATACGGACAATTGACGAAGCTGATACTGCCGACCGGGTTTAAGTCGCGCGTCGAGCCGAAGGGGATGGTATTGTCTTCGTTTTTCGCCGCACGGTAGGCCCATTCGCGCAGGGCGCGGTTAAACGGCATTTCCTCCCTGTCCATGGCAAAGAAATACTGGCGAAAAAACACACCAAGATGTTCAAAAAAGAACCGGAAACGCCCAATCAGCGGATAATTTCGCCGAATGGCATTTTTCGTTTGCGTGATATCGATAGTGAACAGGGTGAGGCCGATTACAATCAGGGCCGTCAAAATAAGCAACAACAGCGTAGAAATCCATATTTCGGCGGTTGTGATCCAGACAGGGTTCATGCTTACCCCTCCATTGAGGTGTTTTCTAACATCCTCACTATGTCATTACTTTATGGGTTTTCTTTCAATACATGCTTATGGGACAATGTGAACAGGCTCTAATAAAGACCTTCCAATACTTCCCTGAATTGTTCATGCACCTTGCGGCGTTTGATTTTCATGGTCGGGGTGAGCAAACCCTCTTCAATAGTCAATGGCTGCGGGCGGATGCAAATACGCCGGATTTGCTCATGCTGGGCCAATCCCTTCAAGTGCTCACTGATGCGGGTTTGCAATGTCTTGCGTAGAATATCGGATTCTGCCAGGTGTTCCCAGTCCGTTTCGGGCAGCCCTTCCTTATGCGCCCATGCCATACAGGCTTCTTCCGTCGGCACGATCATCGCAACCAGATACGGTTTCTGGTCACCATAAACAACCACCTGCTCAATCATTTCCTCAGCCACCAGAAGGCCTTCAATACGTTGTGGCGCAACATTTTCACCGCCTGAATTCACAATCAAATCCTTTTTGCGGTCGGTAATTCGTAAATAACCGTCCTCATCCAGTTCACCGATATCGCCGGTATGCAGCCAGCCTTTCACAATAGCCTCATGGGTTTCCTTCCGCCGCTTCCAGTAACCTGCCATCACATTGGGACCGCGGACAAGAATCTCGCCATCATTGGCGATGTTCACCTCCACGTCTATCACGGGCTTGCCCACCGAACCCATGCGCCGGTCGTCTACGGGATTAGCGCTGATGAGCGGGGCGGCCTCCGTCATACCATAGCCTTCCAGAATTGGCAGCCCGATGGCCCCGAAGAATTCCGCTACTTCCACACTCAGCGGCGCTCCACCTGAAACCATTAACCTGATTTTCCCACCAAAACGATCTCGTATTTTCTGCCCGATCAACCGATCCAGCAAACGAAAGCGGACACCGGCCCACCATGACACTGCGTTTCCCTGTTTCGCCCCCAACGCCAAAAACTGGCGAAACAGGCGTTGTTTAAAAGCAGACTGCTTGGCCACCTGGCCCAGAATCCGGCTGCGGATTACTTCCAGCAATCGGGGCACGGCAATGAGAATAGTGGGCTTGGCCTCGGCCATATTTTTGGCCACGGTGTCCGGACGTTCAGCGAATGCGACGGAAATACCAAATGTGTAGGGAAGAAAATGGCTTGCCATACGTTCCAGCACATGCGCCAATGGTAAAAAAGATAACATTTTGTCATCGGGAACAAACAAAAAAATGGCGGGAATGGCCTTCAGGTTGGACAGAATATTGCCATGTGAGAGCATGACTCCCTTGGGTTCGCCTGTAGTGCCGGAGGTATAAACCAGCGTTGCCAACGTATCGCGGCCCACGCTTTTCAGACGGGCCTCAAGCCCCGCCACATCCACTTCGCCGACCTCCAGTTCGGTAAACAAACGCAACTTGTCCCCGTCCGCCATCTTTTCCATGACATATACGGCCCTCAGTTTTGGACAGGTATCAGCAACATTGAGCAGATGCCGGGCTACCTTACCACCCGATGTGATGGCTAGCTTGACGCCTGCATCCCGCAACACATAGGCCATGTCCTGTGGACGGTAGGAGCAATACAACGGTACCGTAACCGCGCCAATGGACAGTATGGCATAATCGGCCACCGCCCATTCTGGAATGTTTTCCATCAGGAGCGCCACGCGGTCGCCCGGCTTAACACCGACTCGCATCAGGCCTGTTGCAACATGGCAGATACGCGAGTACAAATGTTCGTACGTGACAGGAACATAGCCCCGATCTGTTCGGTGCCACTGGGCCGGACGACTGGGATGCAGCCTTGCTGTATCAAAAAAAACCGCAGGCAGGCTTGCCGCAGCTTCAAGTGCGATTTGGCGGTCAGCGATCAAAATTACTTAATCAGATTTAGCGGATTCGGATGAAGCCATATCGGCAGCAGTCTCTTTTTCACTGGCCTTGCCGCCGGAAGCCTCGCCCTTTTTCTTCCGGGTACGGGGTGTAGCGGCTTTGGCTGTCCGGCCTGTAGTTTTGCGTGCCTGCGCCTTCCGGGGTGTTCCCGCCCGCTTCCTGCCTGTAGCAGCTTTCTTTGCTTTCGGTTCATCCAGTTCCATATGCACCAACAACGTCATATGGGTAATCACGATTCCCGGAATACTGACAATGGCGGCAAACAAACCGCCAAGAACAACCAGGGCAACGAGGTGCGCAATGCCTCCCCAGAATCCTGATGACGCTTGAATGGCTTCTACCTGTGGCCCTGCCACAATGTGGCTTAAACCCCAGGTAATCTGGAGTCCCAGCCAGATGGGAGAAAGAACCAGTGCTGCCACAAATAACGTTGCCAGTACGCCCCCCAGGTTGTAGATCAGCAATTCCGGCAACCGTTGGCGTAACAATCGCCATAAAATATCACGCAAAGCCCCGGCATCTGCTTCCGAGATCGCTAC
>JAUZQZ010000122.1 GCA_030950745.1 Mariprofundaceae bacterium | reverse complement strand
CAGGGACGTATGGAGGACGCAACGGATTATGGCGATGATCCCATCGCGATGGCAATGCATTGGCAGTCTTTAGGCGCAACTCGCTTGCATGTGGTTGATCTGGATGGCGCTTTTGCTGGAAAACCTGAGAATCACGCTGCTATTCGCGGTATTTGTGCCGCACTGGATATTCCCGTGCAACTCGGCGGTGGATTGCGTGATCTGGAAACGATTGAAGATACATTAAATTTCGGTGTAGGACGTGTGATCCTGGGTTCCGCTACCGTGTCCAATCCTGGGCTTGTGACTGATGCATGCGCAGCATTTCCCGGACAAATCTGTGTTGGCATTGATGCCAAAGATGGCATGGTCGCCGTTCATGGATGGGATGACGTAACGGATACTGCTGCTGTTGATCTGGCCCGGCGCTTCGAGGATGCGGGCGTAGCCGCTATCATCTACACAGACATTGCCCGCGACGGCATGCTGACCGGTCCCAATATTGACGAAACCCTGAAGCTTGCCCAATCCATTTCCATTCCGGTCATTGTTTCCGGGGGTATCTCACAATTAGAAGATGTAAAAGCCTGTGCCATGCATGTTAATGGCGGCATCTGCGGCGCCATTACCGGCCGCGCCATCTACGAGGGCACGCTCGATTTCGCGGCGGCCATGGAGCAATTGAGTTCATGTTAAGCAAGCGCATCATTCCCTGTCTCGATGTGGCGCATGGCCGTGTGGTCAAGGGCGTGCAGTTTGTGGATATCGTTGATGCCGGTGATCCTGTGGAAGCAGCCATCCGGTACGATGAACAGGGTGCCGATGAATTATGCTTTCTGGATATCCGTGCGTCGCATGAAAATCGGGACACGCTTTACCATATGGTCACCGATGTGGCTGAAAACGTGTTCATGCCGCTAACCGTGGGTGGTGGCGTCAAAATACTGGAAGATATTGAAAATCTGTTACATGCGGGAGCAGACAAGATCTCTATCAACACGGCCGCGATTCATAATCCGGAACTGGTCAAAGAGGCTGCGGAACGATTCGGCTCCTCGACCATCGTGGTTGCCGTAGATGCCAAACGTGTGGGAGATGCTGCCGGGGAACACTGGGAATGTTTCACGCATGGCGGACGCAAACCCACGGGCATCAATGCAGTTGAATGGGCGCAGAAAATGAGCGATTATGGTGCTGGCGAAATCCTGCTTACCAGCATGGACTGTGATGGTACCAAACAGGGTTACGATATTCCGTTAACCCGCGCTGTGGCGGAGCATATTTCGGCCAATGTTGTGGCATCGGGTGGTGTGGGAACGCTTAAACATCTGGCTGAAGGTTTGTCTGACGGAAAGGCTGATGCCGTGCTTGCTGCATCCATCTTCCATTTTGGTGAATACTCGATACATGAAGCTAAGGAATATTTGGCCAGCCATGATATTCCGGTTCGCTTGTGATTGTCCCTCACCCCTCACCTTTTACCCCTCACTGCTAACCATGGAATGGGCGCAGCAATTCGTTGAACAATATGGTTACTGGGCCGTATTCATCTGGACATTTATTGAAGGCGAATCAGTTTTTATCGCAGCTGCCGCGTTGTCTGCCGCCGGAATCATGGATACATGGACAGTCATTCTTGTTGCCGCGCTGGGAGCGTTTGCAGGGCACATGTTCTTTTTTACGCTGGGTCGCTGGAAAGGCATGTCCATTATCGAATCTATTCCTTTTCTGGAACGGCATCATCCCAAAGCCAACCTGATTCTGGATAAATACGCCCACTGGTCCATCTTCATCTTTCAGTACCTGTACGGAACGCGCATTGTCGCCGCGTTGCTCTTCGGCTGCTCCAGCATTGAATTCTGGCGGTTTTTCCTGCTGCAAATCGTCAACTGTCTTTCATGGGCCTTTATTATCTATGCCGTCGGGCACGCACTGGGCATCGCGGGGATGGCCGTCCTGCACCGCTTCGGCATTATCGGACTGATAACAGTCATCATCGTTGCAGGAGTCGTTGGCCTAGTCATTTATTTCCGCTTTGGCCATCACCATGTTAAAAATCACCTGAACAACGCTCGCAACCGCCACAACAAACATTAATACATTGCTCGATCGGCTATAATAAGACCGTAGAGTCCACACGATGAAGATTCGTACCCGTCCGCCCGCTGTTGCCGGAATGTTTTATCCGGCGGATGCAAACGTGCTGTCACAACAGGTGGACACCATGCTGGCACAGGCCAGTTGTACCGTAGCTATCCGCCCCAAGGCGCTGATCGTACCCCATGCGGGTTACATCTATTCCGGTTCCATTGCCGCCAGCGCCTACACCTTGTTGCAGGAGATGGAACATATCCGCCGCGTAGTTCTGCTTGGTCCCGTGCATCGCGTACCTGTGTCTGGCCTTGCCCTGCCAGAAGCGGATTCTTTTTCTACGCCACTCGGTGACATACCACTTGATCAAGAAGCCATGGAAAGCATTGCGCAGCTGCCACAGGTGATATGGAGCGAGGCTGCGCATGCCATGGAACACTCCCTTGAGGTGCACCTTCCTTTTTTGCAGCGGGTATTGGGTGAGTTCCAGCTCGTCCCTCTGGCTGTGGGCGATGCAAGCCCCGAGGATGTGGCCGGGGTGCTGGACGTGCTCTGGGGCGATGATAAGACGCTCATTGTCATCAGTTCCGATCTGTCCCATTACCTCCCCTATCAGCAAGCGCAACAAGTGGATCGGGTCACCGCGGATAACATCCTTGCCAAGCAATGGCCCATCAGTCACGAGCAGGCCTGTGGTGCGACACCCATCAACGGCCTGCTCGCCACCGCAGACAAGCATGAACTCACGCCACATCTACTGGACCTGCGTAATTCAGGCGATACGGCAGGAGACAAACAGCAGGTTGTAGGTTATGGAGCGTTTGCCTTTGATGAGAAAAACGGATGACAAAAGAGCCTCTTGCAAACTCTGAGGGAATGAGCAGCAATCCCACTTTGAGACCATTTTCGGGATGGAATGAGGTGCATGGTAGCTCCATGGATCGAAATTTCAGCTCGAAAATGGGCCGAAGTGGGGACGCTGATTACCGCTCATGAGTTTTGTAAGCGGCTCGAAAGATAAGGGTCGAATCCTTCTATCTCTTGCAAGATCGGCAATCTCTGACGCGCTTGGCCAGTCCCTGGACGGGTTTGTACCACATCAGGAGGACTGGCTGCAGGAAAAAGGGGCGTGTTTCGTAACCTTGAAAATGAATGGCAATTTGCGCGGCTGTATCGGTTCACTTGAGGCATCCCGGCCGCTGTTCGAGGATGTTCACGCCAATGCGGTTGCCGCGGCGCTCCACGACCCCCGCTTCCCGCCACTCACAATCGACGAATTGGTCAAAGTGAACATTGAAGTATCCCTGCTTTCACCCATGCAAAAACTGGATGTTCAAGGCGAGGAAGAAACGATTGCCGAACTCAGGCCGGGAGAAGACGGCGTTGTATTTCAATATGGAAACCGGAAGGCCACTTTTTTACCTCAGGTATGGGAGCAATTGCCGGATGCGCACCAGTTCATGACTCATTTGCGAATCAAGGCCGGTCTGTCTCCCGGCTTCTGGCACCCGGATGTGCTAATCTATATATATACGATCGAGAAATTCAGCGAAGAGGAGTAACTGCTCAGCTCACCACTGATGTGCCCGATAACTGCGTCAAACATGTGACCGTAGGAAATGCCTGTGGTGCTCATTTGCAAGAGCAAACTGTGCGTGTTTTCCTTGTTCTCGAACAAATTAGCGACAATCTGAGCAGTCACATCAATCCTGCTGGATTTTTGCGAAGGAGAGAGGTTTGATGAATCCCGATGCGCATTATCCCGGTCGTTACTGGCACAAGCTTGATGATGGCCGCATCCAGTGCGATGTTTGTCCGCGTGACTGCAAATTGAAGGACGGGCAACGTGGCCTTTGTTTCGTACGCATGCGCGAAGGTGAACAGATCGTGCTGACCACCTACGGCCGTTCTTCCGGTTTCTGCGTGGACCCCATCGAGAAAAAGCCATTAAATCACTTCCTGCCCGGCAGCAGTGTCCTGTCCTTCGGCACTGCCGGGTGTAATCTGGCCTGTCACTTCTGCCAGAACTGGGACATCTCCAAATCACGTGAATTCGACCGCCTGTGTGATGAGGCGTCTCCTGAAACGATTGCCGGAACTGCGCAGGAACTGGGGTGTGCCAGCGTTTCCTTCACCTATAACGACCCGGTTATCTTCCTTGAATATGCGGTGGACGCAGCCATTGCCTGCCACGAAATCGGCATCAAAACAGTCGCCGTTACCGCGGGTTTCATTCACCCTGAGGCGAGAGCCGAATTTTTCAGCCACATGGATGCCGCCAATGTGGATTTAAAGGCCTTTACCGAAGCGTTTTATCACAAACTGTGCGCCGGACATCTGCAGCCTGTGCTGGATACGCTCGAATATCTGATCCATGAAACCAATGTGTGGACAGAAATCACCACATTGCTGATCCCCGGCAGCAACGATTCGGATGCGGAAATCAAACAGGAAAGCGAATGGATCATGGAACACCTGGGAGTGGATGTGCCTCTGCATTTCTCGGCTTTTCATCCAGACTACAAGATGATGGATATTTCTCATACACCATCGTCCACGTTGCATCGTGCGCGCCGGATTGCATTGGATGCCGGCCTGCATCACGTCTATACCGGCAATGTGCATGATACCGATGGCGGTACGACTTCATGCCCCGGTTGCGGCAACAAACTCATTGTGCGCGACTGGTACAACATTCTGGATTATCAGGTTACGGATGATGGCCGCTGTCCCTCATGCGGGATGGGCCTTCCAGGCAGGTTCTCACACTTTGATCGTGCATATGGCAACCATCGCATGCCTGTCCGGATAGCGGGATGAAAAGTTTGCTGAAAAGGGATTGGCTGTGATACGCTGCCGACTATACGATAGCAGCAATTAAACAGGTAAAACAAATCATAACGGAGGGGATAGCAATGCTTGTACGTGATGTCATGACAACCGGCGTAATGTCCGCAAAAAAGGATCACTCTTTGCGTTCAGTAGTCACTAAAATGATTAGTCGCCACTGTGGTTCAGTTCCTATTGTGGACGATGATAACACCCTGATTGGCGTGGTGACTCTGCGTGACGTGCTGTTACCGCTGTATCCAAATCTTGGTGACTACATTCATGACAATGTCCACAGCCGTGATTTTGTCGAGATGGAAGAAGGTTATCCCAAAGTGATGGAAATGAAAGTGGGAGAAGTGATGACCGCCAATCCGTTTACGGTTTCACCCGATGATCCCGTGCTCAAGGCCGCCTCGTATATGGGCCTTAAGAACCTGCGTCATATTCCGGTCACCGAGAATGGGACACTGCTGGGCGTCATTACGATCAGTGATATCAATCAGGGATTGTTTTTCGCCCAATAGGCCTGATATCCGAAAAACTTTTCTGACTATCAGACAATGAGGCCCGCTTTCAAGCGGGCCTCATTGCATAATCAATACTTCTACTCATGGTAGCCGTCAAAACGGAATATCGTCATCCACCGGGACATCGTTAAAAGCAGGGGCATCGGCAAAGGGATCATCCGCAGGCGCGGCCTGTGCGGGCTTTTCTGCTGGACTTGAAGAACGCGGCGCACCTTCACCCTTGCCGCCAAGCATCTTCATTTCACGGGCGCGAATATCGGTGCTGTAGCGGTCATTGCCATCCCGATCCTGCCACTTGCGCGTTTCGATTCTGCCTTCGATATAAACTTGTGAACCCTTGTGCAGATATTGGTTGGCAATCTCACCCAGTTTGCCCCACAGCACTACACGATGCCATTCGGTCCGATCCTGGCGTTCGCCATTGCGATCCTTGAAGCGCTCAGTGGTGGCAATGCGGATGTTGCACACGCAGGTGCCATCCTGCATGTAGCGTGTTTCAGGGTCCGCCCCCAGATTGCCAATCAGAATCGCCTTGTTCAGCATCGCCGTTCCTCCGCTCGTCTTGTTCCTGTCAGCGCGAAGCTATGAGTATCAGCCATGACTGACAACTGCCAACTTTTGAAAGGTTCGGTACATCGTTATCATCCCATTCATGCAGCGTATTTTCTTCCACATCAACAGTAAACAACCTCGCCTGAACACCATCCCGTCGCCATCATTTTCCGTCCTCCGGCATTTCCTTCTCAATCATGCGTTTTTCTATATGTCCATTCTTGTATATCACCAGGGGGGTATGCGTTTGTGCTGCAATAATGCGGGCCTGGCGAGCTGCGCGTTTCAATGCCGCGCCAGCGCCTGCCATATCCTGATCCTGGTCCTTTATCGTCTTGTCCGTTGATGAATTCATTTTTCCTCCAGTAAAACAGGTTCCTCATCCTTATGCCGTCAGGCTCAAATCGGGAGCGGTATTCAGCGCATCTGCAGCTGCCTGCTCAAGACAAGGTTTTAGATAATGGCCCGTCCAGGAAGATTCACAGGCCGCCACATCCTCCGGCGTACCGGCAACCACAATCTCACCGCCCTTGTCACCGCCTTCCGGACCCATATCCACAATCCAGTCAGCCGTTTTAATCACTTCCAGATTATGTTCGATAATAATTACTGTGTTGCCGTGCTTTACCAGCGCATGCAGTACATCCAGCAGTTTGGATACATCATCAAAATGTAGCCCGGTGGTTGGCTCATCAAGGATATACAGCGTATCGCCCGTCGCCCGTCGAGCCAACTCGCGCGACAGCTTGATACGTTGCGCCTCCCCGCCGGACAATGTGGTCGCCGATTGCCCCAGACGAATATATCCCAGCCCCACTTGCTGTAATGTTTCCAGCCGGTGCCGGATGGGTGAAATATTGGCGAAAAATGCGGTTGCCTCCTCTACCGTCATGGCCAGCACATCGGCAATATTTTTGCCTTTGTAGTGAATATCCAGCGTTTCACGGTTATAGCGTGCGCCCTCACAAGTTTCGCAATGAACATAAACATCGGGCAGGAAGTGCATTTCCACCTTAATAATGCCATCCCCCTCGCATGCCTCGCATCGCCCTCCCTTTACATTGAAGGAAAAACGCCCCGGTTTGTAGCCGCGCGCGCGTGATTCCGACACAGAGGCAAACAGATCCCGAATTGGCGTGAATAACCCGGTGTAGGTCGCCGGGTTAGAGCGCGGCGTACGGCCAATGGGGCTTTGGTCAATATCAATAATTTTATCCACCAGATCCGCACCGATCAGATCGTTATAGATGCCAACCCGTTCTTTCACTTGCCGCATCCGTTTGGCAAAAGCACGATAAAGGGTATCAATAAGCAACGTGGATTTGCCGGAACCGGAAACACCGGTCACGCAACTCAAACGACCCACCGGGAAGCTTGCATCCACATGCCGCAGATTGTGAGTTCGCGCGCCCCGCACCCCCAGCATCGGATGCCCCGCCTCGACTGCCATACGATCAGGCACGGCAATCATTTTCCTTCCCGTCATGTAATCAGCAGTGAGCGAATGACTGTGCTTGAGCACCGTATCAATCGGACCCGCCACAACCACTTCACCGCCGTGTTCACCGGCCTTTGGTCCCATATCCACCACCCAGTCGGCCCGGCGGATGGTGTCTTCATCATGCTCGACGACGATGACCGAATTGCCCAAATCGCGTAACCGTTCCAGCGTCGTCAGCAGGCGGTCATTATCACGCTGATGCAAACCTATTGAGGGTTCGTCAAGAATGTAGAGTACGCCGACCAGCGCCGAGCCGATCTGTGTTGCCAGACGGATGCGCTGTCCCTCGCCGCCGGAAAGCGTCCCCGCCGTACGATGCAGGCTGAGATAATCCAGGCCCACCTCGATCATAAAACCCAGCCGCGCATCCACCTCCTCCAGCACCCGTCCGGCGATGGCCTGATCCTGCGGCCCTAATTCCAGATTTCGCACCCATTCCCGCGCCTCACGCAGCGGCATCCGGACTACTTCCGGCAGGCGCATGCCGCCCACCCGCACATGCCGGGCCGCAAGATTCAGACGTGAACCGTCACAAGCCGGGCATGGCACATCATTGATATAATGCGATAAGGATTCGCGCACCTCATCGGACATGCTTTCCCGGTAGCGCCGTTCCAGGGCCGGAATCACACCGTCAAAGGGACGTACCACCTCACGCACCGAACCGCGATCATGAAAGCGGAAGGAAATACGCACTCCATCCGAGCCATACAGCAGAAAGCGTTGCGCTTCTTCGCTCCATTCAGCGAATGGCGCACGCGCGTCAGCGTCCAGATGGCGGCATACCGCCTCCATGGTCTGCTGGAAAAAAGGCATTTCACGCCCCGACCACGGTGCAATCACTCCCTGTTTCAACGATTTCGAAGCATCCGGTACGACCAGTTCGGGATCGAAAATCATCTTTGAGCCAATACCATCGCATTCGGGACAGGCGCCCGCCGGGGAATTGAAGGAAAACAGCCGTGGTTCGATTTCAGGATAGGAAATACCGCAATCCGGGCAGGCGAAACGCTCCGAAAACGTTTGTGCTTCTCCATCCACCAGCGCAATCAACATACCGTCGCCATATTTTAAAGCGGTTTCAACGGAGTCCGCCAAACGTGTGCGCGCGCCCTGACGTATGGCGATACGATCCACCACCAGCTCAATATCATGTTTTTTATTCTTTTCCAGCAGCGGTACATCTTCAATGGGAAACACTTCTCCATCCACCCGCACACGCACGAACCCGTCCTGCCCGGCTTTCTCCATTTCCCTGCGGAATTCGCCCTTTCGGCCACGTGCGATGGGTGCAAGCAACTGCAGCTTCGACCCTTCCGCCAGGCTTAATAATGCATCAATAATTTTACTGGCGCTTTGTGATGCAATGGGTTTACCACAACCGTGGCAATAGGGCTTGCCGATGCGGGCAAATAACAAACGCAAATAATCGTAAACTTCGGTAATGGTGCCAACCGTGGAACGGGGATTCCGGCTGGTTGTTTTCTGCTCAATGGAAATAGCAGGCGATAATCCTTCAATGGCATCCACATCCGGGCGCTCCATCATACCCAGAAACTGGCGGGCATAGGCTGAAAGCGACTCCACATAACGTCGTTGGCCCTCGGCATACAGTGTATCGAAGGCCAGTGAGGATTTTCCTGACCCGGACACGCCGGTAATCACCACCAGTTTATCCCGTGGAATATCCAAAGTGATATTCTTCAGGTTGTGAACGCGCGCACCACGCACGCGAATCCAGCGATCATCAGCTTTTCCAGACATCCAGCCTCCAAATCCAAACGGGTAAATCTATGCTTCTTTGTCCTCTACACAAGTCGCCTGAACGTGCTACAGTGCAGTTGTATATCATTGACAGGAGGCAGAACATGCCAGATGCGGATAACGTGAAAAAAACAACTAAGCAGGAACAAAAGACACAGCCTTCCGCAACTCCAAAACCCACGCGTGCTTCATCTGTTCCCATCCTCCTGTCGAGCCTCGCACTGTTATTGGCCGTGTTTGCCCTGGCCGCAACATTGATCAGTAGCAAAAACATGGGGGCACGGCAACCATTGGACGACATCAAAGCGGAATTAAGTGCTATGGGAAGCCGTGTGAATCATGTGGAATCGTTGATAGCAACAGATAAACATGGTCTGGTACAGAATGAATTAAAAAAAATGCTTCTCAACCTGCATGAATTATCACGCCTCGGTGATGACGAGACCAGAGCTGAAATAGCCAAGATTGAAGCGATTCTTCTGCGGCTTTCCACGCCAGCGACAAAGGTCAAGGCACAAGTTGATCTGAAAAGTACGGGACATGCAGGGCAGCCAGACGAGCCGAAGGCTTCTGCCACGGTTCCAGCCTCACCTGAACCGGCAAAAGAACCGGTCACACAGAACGCTCAAACTACGCAGCTGCCTAAAAAAGTACCTTCTGAGCACATGACTGAACCCAAATCCGAACCCGAGTCCGTGCCTGTCAAAGCAGCGGAAAAATCACTGCATGAGACAGCGAATACGCTATCACCGGATAGCGAAACAAATGCCATGCCTGAAGCCCCTGTTCCCATGGAGAAATAGTATCGAATTCCCCCTGACCCTGCGCCAGTAATTCTTGCTCTTTTCCGCCAGGCAGCACGACAAAACCGTTCACACAGGGCTGAAGTATATCTTCCGGCCATTTCAAACGATAATGGCTGCCTGTCGGGCCGTCCTTCGCCTCCATACCTTCGGCCATGGCGCTCCACGCGTCCTCATTCAGATCGGTATAGCCCAGGGGTAGAATTTCCATGTCTTCAACGACTCGATCAGAACGGTAATCTTCGGCTACCAGTCCCAGCGGCCATCATTCTTGTCCACGGTGCAAATTAGCGGTGTATCTTACCTGTGAAGAACACACCTGACAAAATTAATCACCGCATTCTGTTGGTAATCGGCGTATTCTTGACAGCGAGGGGGCGATTGGCATTATTCGCCTCCCTTAAGCGGGAATAGCTCAGTTGGTAGAGCGCAACCTTGCCAAGGTTGAGGTCGCCGGTTCGAACCCGGTTTCCCGCTCCATATCATGGGCCGCAAGGCCCTTTTTCTTTATAGTGATAACGTGCGGCAGGGTAGCCAAGTGGTAAGGCAGAGGTCTGCAAAACCTTTATTCGCGGGTTCGATTCCCGCCCCTGCCTCCAAATGTCTTTTTGGTGGTTGAATCTTGGGGAATTTCTTTATTTATCAACATATTTTTGTCCTTTGATCTGTTGCTGTTATCTATGTAATACTATGTAATGCGGCGCAGTTGATGGTATATATTATGGTACACAATCCAACGGAACGCATGTAACCACCTGTTACAACGAGCCTTTTCCATCCAGTTCCTTGCCCGCCCCCGCCTCCATCTCCTGATTGCCTACATTATGTCTTCACGGTCATCTTCCAGAAGCCATGATATATTGCCCTCATCAATCATGACACCAACCCGGGGCTGAACAAGCTCTCCACAAGTTGAAATATCCGGATCGCTTGCCCAGGCAACCGTGCCGGAAAATTCACTATCCCTTTCCGGGCTATTTTCCGGCAACAGAATCCGGATACCTAACTTTTGGCCTTCGTTATACCGCTCCGGATAATGAGTGATAAAATTTAACCCTTCATCAGAGAAATCCGTCATAACAGTTTTTTCATATTGAGCTTGTTCATCAGCACCCGTGGAACAGACTTCGATCTCATAGTCCGCCAGATAGCGAGTACATATTCGGTTTTCTTTAAAAAAATCAACCATATCTGGCATATTGGCATACCGGTTTAAAATTTCAACACATGAGCATCTTTCGTCCGAATACGCATGCGCGCAACTTGCTCTATCTGCAAGACTTGGCATGATGCACAGCAAATAGTGCATACTGTGCCGGGATGGTGGAACTGGTAGACACACGGGACTTAAAATCCCGAGAACATTGCGTTCGTGCGGGTTCGACTCCCGCTCCCGGTACCAGCCTGACAGTGTAAGGGGGAAAATCATGCGTGAGGGAACGTTCCTTCGAGTATATCTGGCCGAGTCCGACCGCATCAATGGTGTACCTGCCATGCAGGCAGTGCTTGAATTATGCCGCAGTGCAGGACTACAAGGCGTAACCGTCATGCGTGGCATTGAAGGCATGGGAATACACGGCGTTCATACCAGCGCTTTTCTCTCTCTTTCCAGCGATTTACCACTGGTCATCGAAGCCATTGATACGCCGGAACATATTAAACAGGCTATAGAAGTGCTGCGACCTCATTTGGGCCATCACTTGTTGGCTACATGGCCGGTTTCAGTGATGCGCACTCCTGAGGAGTAAATAGTGATGCAAGAAATTATCAAGGCTGTCCCGTTGTTCTCTGAGCTTGATGATGTTGAAATCAACGCGATTGCGGCACTGGTTTCCACACAGAAATATCCAAAGAAAATGCTTATCGTACAGGAAGGAGAAAGCGGTGATTCCATGTTCATCATTCTCGAAGGGTCCGTAAAAATATCTTCCTATGCTGCTGATGGACGCGAAGTGGTGCTTAGCCTGCTCGAAAAAGGCGCTTTCTTCGGCGAGATGGTGCTACTGGATGCGGAGCCGCGTTCAGCAACGGTGATGACGATGGAAGATACCGAACTGGGCCGTATTCGCCGTGCTGATTTTGAACGGCTAATGTTGCAAATGCCTCAATTAACCCGAAAACTGTTGGCTGAAATGGTTAGTCGACTACGGCGAACCAGCTCCGTTCTTGAGCGTGTCAGCACCATGGATGTGCCACAGCGTTTATATAATTACATGCGCGATTACTGCCTTCGTTTTGGTTCCCCGGATGCGAATGGTGGTTTTGAAGTTAAGCTGCCAACGCATCAACTGGTTGCCGATCAGTTGTCCACCAGCCGTGAAACGATTTCTCGTGCTATCAGCGCACTGAAAAAAGAAGGAATTATCGTACCGTTGCAAGGCCGTGGTCAGGTTCGGGTTGACATGCATGCACTGGATACCTTGCTGCAGGTTATGCAGTGAACAGCTGTTAGCAACAAATAGAGTTGTCCGGTTTTAGAGTACGGGGGTTGTCCGGTTTGGATATTGTTCATTTCATTGCTTTGATGCTTGGGAGCGGCAGTTCCGGCTTGCTCACTTTTGGTTTTTGAATGGGCGGAAACTCA
>JAUZQZ010000121.1 GCA_030950745.1 Mariprofundaceae bacterium | reverse complement strand
AGGGGCCGCACCACGGAGCCCAGAAATCAACCAGTACGGGTCCAGAGGCTTTCAATACGTCATTTTCAAAGCTGTCATCGCTGACATGCGTGATATGTTCAGATGCCATTTAACCTACCTCCCATTTAACATGAATGATTCAGTAATATGATAGTGCATACCGTAGCCGCAGGGGGGGGGGATCGTCAACCATGTCCGATACGCTGACAAACAGTATTCAGAAACGTATCAGCCAGACAGGCGGGTGGTTACCATTTGATATATTTATGCGTGATGCCCTGTATGCGCCCGAATTTGGCTACTATGAATCTGCTGAAGTTTTTGGAGAACCGGGTGATTTTGTTACCGGGCCGGACATTGGTCCATGGCTTGCGCTGGCATTGTCTGATCTGGTTCACTGGGGTTGGCAACAAATGGGGTGTCCAGCGGACTGGAGCCTGATTGAGCAGGGAGGCGGGAGCGGGCGTCTGCTGTGTGAACTCGTCAACTCACTTGATCGGCTGGGATGCCCACTACCTGGAAGGATTATAACGGTGGAAACCAGCGAACATATGCGCCGCCGGCAACGCATATTGTATCAGCACGAAGGGCTGGATGTACTCCAGGTTTCGAGTCTGTCCAAAATGGACACCTGTGAAAATGGTCTGTATTTCTGTAATGAATTGCCCGACGCTTTTCCGGTACGATGTTTTGTCCGGCGACAGCAACTGATGCTTGAACGAGGCGTAGGTTGGGATGGCGAAGGGTTTGTGTGGAGAGAACGTCCATTGGAAGAGCCACCCGAGATTGATCCGGTCACCATGCAGGCATGGCCGGATGGCTATATCAGTGAGTGGAATCCATATCTGGTTTCCTGGCAATCGGATATTGCCGAATGTATGCAAAGAGGATACGCCTTTTGTGTAGATTATGGATATGCCGCGAGTGAATATTATCGTCCGGATCGCAGGGAAGGGACGCTGCTGGCTCATCTGAACCACCAGGCATTGGAAGATGTACTCACCGATCCCGGCAGCCGCGATATTACAGCTCATATTGATTTTACCGCTTTGGGCAAGGCAGGTATGCGGGTGGGTCTGGATATGGGTTGCTGGATGACTCAGGGCGCATGGTTGGCCCAGAGCCCGTCTGTTCATGAGCTTCTTCAACAATTGGCTGTATCTACTGATACAAAAAGCGTAGAATCCATATCAAGCGCCAAGCGTATGATGATGCCGCAGGGGATGGGAGAATTGTTCAAACTGTGCGTTCAGTCACAGAATATTCCGGCAAAACAACCACTCTTTCTCACCCAGTTTAATCGGATGCAGGCACTTGGCCTGACACATACACCTTGACATGGAGTGATACCCGTTAACAATCAAGCTTATTATCATGCATTGCCCATCCTGTAATGCCCAGACTCCCAAAGCGCAAGGCTTTTGCAAACATTGCGGCATTGCCCTGTTTAGTGGAGACGAAGCACCTCACATAGGCCCCTACAGACTTGAAGCCAAGCTGGGGGAAGGAGGTATGGGCGTGGTTTATCGCGCCACGGATAAGAAATTAAACCGCGAAGTGGCGGTTAAAATTCTGCATCCACAGATGTTGAAACAGGAAAGCCTGATGGAACGCTTCCGTCGTGAAGCGCGCATGCACGCGAAAATAATTCATCCCAATATCGTTACTTTATTATCGCTTTATGAAGATGAAGGACACATAGCGCTGGTCATGGAAATGGTACATGGACAGAACCTGCGGGAATATTTGCGCCAGAATTCCCGGCCTGCACAGCTTGACGTGATTCGCATTACCGAAGCAGTCTGCTCGGGTCTTGAAGCAGCTCACAAGTTGGGTGTGATACATCGTGATCTTAAGCCTGCCAATATTCTTTTGGCGACGGACGGTGCCATCAAGCTGATGGATTTTGGTTTGGCCAAACCCAAGCAGGGTAGTGATGATTTGACCCAAAGCGGTGCGACTGTCGGTTCATTCCGTTACATGGCGCCGGAGCAAATTCTCAATCAGCCAATTGACGCCCGTACGGATCTGTATGCACTGGGCATACTGATGTATCAGATGACGACTGGGAAACTCCCTTTTAA
This sequence comes from Mariprofundaceae bacterium, assembly GCA_030950745.1. Taxonomy (GTDB): domain Bacteria; phylum Pseudomonadota; class Zetaproteobacteria; order Mariprofundales; family Mariprofundaceae; genus JAUZQZ01. The sequence goes on along the minus strand of JAUZQZ010000121.1, from coordinate 6,527 downwards.
TGCCTCGGCGGACGGTGGCGGAGAGTTCGAAATCATGGAGAAACAGGTACGCCATAACCCTGAATCTCCACATAAGTTGAATCCTGCATTGTCGCCAGCCATGTCTGATCTGATTATGTCCCTTCTTGCCAAGGATCCGGATGAAAGACCAGCCAGTTGTGAATCAGTACATAAAATGTTGGCGAGCATTGCCCGGCAGGCTGAGCATCCGCAGATAAATATTAGTTATTCCCACAGTACCAGTTCCCAGAATAATGTGGAAATTGCCAAGGGTTTGCTGCATTCATGGAATCGCCGGGCGCTACGCTTGCTATGGCGGGGGTGCCTGTCTATCAAGACTTATGCATTGGATATTCCTTATCGGTGGGTTAAAGGAAAATTGTGGCCACTTCTAGCCGAACGCATGAATCTTCCTGATCGGCTCCAGGCTCCGATGGTGTGGGGAATGATCATCATATTGATTGGTGGCCTGGGGTGGGGACTGATCAGTTTAATCCAGATGTCTGAGCGAGCCTCGCCTGTTTCCGAAGTAAAACGTGAGGCTCCCAAGCCTTCGCCAGTACGGAAAGAGGCCAGTCAGGTTGTCAAAAAGTCACCATCTACGGTGCCACGGCAACACTCTGCTAAAGTTAAAGCTGCTTCCGTAAAAAGGCCTGTAAAAAAGCCTGTGAAAAAGAGCGTATCGGCTCATTTGAAACACAAAAAAGTTATTAAATCCTCTTTACCGGCACAATCAAAAAAGAAGACACAGGTCAAACACAAGACACGCATCAAGTCTACGCATGTATCCAGGGCTATCCGAGCGGCTACCAAGCCGATTACTTACCGTGTTCCATATAAGCTGGTCCGCAGTGATGGTAGCAGAATCAAGAGCGGCATACATGAATTTAGTGGTGGCAAACGTATATATTTTCCTCAATTGTCTGATTATGTTTTGAAAGACAAGCTTCGCCTATTCAAGAGCGGCTGGATTCGTTTGTACCTGAAAAAGCCGGTTAAGCTTTCACGTATTGTTATTCATCTGGCCAGTGTAGGGAAACGGACGTTTAAAGATGGGGAATTAAGGCTTGAAGTGCAGGATCACAAGGGGCACTGGCAGACGCTTCTGCTACGCAAGGATCATGATATTAGCAAGCCGTTGACCATTCGTAAGCCAAAAAAGGTGCTTGCCGATGTCAAGGGCGTGAAGTTCAAGTTCAAGACATCCGAACCCATTACTATTGGTCCGATTGATCTGCTGCCCTAGCCTGGATTATTCATAAATGCTGCCGCGCCCTCACTTGTTCCTTTGCCCGCAACGAATCCTTGCTCGGGCATCCGTAAGTACCGCTACGCGCATCCATCGCAAAAATCCGTTGCGGGCAAAGGCCCTGCGCGATCATCACGGCGATTCATGAATAATCCAGGCTAAGTGGAGGCACAGCCGCTAATTTCAGGCTATGCCGAGCGTCTTCTTCCGGGTGGAGAAGCTCTTGTCTGCCATCAGAACAAACATTTTTTGGTAAGCAATGCCGTACCGGGCGACACCGTTCAATGCCGGATTGAAGGCAAGAGACGCGGTATGCTTCGAGGCCGTGTGGAGACCCGGATTCATGCTTCCACAATGCGCGTTGAGGCCAATTGTGAAGTGGCTGGAGAATGTGGAGGTTGTGCCCTTCAATTTCTTGATCCAGCTTGTCATGCAGAGGTCAAATCGGCATGGGTCAGGGAGGCATTTTCATCCTTTTTTGACCCGGATACCGTATGGAGCCCTATTCGTGGAAAGGTCGAATGCGGGCAGCGTCGGCGTGCCCGCTGGTGGAGATCTGAAGATTCCGACGGGGTTTTTCTGGGTTTTCGTGCAAGAGGTAGACATGAGGTTGTGCGCGCACCGGCCTGTCAAATGGTTAATTCGGAAATAGACGAGCTCCGCCTGCATATCCAGAATAATATTCCGGACATTGTCGAATCCGTTCAGATGACGCAGCTTTCGGACGGAATACATGTGATATTTGAAGCACGGGTCGAAGATATTGATAGCGTCCGGCATTTGGTCATATCCATGATGGAGCTTTCCCTTGCTGTTCCCGTTGTTCCATGGTGGCGCAGTTCTTCGGCAACTATTCCATTACATCATCCGGTAAAAACACTGCATGACGAGGTTCCGGCAGGCGATACACTGATTCAATTGCCTGTCGGCCCCAATGATTTTGTCCAGGGGCATGCCACAGGCAATGCGGATATGGTGCGGCAGGTGCAGGAATGGGCCGGAACACCGCGTTTTATCGCTGACCTTTTTTGCGGTATTGGAAACCTGTCGCTGCCACTGGCTTACCATGCCAACACCGAAATTCGGGGGGCGGACATCACTGTATCCAGCATTCGACTGGCCAATGCCAGCGCGAAAACACTGGGTATGGATGCACATTATGAAGCTCTCAACCTCTTTGAGTCCTTTGATGCCAGCATTTTTACCGGTGCCGATGTGCTGATTCTCGATCCGCCGCGGAAGGGTGCAAAAAGAATTTGCCGGAGTATGGGTACATTGCTCCCGGCCAGTATCATCATGGTGAATTGTGATGTGGCTTCCGGGGCTCGTGATGCAAGCGAGCTTTACAAGATGGGTTATCGTTTGCGTGCGCTTCGGGCCTTCGACCTGTTTCCCTACAGCGGGCATGTAGAAGCAATGAGCTTATGGCGGCGGTAATGATACGCTTTCTGTTCTCCCTCTCTCTGTTGTTGATGGTATCGGCCTGTCAGCAATCCATACCGGAACAGAACGAGATTCGCATCGGGCTGGCGCAAACGCCCATGACTCTGGACCCCCGCTATGCTACCGATGCAGCTTCACACCGCGTACAGGAGTTATTGCATCGCGGTCTTATCAGGCTGGATGGCCATTTTGAACCTCAGCCGGATGCTGCCGAGTATTGGGAACATCCCAATCCTTTGACATGGCGTTTTTTTCTTCGTACGAATTTGAAGTTCCACGATGGCACACCCGTACGCGCAGCTGATGTAGCTGCTACATTAAACTCGATTTTGGATGCCGAAATGGCCAGTCCGTTGCGAGCCGGATTCGCGGCGATTCGCAGCGTGAAGGCTGTATCAGAACGGGAACTCATCATCCACCTTAGCAAGCCGGACGCATCACTGCTAACCCGCTTATCCATCGGCATCATTCCGGCGCCATTGGCGGCCAGGGGACAACAGGCGCGAACAATTATCGGTTGCGGACCATGCCATTTGGTAAGCTGGGATCAGCATGGTCTTCTATTGGAGCAATCAGACGCTCATGGACCTGTCCGGCGTCTGCGTTTTATTACGGTCAAGGACCCCGTTACACGCAGCCTCAAAATGGCCCGTGGCGAGCTTGATTTCACCGAGAACGATCTGCCGCCGCATTTGTTGCCTTATTTGCGCCGCCAGAAGCAGCTTAAAATCGTAAGTCTGCCCTCCACGACCTTCTCCTACATCGGCCTGAACCTGCATGATCCCATTTTGAAGCATGTGCGCGTGCGCCACGCATTGGCATTGAGTCTGGACCGCGTGCGTCTCAAGAAAGCCCTGTTTTCCGGCTTGCCGGAACTGGCCGAGGCGGTGCTTTCACCCATGCACTGGGCGGCGGCACAACTACCCGCAACAGCTTTTTCCCCCGTTACTGCCGAACATCTGCTGGATCAGGCAGGCTATCCGCGTAAGGCCGATGGCATTCGTTTTACGTTGAATTATCGGACCAGTACGGACCCGGGCCGCCTGAGTCTGGCTACCGCGATTGCTTCCATGTGGCATAACATCGGTGTAGATGTACATATCGAATCACTGGAGTGGGGCGGGTTCTATGCCCGTATCAAACGGGGTGATTTTCAGGTGTATTCCCTTTCATGGGTGGGAATCGTTGACCCCGACATTTACCGCTGGATATTACACTCGGACATGTGGCCGCCGAAAGGCGCCAATCGTGGGCGTTACAGCAATCCGCAAGTGGATGCATGGCTGGATGCTGCATCACAGACGGAAAATCGTGAGGAACGCCGTCATTTGTATGGACTGATAGAGAAGCAGATGGCGGCGGATCAGGTCTATATTCCGTTGTGGTATGAACCTGTCATTGCTGTATCGGGCCCGCGTATTTCCGGTTTTACGCCTGCTCCGGATGGAAGCCTGTTGGGATTGTTGGACGTGAAAATGAAGGCCGTTGTGAATTGATGCGTGGAGTAGAGCTTACCCGGTGCCTGAGAATGTATCGGTGTTTTATGATGATTTGACAGAAGAATGACGGGTCATCAGTTTAGAGCTATGGTGAGGTGGAGTTATTCGTTATATCCCTTTTTCTCGCAAGGCTGCTACCGCAGCTTGCTCTTTCAAACTTTCAACAAAGTTACACTTACGAGTTGAATCCGCGAGATATTATTAAGGGACTTTGGGGAAGGGAGTTATGCCGAGAGCGAATCGTCATCATGTACCGGGTCAAATATGGCATATTACACTACTGCGCGGCAGGGAGGTAATGCACCATGAGCAGCATTGAATTATACAGCGCCGAGGTCTGCCCGTTTGCCCAGCGCACCCGTATCGTGTTAATGGAAAAGGGGCTGGAATTCACCGTCACCGAGATTGATCTTGCCCACAAACCGGACTGGTTCGCGCACGTTTCGCCCTACGGAAAGGTGCCGGTGCTGGTACAGGGGGATGTACGCGTTTATGAGAGCGCCATCATCAATGAATATCTGGAAGAGGTGTTTCCGGAGCCTGCGTTGATGCCAGGCACGCCCGCCCTGAGAGCCGCCGCACGCATGTGGATTGATTTCTGCAACACCTGCTTTATCCCACCTTTCTACAAGCTGCTGCTGGAGCAGGATGAAAAGGTTCAGATTGAGTTGAATGAGAAGGTGGCGGGTGAGTTGATCTTTGCCGAGCGCGAAGGGTTTGCGGAGCTTGCAGGTGATGGCCCATACTGGCTTGGTGAGCAATGCTCCCTGGTTGATATCACCTGGTATCCGTTCTTCGAGCGCTTTGGCGTGATGAAGCACTACCGCGGCATGGTCATTCCCACCGAATGCAAGCGGCTGAATGAATGGTTTGGCGTGATGCAGCAGCGTGAATCTGTGAAGGCCACCGGCCACACGACAGATTATTACATTGAGCGCTACGCCAAATATGCCGATGGCAGCGCCGATGGCGTCACGGCCCGCGAAATGCGGGATGCACCGGCTGATGAAGATCCTTATCGTGATGTGCTGGCCAGCGTACAGCATGATTCAGTTCAAGAAGGTGATGAGGTAGAATAAACAGGGGTTTTCGGGAACACGACACCAAATATTTTTGTGAAAACTCGTACCATGGCTAAGGTACCTGAATCTATGAGGGCTTGCCGGTATAAAGCGAGGTGTCCGGATGGAAAGCCACCCAGGCAAACCAGTAAAGGACCACGTTGTTCAGCCGCTTTCCGGTTGAGGCATCCACAATTTCCACGATACCTTTCCTGTTGCGTACGATTAACTGGTGGTGATTCCATGTTTCCCGGACTTCGCCGGTCTGTTTGATTGCAGAGATATCCCATGCCCGAAAATCGCCATCCAGTTCCAATCCGATCACCCATGCTTTGGGGTGCAGGCGATCATCCTTGTTACGCACCGGGAAATAGATACCGCGGCTTTTGCCATAATCGCCATAGGGATCACGATTATAGTCCCGGTAGTAGCCTGTATGACGCGAAAGAACAGTGGTGTCCGGGTGCCGTTTGTGCCATGCCTTCCATGTGGTGTGGGTAAGCGGCATCAACTTCAGTGTTTCCCCCATGCGGGGGCCCGCTACGGCCTGCATCATCAGTTGCGACCAGAGCGTTTCCGTTTTTTTATCGTAAAGCAGTACATCGGACTGGTAGAGCAGGCCGGAAACGCCGAATTGATCCCTGGTATCGAAAGCCATGCCGCTGCCGCACAAGGGACAGTAAGTGATAACAAAAGTTTTCTTTTGGATACGGTCATTAACGATTTCATGCCAGTTGAGAATACGAACGGGATAGGCGCGTGCATAGCCATTCACGACTATACCCAGGATGAAATCGTCATCATTCAGCCATGTATTACCCAGGATGCCGGGTTCCACCTTGGGAAATGTCAGGGCCGGAATGCCATCCTTGGGCGGTCCGCCTGAGAGGATGTCGCTCTCGGGAATCAGGGATGGTTTGAGCATGAATCCCGTAAGTAACAGGAACAGTAACAGCAGGGCAGTGGTGCGATGCAAAAACATGTGTATTTCTCTACTTGAATCCACAATATTCATGAGTCGGCGCAATACCAAAAGGGTTACAAAAAAGGATGGCTCCGGTTCGCTATTCCAGTTCCTCAGATTGACAAATAAAATTAAATGAACATGGTTCGAATATTATTCAATTATAGGGGTTGTCGTGTCAAAGCAACAGAAACGGGCGGAACGCGAACAATTTATTATCGAACAGGCAATTGCCTTATTTGTAGAAAAGGGATTCCTTGGCGTACGCATGGCGGAAGTTGCCAAGACCTGCGATCTGGCCATGGGCACCA
>JAUZQZ010000120.1 GCA_030950745.1 Mariprofundaceae bacterium | reverse complement strand
GCGTTTCACTTGATAGTTTTCTCCCAATTTTGCGCGTTTCGCTGCCGCTGCAATGGCTTTATCAAGACCTCCCAGCTTGTCCACAAGGCCAAGCTTAAGCGCATCCGCACCGGTCCATACCCGTCCTTCCGCCAGCGTACGCACCTTGGAAATATTTATGTTTCTACCTTTGGATACATGGTTGATAAATTCACTATAGACATTGTCCACACTCATCTGGATCACTTTGGCCAGTTCCGGATGGAGTGGCCGGTCTGCGCGCATGCCGCCGGCGATTTGCGTCGTTCCCAATCCATCGGTGTGAATACCCAGTGCATTCAATCCCTGACCAAAACCGGGGAAGAGTCCGAACACGCCGATAGAACCGGTCAGGGTGGTCGGATAGGCCCATATCTCATCGGCAGCGGAGGCTATCCAGTAGCCGCCGGAAGCGGCCATGCTGCCCATGGAAACAACCACTGGTTTTCCCGTCTGTTTCAGTCTTTCAATGGCTTGCCGGATGGTCTCGGAAGCCACGGCGCTGCCACCGGGGCTGTCAATGCGCACAACGACGGCCTTGATATGGCTGTCACGCCCGGCTTCATCCACCAGCTTGCTAAAGGAATCTCCGCCAATTGCGCCGGGAGGTTGATCCCCGTCCAGAATGTTGCCGCTGGCGACAATCAGGCCGACCTGTTCGCCCTCGTTCGGTATGGCTTCCGATCCCAGCGACCTGAGGTATTGCTTGTATGTCACCGACGGCGGAGAGGCGTTACTGCCGGTGCCTGATTGACTGGAGAATTGATTGGACAGGGCCATCTGAACTTCAGCATGCGTAGCAAGCTTGTCTACCAGCCGCATCTTCAGCGCCATCTGCGCGAGGTTGCCGTTATATTTTTGCACATAGTTGGCAGGGTGATCCAGCATATTCTGGATGTCATCCACTTTGATATGCCGCATGGTTGCCAAGTCGCGTTTGTAGGACTGCCACAGTTGCGTCAACAATACCCGGTCAGCTTCGCGTGCGGCAGCGGACATATTGTTGCGCACAAAGGGTTCGGCAGCGGACTTGAATTCCCCTGCGCGGAACAGATGGACCTTCACCTTCATTTTATCCAGTGCATCTTTGAAATAATTGCGATACAGGGAAAGGCCGGTGAGCAGCACCATGCCCATGGGGTGGAGATAAACAGTGTCGGCGCTGGCCGCGAGATAATATTGTGACTGTGTGTAGCTATCTGCGGCGGTAACAACCTTTTTGCCGCTTGTTTTGAAGTCATCAATGGCGCGCCGCAGGACTTTCAGTTTGGTGAGTGATGAGCGATCCATATTCTTTAGATCAAGCTGAAGTATACGGATACGTTTGTCATCGCGCGCTGCATGCAGCGCGCGTATGAGATCATGCATACGTGCCTGTTCCGTCGATGGCAAGCCGAAGGGAAATGCCGCATCCGGTGCAGCCAGTTCCTCCACCAATGCCCCTTTGGGATCAAGTACCAATACCGCCTGATCGGGTACTGAGGTCCGCGAGGCGTTAATGGCTACGATGAACACCACAATCATTAACAGGAACACCAGTCCGAGAAATACGCGGCGCACATTGTCCAGAATGTGCAATAGCTTGCTCCACATAGCCTACCTCCAGAGGGATACTTTTCTCTGGCTTCCGCTTGGCAAGCGGAAGCCATGCCGTAGAGTGCCGCGCATGGTGGAGCAAATAAACACTTTGCAGGCGGTTGTGCTCGCTTTGGTTCAGGGCCTGACCGAATTTCTACCGATTTCTTCTTCCGCGCATCTGGCGCTGGTTCCGTTATTGTCCGACTGGCCGGATCAGGGTCTGGCGTTTGATTGCGTCCTGCATTTGGGGTCACTGACCGCTGTGATAGTCTACTTTCGTACAGAACTTACACGCATGAGTACCGGTTTTGTCCGTACCCTTGCTGCACGAAGCTGGTCTGTGGATCAGGACGGAAGAATGGCCTGGTTTGTCTTGCTGGCCACGATTCCTGTTGGTCTGGCCGGACTGACTTTCAAGCATGCCGTTGAAGGAGAACTGCGTACCGTCACGGTGATTGCCGTTGCTTCGATTGGCTTTGGTCTGTTGCTGTGGTTATCCGACATGATGGGAAAGCGTATCAGGCACGAGGGGGAATGGCGCTTGCGCGATGCTTTCGTTGTGGGTATCGCGCAGGCCGTGGCCCTGATTCCCGGGACATCACGCTCCGGCATCACCATGACCGCAGCGCTGATGCTGGGTTATACGCGCGAGGCTGCTGCCCGATTTTCTTTTCTACTTTCTATTCCGGTGATTGTGCTAGCGGGAGGTCTGAAGGTGAAGGACTGGATCGAACAACCTGATCAGGCGGCCGCTGTGCCACAGCTCATCATTGGATATTTGGTGTCTGCGATATCCGCCTATGTATGCATTCACTATTTCCTCAAATTTCTGGAGAGTACCGGCATGATGCCCTTTGTTGTTTATCGTGTGCTGCTGGGTGTTGCACTGCTCTGGGTAGCTGTCTGATGCTGCACTGGCCGAATATCGATCCCGTCGCCATCCATCTTGGGCCGCTGGCCATTCACTGGTATGGCCTGATGTATGTGGTGGGATTCCTGCTGATCTACCATCTGGCCAAACGGCAAATGATCGAACGGGCCGAATGGGAAACACAGATTACTCCCGAACATTTCGAGGGCTTGTTTACATGGCTCATTCTGGGCGTGGTGCTGGGTGGGCGGCTGGCCTATATCCTGTTCTATAATTTTCCCTATTATGCTCACCATCCTGTTGAAGTATTATATGTATGGCAGGGGGGTATGTCATTTCACGGCGGCATGCTCGGCCCCATCGTGGCGGGCTGGTTCTATTGCCGGAAGCACAAACTCCCGTTCCTGATGCTGGCCGACCGTATCTTCACCGTGGCACCGCTGGGGCTTGCTCTGGGACGGATGGGTAATTTCATCAACGGCGAGCTCTGGGGGCGAGTGACGGATATGCCCTGGGGCATGGTGTTTCCACAGGCAGGTCCGGAACCAAGGCACCCCAGCCAGTTGTATGAGCTGGCGCTTGAAGGCATCGTATTGTTTTGCCTGCTGTGGTTCACGCGCAAGAAAGACTGGCCGGAGGGTGCGCGCGTGGCGCTGTTTCTGGCAGGTTATGCCGTAGCGCGTATCTTTTGTGAACAATTCCGCCAGCCCGATGTGCAACTTGGTTTCTTGTTTGCTTCGGTAACCATGGGTATGTTGCTTTCCTCATTGATGCTTATTGCAGGACTCATCTGGCTTGTTCTGCTTTTTCGCAGGAGGGAAACAAATTAGTAACCAGCGATTAGCCCGCAAGGGCAAAACATGATAGCCCGGCAGTGGTACAAGAAAGGCTGGTTCCATGCCAGTACCCTTGGTTCTCTGTTCATTGTTGCACATTTGTTACATTTTTCACCGCTGCAACGGCTGGAAGGGGGGCTGTATGACAGCCTTACCGGTATTGTGCCTCATTCTGTATCCGCACCGGGCAGGGTTGCTGTCATTGTAACGGATAATGCAGCGAAGCCCTCCTCGGGGAATCATTCCGTACCGTGGACACGTAAACAATTGGCCAGGCTGTTGAATAACCTCGGAAAGGTGACTCCGGCTGCGATTGGTGTATTTAATGTGCCAGTTCAGCCTGAGACTTCTCCCGCCCTGGGACACCTTGAAGGGATGAAAAACTATATCCTGAAATCGGACCTGCCGAAGAAAAACAGGAAAGAGGCGGCCAATCTGATCGGCATGATTAACTATGCCCGGCGCGATCTGGACGAAGATACGCAGTTGGAAGAAGCGATCCGGAATTCCCGCGGGCTTTATCTTGGGATGACGCTTGGCCCCCCATCCAGTACCCGGACATTACCGGATTGGATCCTTCAGCATGCTCTGGTAGCGGGTGTGGAAGAAGGTGTTTTTGACCGCTATCGCCAATACATCCCTTTAATGAACAATCAGGTATCTGTATCCCGGATTGTTCCGGATAACGTGCTGATACCCCCACAGGAATTTGCATCGGTTGCAGCCGGTACAGGGATCACGGATGTTACGGCTGACCGGGATGGTGTTGTTCGTGCGATGGCTCTTCTGGTGAAAAACAAGCAATCATCCGGGGATGTATATCTTCCATCATTGCCCTTGCTGATAAGTGCAAGAATCCACGGCATTGCATTCAGTAAATTATCCGTCTTGCCACACAAGGCGGTACAGGAAGGGCACAAACGTATTCGGCTGGATTCGGCGATGCGGTACTATCCTGCATTTTATCCTGCTAACAAATTTTCTGTTTATCAGGCTAATGATGTGTTGGCTGGTAAGGTTCCGCTGAAACGGTTTCGTCATAAGGCCATTGTTATCGGTTCTTCTCGCTCTGTTCGCATGGAAGCACCGGACGGAGCGCATATCTCTCCTCTACTGGTGCAGGCGAATGTTCTTGCCAGCCTGTTGGAACGTGATTATTTTTACCGGCCTGTTGCGGCAGCATGGATTGAATTGATATTGCTGCTCGTCATCGTGTTTTATCTGGCGGTGATTTTGCCTCGAATCCGGCTTGCGTGGGGCGTATTCCTTTCATTTCTTGTATTACTGGCGTTATTTGGAGGGGAAACCCTGCTGCTGTATGGCCGACATGCATGGATCATGACCGGTACCGCCAGTTTGCTGTTGATCGCCGGCCAGTTGATGCAGGCCGTTCGGCACAGTTACGATGTTATTCACCAGCAATACCTTATGGAGAATGCCCAGACCAACCGACAACTCGGTGTGGCGTTGCAGGAACAGGGACGACTTGAACTCGCGCTTGAACGTTTTCGCCTGTTACCGAAAAACCATGAGGCTCTAGGGTTCGTTTACAACCTTGGCCTGGAGTTTGAACGTAAGCGGAAGTTCGACAAGGCGTTGGAGTCTTATCATTACATCCTTGAATATGAACATGCGTTCCGCGATGTGCAGGCACGGAAAATCAGGCTGGAGCAGCTCAGCACATTCAGTTCGGGTGCCATATCGGCCACGACTTCGCTGATCATGCCGGATATAGATAATAAACCGACATTGGGCCGTTATGTTATTGAACGCGAATTAGGCAAGGGTGCCATGGGTATTGTTTATCAGGGGCGTGATCCTACCATTGATCGTGAAGTGGCGATTAAAACGATGGCGCTGTCGCAGGAATTCCAGGATGATGAGCTGGTGGAAGCACGCGAGCGTTTCTTCCGGGAAGCGGCTGCGGCCGGAAAACTCAATCATCCCAATATTATCACCATCCATGATGTGGGTGAGGAACATGACCTGGCTTATATAGCCATGGAATTTATCAAGGGAGAAAGCCTGAACAGCTATGCGCGCGAGGGTACTTTACTTCCTGTGAAGGAGGTTTTACATATTGTTTCTGTAGCTGCGGATGCATTGGATTACGCGCATAAAGAAGGCGTAGTCCATCGGGATATCAAGCCCGCAAATATTATTTACGATCGTAAAAAGAACAGTCTGAAAATTGCTGATTTCGGTATCGCGCGTATTACAGCCAGTAGCCATACCCAAACCGGTGTTATTCTCGGAACGCCGGCATATATGTCACCGGAGCAGATGACAGGACACAAAGTGGATGGACGTTCGGATCTGTTTTCGCTTGGAACGACAATGTTTGTTCTGCTGACCGGCAAAGCCCCCTTTCCGGGTGACACGCTGGCCGCACTTTCGTATCAGATTTCACATGACAAACATCCGAATATTTGCAAGGTGCGTCCGGAATTGCCTGCCTGCATCCGTAGTGTTATGGATAAAGTGCTGGCAAAAGATTCGGATAAACGATATCAGAATGGCGCTGCTTTTAAACGTGCAGTTAACCGCTGTTTGAAAGTCATTGAGGACTAGGAGCCAAGTGATATGGGGGATCGCGCCTCAGTCCGATTTAAAGCCCGCCAATGTTTGATTTTTACAAACGCTTCCTCGATGGGATGCCGCTCTACCTTGCCCGCTACTACTGGTGGGCCTATCTGTGGCAAATCGGCGTGTGGTTTTTCGATCATCAGCTGATTATTAATGCCATTCTGTTTGGCCAGTATAAAGTGTTGATGAACACCACTCTTTCACGCCTGCATGAGGAATACCCGGGCCGGATGCTACAAATGACATGCGTATATGGTGGCCTCACCTTCAACCTGGCAAAGTATTCCAGCCCGCAGCCCTTGCATATTATGGACGTTGCGCCGGTTCAACTGAAGCTGGCATTACGCAAGTGCGGCCTTGAGGGTGAGTTGATTCCCGCACGCATGAATGCTGAATGCATGGGCTACCGTAGCAACACTTTTGATACCGTTATTCTTTTCTTCTTATTGCACGAAATGCCGTATGAGGCTCGCCAGCGAGCAATTTCCGAAGCCATCCGTATCATCAATCCCGGTGGCCGTCTTATTGTTACAGAATATGCGCCCATATCCGAGAGCCACGTATTTCACCGGTTTCCTCCCTTTCGCTGGATATTGACAAAGCTGGAACCTTTCCTGGATGGCTTCTGGCGGGAGGATTTGACCGGGCATTTAAATGAGGTGGCGGCAGGGCATGGAAAGAGGGTTCTGGAAAACTGGTGCAGGGGGATATTTGGTGATTTTTACCGTGTTATCGAGTATCGGGTGATAGACAACGGTGATATTTGACGACACATAGGCAGGACAATACCACATATGTGCCAATCCACCGGATGATGAAATCAGGAACTTGCCACAGAAGGAATAGTCAATGAGTAAAGCACAGCATATTTTGTTTGAGACCTGTTTGTTCACGCAACGGAGCATTACAATGTCATCATGCAACATTTGTTGCTAAACTAGTCCTATGCGTGGGCACTTTATCAAATGCTGCATTCTTGCTTTTTTGTGGATGCTTACATTACCGGTGTATGCCGGAAGTTTGGCGGATCATTCGAACTGGCAACGGCCTTCCGATAGTGAGCTGAAAAAAAGACTGACGCCACTGCAATACCATGTGGTGCGTGAAAATGGTACGGAACGCCCATTTCGTAATACGTATTGGAATAATAAACAGGCGGGGATTTATATAGATATTGTTTCCGGCGAACCGCTGTTCAGTTCAATCGATAAATTCAAATCCGGAACCGGCTGGCCAAGTTTTGTCCGACCGCTTGTGCCCGCAAATATTGTCAAAAGAAATGACAATAGTCTGTTCTTTGTTCGCACTGAGTTACGTAGCAAGCAAGCCAATTCACATCTTGGACATGTCTTTACCGATGGACCGCCACCCACGGGGTTGCGCTATTGTGTTAATTCTGCCGCGCTCCGCTTTATCCCTGTATCGGCACTGGAAAAAGATGGTTATGGACGGTTTGCTAAATTATTTCATGCTAAACAGGGCGCACGTTAGCTTATATTTCACTTGCTTTTTTCGGTTCTTCCGCAATATGAAAGTTTAGAAATGGTATTGATGGCTACAGGCATATAGCTCTGAAAATCATCATTATATCTCGAATGGCATGAGCATTTGTGGCATAAAAGTTGCTGCTCCGGAAGCACTCATCGTGGCATAAAACAGGAGTAAATGATGGAGCACTATTATGTAGGGCGCCAGCCTATTCTGGACCGGCAATACAAAACAGTGGCATATGAACTGTTGTTCCGAACGGCTAACCCGACTGATGATTCGATATCGGATGCTGCAATGACAGCCCGAGTACTTGTGGGTGGTCTCATGGATCTGGGCATTGACAAACTTTCCGGCAACTTGCCAATTTATGTCAAGGCATCGCGTGAAATGTTACTGGATGGAGTAGCTTCACAATTTCCACCGGAAATGCTGGGTATACAGCTACCCTCGGATATGGATATGGATGATGAAATTCTGGCAGTTTGCCGTGAAATGCGCCAACAGGGACGTTCGATAATGCTCAATGGGCTCCCGGATTTCCCCGAAAAAGAGGTGTTACTGCATGTGGTGGATTCCGTGAAACTGGACATGCAAAACAATACAGATTTGTCCGGAATCGTAGAACAATTACGCCCGTATTCCCTTCGCCTGGTCGCGGGAAAGGTGGAAAACAGAGAAGACCACGAACGTGCCATGAACTTGGGATGTACCAGCTTTCAGGGATATTTTTTCTGTAAGCCCGACGTGGTAGAAGGAAGGACCCTGCCGGATTCCAAGTTGTCGGTACTACAGGCGATGCGTCAGGTCATGACGGCGGAAGCCATCTCTGATGTGGAAGAAATCATTCTGCGCGATGTCACGCTGTCTTACCGGTTATTGAAGTACATTAATTCGGCTGCTTTTGGTATGCGCCGCAAGATTGAGTCGGTTCAGCAGGCATTGAGCCTTTTGGGGCTTGCCAATATTCAGCAGTGGCTATCCGTGATGCTGCTGGCTGCCGTGGGATCGGAAAAACCGAGGGAATTGATTAAGGTTACTTTATTGCGCGGGCGCGTACTCGAAGGCATCGCTGAATTGCACGACCCCAAACGCAAGGCCGATTATTTTATCCTCGGATTGTTTTCCCTGCTGGATACATTGCTGGGGGTTCCGATGAGGGATGCTTTGGACAAACTCTATTTGCCCGATGACATTCGCGAAGGTTTGCTTGATCCGGATAGCCCGAAAGGAAGGGTGCTTGCACTGGCCGAGGCACTTGAAAATGATGATTGGGGGCTGGTGGATGAGTATTGCCGCAGTATAGGCATCAAGTGTGGCGATCTTGTAAGTATTTACACCAGGGCCATGCATTGGGTGGATGAATATGCACTGATGCTTTCCCATGCCTGATTTAGCAATTTTCTGATTCACATTTATCCCGCCGCTTCTCCATAGTTCAATGAGCCGTTAGGCTGGTCCCATGCTGATGCGTATGATGGGAAGCCGTATTTTGCAAGCCGCACCAACCTTGCTGGGTGTGGCCACGCTGGTTTTTTTGCTCTTGCATCTGGTGCCGGGGGATCCGGTGGATGCCTTATTGGGGGAAATGGCATTAGCCACGGATCGTGAGGCATTACGCCATGCCATGCATCTGGACGAGCCACTTGCAGCACAATATATCCATTTTTTGGGTGGCTTACTCTCCGGCAATTGGGGACAGAGTCTGATGGATGGCCGCCCTGTTCTTGCCCTGATTCTCGAACGCCTTCCGGCAACCGCCGAACTGGCGGGATGTAGTCTTGTATTGGCATTGATTTTTGCACTACCACTTGGATTCTGGGCCGCGCGGCATACGGGCCGGATACAGGATATGACAGCCATGAGCTTCTCGCTGTTTGGTATCTCCATTCCAAATTTCTGGCTGGGGCCCATGCTGATGTTAATCTTTTCCGTCGGATTGGGTTGGCTACCGGTTTCCGGCATGGATCAGCCCGGCAGCATTGTGTTGCCAGCCATTACTTTGGGTACGGCGCTTGCCGCAGTTCTTTCGCGCATGGCCCGATCCAGCTGGCTGGAGGCGATGAGTACGGATGCGATTCGTACGGGGCGTGCCATGGGTGTCAGCGAACATATATTGTGGTGGCGACATGCAGCACGGCTTGCGGCCATTCCGGTAGTGACCATGTTTGCATTACAGATGGGTGCGGTACTGGGCGGGGCAGTAATTACGGAAACGGTGTTTGACTGGCCGGGCCTGGGGCGTTTGACCATTGAAGCTATTCAGCGGCGGGACTATCCGCTGGTGCAGGGTTGTGTGCTGCTGATCGCCGTGTTCTATGTGTTGGCCAATTTGCTGGCGGATATGTTGGCCATGTGGCTCGACCCCCGGCAGCGAAAGGCATAGACAGCCATGAATCATGCAGGACACTAGATTGTTTTTGCGGAGGCCCTCGGTCCGATTGGCACTGGTATGTCTGTTCATACCAGTTTTGTTGTTGCTGGCTGCCGGTCTACATGGCGCTGACGGGCATCAGGTCGATCTTGATGCTGTTCTGGCCGGAATAAGCGTAGTGCATCCGTTAGGTTGTGACGCTCTGGGACGCGATGTGCTGGCGCGAGTGGCTGAGGGTTTGCGTTTGTCGATGGGGGTTGGCATGGCCGTGGTGGTGCTGGGTGCCATCACAGGCATCACGTTAGGAATCATATCCGGGTGGGTAAGCGGTTGGGTGGACAATGTGTTGATGCGGTTGGCAGATATCGTGCTCTCTTTTCCAGGGATTTTGCTGGCGATTGCATTGGCGGCGATGCTTGGCCCCGGTGTGGACAAACTTATCATTGCTCTGGTTGCCGTAGGTTGGGTGGGATTCGCAAGGTTATCCCGCGCTCAGGTATTGTCGCTTAAAGCCGCGCCGTTTGTTGAGGCGGCGGTTGGGTGCGGTTCAGGCGTTGCCTATATTGGCTGGCGGCATTTGTTACCCAATATTGCCGCACCTCTATTGGTGGAAGCCAGTTTCGGTCTGGCAGCCGTCATTATTGGTGAAGCAGGACTGTCTTTCCTCGGCGTGGGTGTACAGCCGCCGGATGCTTCACTTGGCACGATGATTCGTGAGGGCACGCGTTTGATGCTGGTGTCCCCCATGCTTGTCGTCTGGCCGGGTCTGGTTTTGTTTCTGATGGTGATGGCTGTCAATCTGCTGGGCGATGCTTTGCGCGACATTCTGGACGTTCGGATGAAATCCAGTGCATAAGAACCTTATTATTGGTTTGCATGGGACAAAACTGATAAAAGAAGAACGGAGATGGTTGAAGGAAAAACCGCCATTGGGTGTGATTTTGTTTGCACGGAACATCGAGAATCCGGAACAGGTCAAATCACTGTTGGGTGACGTGCGTGATTGCACAGGCGATGTGACATGGGCTGTGATTGATGAAGAAGGCGGTCGGGTGAATCGTATCCCCTGGCTACCTTTTTCGGATCGTCGTCCAGCCTCTGAATATGGCCGTCTGATACGGGAGGATTCCGAGGCGGTGGGACAGGCTGTTTATCAGGACAGTCTACGTATCGGGCAAACATTGGCAGTACTAGGATTTACGCACAACTGTGCGCCGGTACTGGATGTCTTTCACCCTGAAGGACATGGTATTATCGGTGAGCGGGCCTATGCCGCCGATCCGTACATTGTCAGCGAACTCGGAGTAGCCTGCATGCGGGGGCTCTCGGATGCAGGTATTGAAGCTGTCGGG
>JAUZQZ010000012.1 GCA_030950745.1 Mariprofundaceae bacterium | reverse complement strand
TCTGATACCGTTGCTCCTGGCTAAGCTGCGTGTAGTTCATTCTTGCTCCTTTGATGAGTCGTGTCTGAAAAGCGCAAGGCTGCTACCGCAGCTTGCTCTTTCAAACTTTCAACAAAGTTGCACTGACGAGTTGAATCCGCGAAATTTCTAAATCACTGTCCGCCGCGAACAACACGAACATAGTTGCTACTACTCTTATTGATGGCGAAGTCGTTACCATTACGGAAGAGGACATTCCACGCACTGGTAGCATTTCCGGCATGCGGGGACGCCGACCAATACCAATTGCTTACTGTAGCCGGAAAGATGGTGGCATTGATGGCAGGCGCTATACACTGCCTCTCCACAATCGAGTCCAACTCTTTCCGGTTCGGGATACGCCAATCAGTGAAGGTGGCAAAGCCGTTACCTGTGTTTAGTATTTTGGCCTGCTGCAATGCACCTTGCCATGTATAGGTCGTGGCGGTTCCCGTGCAGGTGGTTCCACTCCATGTCTGCCCCTCGGAGCAGCGCTTCCACGTCAGGTGGGTTTTAATATTCGTTACCGTACCATTACCATTAAGCGTAAAATCAGCGGTCGGCGTGTTGGGCGTGATCGAAATCGTCTTCTTGCACGTCTGAGCCATCGCCTGATCACTCCACATCAGCACACACAAACCCAAAATAATTATTCTCTTCATTTTAAATCCTCCATTATTATCACTCGTGATTTCTATTTATAATTAAAATTATCGGGCAATCAGGCTGCCAGAGTAGACGCAGTACCCGCCGCTTCATACTACCGTGAAAATAGTCATCTTCGGCTACTGAAAAGGAGACGCTACCTTTTTTAGCATTTCACCCTGTGTAATCCGCCCAGAATTCCGTGCCTGAGCGCATGGCACCGATGCGCTGGAGCAATGTGTCAATATCTTCAGGCTTGTCGGCAAAGTTCAATTTATCCGTCTGAACAATCAGCAAAGGCGTTTCATTGTAGTGGAAAAAGAAATGATCGTAGGCGGTGATGACTCGACGCAGATAGGTATGACTCAGGCCCTTCTCGAACCTGCGCCCGCGCTTTTTGATGCGTTCCATGATGACATTGGGATCGGATTGCAGGTAAACCACCAAATCGGGCCGGGGCAAATCCACGGCAACCGCGCGCGTAACCTTGTCGTACAGCGCGAATTCGGCATCGCTGAGGGTGACGGTGGCAAACAGGCGATCCTTGGCAAAGATGTAATCGCTGATCATTCCCTGATGAAAAAGCTCCTGCTGATGCAATTCCTGCCACTGTTTCAGGCGAGAGAAGAGGAAGGATAACTGGACGGACAGGGCATGGCGCTCGGGATCATCATAATACAGTTCGATAAAGGGATTGTCGTCGATACGCTCAAAGAATGTGGCAGCGCCCAGCCGATCGGCCATGGCTTGCGCCAGCGTGGTCTTGCCAACGCCGATCGGGCCTTCAATGGCAATATGTTTGTGATGAAGGCGTTGCATTACCATGTTCGTCTTTCTTCGAGGTGAGGAACGCCTGTTGCAGCTAGCGATTCCAACAGTTCCCTGGCTGTTTGCTTCAGTACGGGATGCCGCCAGTTTGGCCGGATATCGCATAAGGGCTGCAATACAAACATACGTTCATGCATATGCGGGTGGGGCAGCGTCAGGTGCTTCGTTTGCATGACCGTATCGTTATAGGCAATGAGGTCAAGATCAAGCGTTCGTGGCCCCCAGTGTTCTTCAGTGCGAATCCTGCCATGCTGTTTTTCGATGTCCTGCAAGTGTTGCAAAAGTATTTCAGTCTCCATATCAGCACCCAACAATACGACAGCATTGAGATAATTCGGTTGTCCGGGAGGACCCATGGGCGGAGAACGATAGGCGCAGGAGGAATCAAGTATTCGCAAGCCTTGGGTGCTGCCAAGGCACTTACGTGCAGACAGAAATGTGGTCAGCACATCACCCATGTTGCCACCCAAGGCAACTATGGCTTCTACGCCCACGCGATTATGCCCACGCAACCGCACCGCCGCGTCGGGGATCGCCAGCGGCTTGTGTCTGTCCCTTTGCATCGAGTGCAATGGCATGCACACCGCCAAAATAAACAGATGGTTGCTGCCAATGACGGATATTCCAGCCAAGTTCGGACAATGTATGTTCTTCATCGGGGCTGAAGCAGCCCGGCTCATTTTCCAACACTTCTCCTTCGTTATGGAGGCGTGGGAAGTGGACGGCGGTTTCAATATCCATGTCTTGTAGCATGTGGCGGCACAAGACCTGGAAGATGGCGCTGCGCAGACGGTTTGAACCTCCGCTGCCAAGAATAAGGGCGGGCAGGCCATTGCGGATAAAGATGGAAGGGGCCATCATGGAAGAGAGTGTTTCTCCGGCGGGAAGACGATGGAAACCCAGCGGGTTGATATCTTCTTCTCCCAGCATGTTATTGAGGTGGATGCCCGTACCGGGCGCTACGATACCGGAACCTTCGCCATTGCTGGTGGTAACGGATACCACCTGTCCCTCCTTGTCCAGCACGCTGATATGCGTGGTGCTTCCATGTCTATTTTCGATTTCTGAATAAGTTGATTTCTTTTTATAATCAATATGTTGTATTATTTTATTAAAACTATTGTTTACATTGGATTCACTCAGAAACTGTTGTTCTATACCGGCCTCATGTACCTGTTTATCAAAATCAGTACTGCGGACGTGACTGGCGGCATGCAGGCATTCGGCCAACAGGATGTTCAATGGCTCATGACGCCCGGATTTCACCAGTTGATCCAGAAGCATAAAGCTGAATCCCATCAGACACCCACCGGATGAGGGAGGGGGGTTGGTCAGTAACTGTCCCCCCAACGTTGATATGGAAAGAGGTTTCCGCCGAATGGCCTCAACCTGTTCCAAATCATGTTTTGAGAGCAGTCCCCCGGGACAACACGCATCCGCTATGCACTGCGCCACATCGCCATGATACATCTCATCCACACCACCGATGACAAGCAGTTCCAGAAGGTTGGCAAGATCGGCATTTTTAAACAATTCGCCTTCTTTTAACAGGTGTCCTTCCGGTGCATGTAGTCGGCGGCAGGCCGTTTCGGAGGTAAGAATGGACTCCAGCAAGTGAATAAATGAGGATTGAAGGGTATTCAGACGAACGCCTTCACGTGCAGCATGAATGGCTGGCGCAATGACTTCCCCCATAGGAATACGGCCATGACTCCGATGCGCCTCAAACAACAGAGCCATAAGGGTGGGGGTTCCAATGGCGGCACGGCCGGTATGGAAGGTCTGCACGGTATCACCGAAATCCACTGGTATGGCACGAAAATCGGGTTCCTCTACTGCTTCAATACGGTGCTTCGGCATACGGACAAAACCGTCAAACAGAACGGATTTACCATCCGGCTGCCGCAGTAGCAGAAAACCGCCGCCGCCCGCGCCCGTAAGAACCGGTTCCGCGATGAAAGACATGCATACAGCAGCAATCGCCGCATCCACGGCATTACCGCCCGCGCGCAGAATGTCCGCACCGGCCTCAGCTGTGGCCTTATGTCCGGCGGCTACGCATCCTGATGCAACGGCCATGATTAATCCGAGTTATTCATACGTCATCCGGATTAATTTCCCGGAGTGTTGAAGATGATGAAGCCTTTGATTCCAGATTGTTTTGCCAGCTTTAACTTTGCACTTTTGGCTTTTTTCCGGGTTTTCAAGGGGCCGACAAGCACCGCATGCAGGCCATGCTTTTTGATGAGGGTTTGCACATGCCAGCCAGCATGTTGCAGCGAGTTGGCCAGTTTTTTTGCTCTTGCAGTATCCTTGAATGCACCAGCCTGAACATAATAGCCGTTTGCCAGGCTGTGTTTACTCTTTGGCGGTTGGGTAACAATCGAAGTGGCTTGAGAATGTGATGTTTTAAATGGTGGTGCCCTTTTAACTTGCGGTACAATCTGTTTTTCAGTTTTGTGCGTGGCAGGCAATGACGTAAGGGGTTTATCTCCAGTTTCCGATTTCGTAGCGGGCGCCTGAGAGGGCCTGACCGGGAGGTTATATGCTGGTGTATGTGACCGGGTATCTTTGTTATCCACAGAGGGTTGTTCGGTAAGGAACCATGAAGGTGCAACAAGCAGCAAAACAAGCAACAGTGAGCCTGCAACAGCAACGATCAGGGCCAGCCGGTATTCGTGTGCACCCGCTTTCCATTTTGTTAACATGGATGTCATAAATTTGAAGGGAAGCGAACAGGCAGGGTGGTCAAATCAGAATACCTCCGATTTGTTCTTCAAAAGCCTGATAACGGAACGGTTTTTCAAGAATATTCAGTTTCCTGTCCGGCCAGCGGTCGGTTAAATCATCCGGATAGCCGGTAACAAACAGGATTCGCTTTAGTAAATTCGGGTTGACCTGCTCGATACTGTTATAAATTTCATCTCCCGTCAGCTTGGGAAGCCGTACATCCAGCAAAATGGCTCCGTATTGTTCACCATTGGTGGAAAGATCAAACAATCCCTGCACCGGATCTGTCAGTGTTCTGATATCACCCGTCATGCCCCTTTCTCCCAGGTAACGTTGAAAGAATGCAGCCAGAATACTTTGCACAGTCGATTCATCTTCGACAATGAGTACCTTGACAGTCTTGCTCATATTAAACCTCTGATTCCAATGATTGGTTTTGTAAAGCTTTGTTGATGGAGTCAATGGCCTGCAATGCCTCGCGGCAGAATCCGTAGGGCAGAACCTGCACGTTGACACTTTGAATAATTTTTTCTTTAGGCAGACCCGCATCCGCCGCATCGTCTGCGATGACCGTACCCTCCCAATCCACCATGGTACCGGAGAAACTGGCACTGCGTTCGTCGTGGCTGCTCAGTTGCCAGTGGCCGTCTTCAGTTTGCCGGATACCGGGCCATTGCCACAGGAAAAGTTCGGCTACATGGCGGACTGCGCTCACGGGATCGTTATGCTCAAGCCAGTCAGCCACCAGCTTGGCAGCATGTCCGGCAGGTGTTTGCTCATGCGCGGTGAAATCCATCTGATGTCCGCCTTGCAAGCGGAGAACGGGGATGCCGTGTCCAGAGCGTGGTGAGTCCGTGGTAAGCGATACGCCGACACGCTCCATTTCACCACCACCGAAAGGCACATCACAGTCATATTCGCCGAGGAATAGCTCGATATGGTGCGTTTCATCAGTGATATCAAACAGGCTTTGTCCTTGCATATGGCTCCCTGAAAGTAAGCTTGCTCTCCGTCCGACAGGCAATGAGGGACAAGCGTAATTTATAGCACATTATGACCGGATGAGAAGTACCAATCGCATCGCAAGGCCGCCAGCATGCACCAGTAGTGAATCCGGGTTAATGCGGGCGCCATTGAAACGTACCCCCCAGTGCAGGTGTGGTCCGGTGGCGCGGCCGGTCTGGCCTACTTCACCAATTGTTTCTCCGGCTTTGATCCATGCACCCTTATGCACATGCAGGCTCTTCAAGTGCGAATACACCATCACCAGCCCTCGTCCATGCCCTATGACGATCGTATTGCCGTTCAGGAACATGGATTCAGCCAGAAGTACGCGGCCAGCCAGGGGATTGATGATGGGTGTGCCTTCAGGTGCGGCGATATCCAGTCCTGAATGGGGAGATCGAGGTTTACCGTTGACATAGCGTCTTGCCCCGAAAGGTGTTGAAACGGGGCCATGAACCGGGTGTTCGGTAATACTAATATCCGGCGTTGCATTTACTTGCATCACATAGGTTTTTTTGATGGCAGCCTGATCAGCGCGGATACGAGCCAGAGCCTTGGCATCGAAAACCGCCATTTTCTTTTTCACTTCGATTCGGGAGACACGGAACTTGCCCTGACTTATATGCAGGTGACCGGATTCTTTCTGACCTGCCGATACCCAGCGGAGAGAATAATTGCCGGGTTTCTGGCCCAGATCAACGCCAATCCACCCGATCCAGTGGTCTTTGGAAACCATCTTGACCGGCCAGTTTTTTCCAAAGCAGTGAAGGCTGACGTGCTGACCGGTCAGCGTCGCATCCACACGAACGACATCACCCTGAATCGTATGCCATTCATGGGCTGTTACATATTGCGTTCCGAGTGCTATATTTAGTATAATCAATACAAGGAATGCTCTGAACAAACTGGCAATGAACACACACGTTCCGGTCATGATAGAACCTCCACGGACTTGACCTGGGTGTGTATATCGCCGTCTTGAAAATGTACGCGCACGGCATCGTCCGGCTTTACACAAGCAGCATGTGTGAGTATCTGACCATCCGGACCGTAGCTTACGGTGTAGCCACGTTTCAGTACGGCTATCGGATTTAATGCTGCAAGACGGCCCTGTTCCTGTTCAAGGCACTGCCTTGCCAGTTGTATCTGTTGTGAGGTAAGCAGGCAAAGGGACTGGTGTTGCCGTTCCAGATGCATACGCCACGCATCATGAGCGCGGGTCCAGACATGTTGTAAACGAATGTTCTGGTTATTTAGACCTTTTTGAGCATCAGCCAGCAAATGGTGCATCAGTTGTTGTAACAGGGCAATCCGTGGCATCTGTTTGCGCAAAGTCTCTCTGTCCGGACAGGCGATTTCGGCGGCATTGGACGGTGTGGCAGCCTGTTTGTCTGCGGCAAAATCGGCAAGACTGATGTCTATTTCGTGCCCGATACCGGTGATAACGGGGATATCACACTCGACAATGGCGCGAACCACAGTCTCTTCGTTAAAGCACCATAAATCCTCCGGGCTACCACCGCCGCGCACCAGTAAGATCACATCCGGTTTGTTCTGCATGTTCTGTAAACGTTTCAGAGCGTGGGCGATTTGTGATGCGGCGGCACTCCCCTGTACCAGAGTGGGCGACAGCGTCAGTTGCAGCCATCCGGGACGGGTAGAAAGGACTTTTTTTACATCCTGTAAGGCTGCGGCTGTTTCCGAGGTGACAATGCCGATATGGCGGGGAAAGGAAGGGACCGGGTACTTGATTTCGGGTGCAAACCATCCGCGTTCGGAAAATTCTTTCTTGCGCCGCTCGAATTCAATAGCCAGCGCACCACTTCCGGCAAGCTCCAGACTGGAAACAATGAGTTGATAACGGCCCTGCGGTGGATAAAGAGAAATATGCCCGGTGAAGATATATTGCTGACCTTCCTCCGGCGGTTGCTCGAGGCGCTGAGCGGTTGATTTCCAGATCACGGCTGAAAGCGTCGCACCCTCATCCTTGATAGTGAAATACATATGTCCCGACGTTTGCCGGTTCAGGCGCGAGATTTCTCCCAACACACGTACACTGGAAAAGCCCTGCTCAAGTACCTGTTTGATGCATACGGTCAATTCACTGACGGAAAGCGGTTGTTTCTGAGGGGGGACGCTCAACATGGGGCGATGCTAATCGGGCTTCAAATATCTATCCATACCGGATTAAATCCAAGAACCGACATTGACCCAAAAAAGAAAAAGGACTTACGCCGAGTGACGTAAGTCCTTTGTTTATTTGGTTGCGGGGGCTGGATTTGAACCAACGACCTTCGGGTTATGAGCCCGACGAGCTACCACTGCTCCACCCCGCGTTAAGGAGGCCGAACTGTAGGGCTGAAGTGCACGCTGTCAATAGCCTATAAATATGCCAGT